>JADLFU010000111.1 GCA_020849655.1 Polyangiaceae bacterium | reverse complement strand
TAATGAACAAGCTTTCCTTCGTGCTCGGGGCGGCCCTCGCGGTCGCGTGCGGCGGCCAGACGTTCGAGGCGAGCCCGGGCGGCGCGGCGGGCGCGGGCCAGGCAGGCGCGCAACAAGGAGGCCGGGGCGGCGCGGGCGGGCAGGCGGGCGGCGCGGGCGCGAGCGGCGCGGGCGCGAGCGGCGCAGCCGGCTCCCCCTCTTGCGCGTGCGCGAGCGACGCCGCCTGCGGCCCCGGGAAGAACTGCGCACAGGGCGTGTGCAAGGAGAAGGTCTCCGGCCGCTGCTGGGACGACGACGACTGCGGCGCCGGCGGCACCTGCAAGGGGGCGAACATCTGCCCGTGCAACGCGGCGTGCAACGTCGAGGACAGCCCCGGCAGCTGCAAGGGCACGGCCACCGGGGAGTGGTCGCTGTGCGCGAAGCCCGGCGAGTGCTTGCTGGCCGCCAGCACCTGTTGCGGGGTCTGCTCGACGCCGACGGCCGCCGACCTCGACGCGGTGAATTACAAGAAGGTGCAGGCTCACTTCGAGGACGTGTGCCCCAGCCCGCAGCCGTGCCCCGACTGCGCTGGCAGCTCGAACCCGGCGCTCAGCGCCATGTGCAAGAACAACGAGTGCCAGGTGGTCGACGTCACGAAGCACCCGGTCTCCGCGTGCACCTCCGACGCCGACTGCGCGCTGCACGCCGCCAACCAGTGTTGCAACTGCCAGAAGCTCGACGCGAGCCAGTACGTCGCGATCGCCGCGGACCAGGTGCAGGCCTACGAGCTCGAGGTGTGCGGGGCGGGCCTCGGCCCGTGCACCGACAAGTGCGCGGCGCAGCTCCCGTCGGAGCTCGCCGCCAAGTGCGGCGAGGACGGCCACTGCAAGGTCACGAAGAAGGCCGCCCCGTGCCCATCGACGCCTCCCCAGGGGGGCCCCTGCCCCGAGCTCGACCAGCTGTGCGAGTACGGCCAGCAGCTCGCGCCGGGCTGCCGCACGCGCGTCGCGTGCACCCAGGCGGGCTGGTCGACGGCGCCAGCGGCGTGCCCCGCGCCCGTGGTCCCGGGTGTCGACGGCTGCCCGAAGGCCGTGGCGGACGCCGGCGGGTCATGCACGCAGAACGAGGCGGTGTGCGACCTCGGCGGCGGCGCGAGCTGCGTGTGCACCGCGTGCGCGGGCGGCCCGTGCATGGGCACGCCGAGGTGGACCTGCGCGGGCGCCGCTACGCAGCCCTGCCCCGCGATCGCGCCGAACCTCGGCCAGGCGTGCAAGACGGACGGGCTCACCTGCACGTACGGCGCCTCGTGCACGTCGACCTTCATGAAGCGCAGGTGCGCGGCCGGCGTCTGGCGCGACGAGCAGGTCCCCTGCCCGCTGTGATCACGGGCGCGCGCGACATCCTCCCCGGCGTCGCGGCCTGGAGCGCGCGGACGCCGACGCTGCCGCCGGCGACCCACACCAACAGCTACGCGCTCGGCGGGCGGGACGTGCTCCTGGTGGAGCCGGCGACGCCCTACGACGATGAGCGCGCAGCGTGGCTCGCGTGGGCGCGCGGCCTCGCCTCCGCGGGGCGGCGGCTCGTCGCGATCTTCGCGACCCACCACCACCCCGACCACGTGGGCGGGGCCGCGTTCTTCTCGGACGCGCTCGGCGTCCCCTTGTGGGCGCACAGGGAGACGGCGCGCCGCATCGACGGCCGCGTGTCGCGCGAGCTCGACGACGGCGACGTGCTCGAGCTCGCGGGGCCGACGCCGCAGCGCTGGGAGGTCGCCCACACTCCAGGTCACGCGCCCGGGCACCTCTGCCTGCGAGAGCGCGCGCTCGGCGTCCTCGTGGTCGGCGACATGGTGGCGAGCGAGGGCACGATCCTGATCGCGCGCGGCGACGGCGACATGGCGCGGTACCTCATCGAGCTCGCGCGCCTGTCGTCGTGGCGCGCGACGCTGGCCCTGCCGGCGCACGGCGCGCCGATCGCGGAGCCCTCCCGCACCTTCGACAGGTACGTCGCGCACCGCCTGATGCGAGAGGCCAAGGTCGCGGCGGCGCTGCTCGCGCGCCCTCTGTCATCGGTCGCCGAGCTCTTGCCGCACGCCTACGACGACACGCCCGCCGCGGCGTGGCCGCTCGCCGAGCTGTCGCTCGAGGCGCACCTCGACAAGCTCGCGGCGGAGGGCCGGGCCGTCGAGCGCGACGGCCGGTGGGAGGCGCGCGCGTGACCGAGGCGCACAGCGACGCGTTCGACGAGGCCTTCGTCGCGGCCTCCGCGCTGCTCGGCGAGACAGACACGGTGGCCCACCTGCGCGCGCGTGTGCCGCTCGCGGCGGCGCTCGCGTCCACCCCGGAGCGCAGCGCCCGCGCGGCGCTCCTCGCCGCGGCCGTCGCCCGCGCGGCGCGGGAGCTGCAGCAGGCGAGGCCCGCATGAGGCGCGTCGCGCGCGGCGCCGTGCTCGAGGCCGGGCCGGGGACGAGCGGCGCCCGTCGCGCGCGTGTGTTCGAGGTCAGCACGCCTCCGCTCACCGACCTCGCGATCGTGATCGACGCCGAGCGCTCGAGGTCCGCGTGCCTCGAGCTCGCCCGCGCGATCGCCGAGCGGCTCGTCGGCGACGCGCTCGCGGCGGACGCGCGCGCGCTCGACGCCCTGTTCGACGAGGCGCTCTCTGCGCTCGGCGCGTCGCTGCACCTCGAGGCGCGGCTCTCTCCCGACGACGCGGCGCGCCTCTGTGCGCGCCTCTCCGCGCTGGGGGCGCGCGTCCTCGTCGAGCCCGGGCGCGCGCCTGGATCGATCTCGCTCGCGAGCGAGCGCGGCGCCGTCGAGCTCACCGTGGCGGACGCGGTGCGCCGGCTCGCCGCCAGCGCCGGGGCGCCATGACGGAGGCGAGGCCGTCCCGCGCGCTCGCGCCGCTCGGGCTGTTCTTGTTGACAATCCTGTCAGTGATGCACACAGGCGCGGGCTACGTCGGCGAGGCGGGGCCGGCGTGGCGAGGCTGGACGTTCGCGGTGCCGCTGCTCACGATCCTCGTCGCGCACGAGCTCGGCCACTACGTCGCGGCGCGCGTGCACGGCGTGCCCGCGTCGCTGCCGCATTTCCTGCCCCTGCCCTACCTGTCGCCCTTCGGCACCGCGGGCGCGATCATCGGGATGACGTCGCGGATCTCGTCTCGTCGCGCCTTGCTCGACATCGGCGCCGCGGGGCCGCTCGCGGGGATGGTGTTCGCGCTGCCGCTCCTCGGGCTCGGCCTGTCGCTGTCGGAGGTGAAGCCGGCGAGCTCTCCGTCGCTCATCGAGGGCGACTCGCTCCTCTACCTCGCGATGAAGGCGGCGTTCGCGCGGCCCATCCCGGCGGGCCACGACGTGTACCTGCACCCGACGGCGTTCGCGGGCTGGACGGGGCTGTTCTTGACGATGGTGAACCTCCTGCCGATCGGGCAGCTCGACGGCGGCCACGTCGCCTACGCGCTGCTCGGCGACCGCGCGAACACGCTCGGGCGGTGGCTGCACCGCGGGCTGCTCGCGCTGTTCGTCGTCAACGCCGCGCGCAACCTGCTGCGGGCGCGCGGGCACGGGATCTCGAGCGACGCGGTGATCACGGCCGTGTCGAACAGCACCTTCTGGCTGCTCTGGTTCGGGCTGACCGCGCTCGTGCTGCGCGCGTCGGGCGGCGTCCATCCGCCGACCGACGAGGGCGAACCGCTCGGCCCGGGCAGGAGGGCGGTCGCCGTCGCGTGCCTCGCGCTCTTCGTCCTGCTGTTCATGGCGACGCCGCTGCGCGTCGAGTGACGGGCGCTACGCCCGCGCGGGCCTGATCTTGTGCGCCCGGACGCGCTTGACCCGCAGCAGGAAGGCGTCCCGCTCGGCGGCGTCGAGCGCGCGGTGCCCGAAGCGCGCGTCGAGGTACAGCTCGGTCAGGTCCAGGATCTCCCTCGCGAGCGGGTGCGCCGTGACGTCGGAGGAGCGCGCGTGCGCGAGCGGCGGCACGCCCTGCGCGCGCGGCACGCCCTGCGCGCTCATCGCGCCCTCGAGCGCCTCGTAGAGCGCCGTCGCGATCCTCGCCCGGACGGCCGGCGTCGACCGCGCCTCCTCCGGGCTCGCCAGCGCGCGTCGCCGACGCAGCAGCCGGCGCACGAGCCACCAGACGACCACGAGGCCGACGACCGACAGGAAGAGCGTGCTCGGCGGCACGCCGAACGCCGGCCGGCCCGCGGGCGCGCGGAACGACCCGCGGAGCCGCTCGAGCAGCGACATCTGCTGGTGGATGTCGTAGCCGACCACGTTGCGGTCCCATCGCTGGCTCGTCGCCTCCAGCATGTCGCGCAGGAAGGCCGTCAGGCCGCGCAGCTCGCTCTGCGGGGCCGCCTCGGCCGGCGGGGTCGGATCGAAGAGCTGCCAGCCGACGCCGTCGATCCACACCTCGACCCACGAGTGCGCGTCGCCCTGGCGGACGGTGTACGCGCGGCTGAAGCGGTTCCAGCTCCCGCCGGCGAAGCCGGTCACGTTGCGCGTCGGCACGCCCGCTGTGCGCAGCATGATGGCCATCGCGGTCGAGTAGAACTCGCAGTGCCCACGCCTCGACTCGAACAGGAAGTGATCGAGCGGGTGCGGCGTGCCGGCGGAGGGCGACGCGCGGTCGTAGCGGTACTCGGCGCGGAGCCGGCGCTCGATGATGCGCGCCTTCTCGAGCGGCTGCGGCGAGGCGCCCACCCACTCCGCGGCGAGCGCCGAGATGCGAGGCGAGAGGCCCTGGGGCAGCTGGAGGTAGCGCGACATGTCCTCGCGGGCGGCGCTCGTCCGCGCGCGGCGCGACACCCACGCGTGGTACCGCACGCCGCGCTCCTCGCTGTCACGGTACCGCAGCTCGCCCTCCGCGCCGCGCTCGATCCGCAGCCGCGAGACGCCGAGCAAGAAGGGAGACTCCGTGCGCGGCACGATCTCGACGGCGACGGCGCCGGGCGGCGTGAACAGGACGGGCGGGTCGAAGGCCTCGAGATCGATCGTCACGCGCTGATCGTCCGGCTCGGGGCGGCGCTCGATCGGGATGATCTGCTGCAGCTGCCCGACGGCGGCGCGGTGCACGTTGGTGCGCGCCCACGCGCGCCCGTCGTAGAAATCGAGCGCGGTGCCGCGCAGGTGCAAGGCGACGCGGTCGGGCGGAGGCTCGGGCAGGTCCGGGAGGGTCACGCGGA
Organism: Polyangiaceae bacterium; assembly: GCA_020849655.1. Classification (GTDB taxonomy): domain Bacteria; phylum Myxococcota_A; class Polyangia; order Polyangiales; family Polyangiaceae; genus JADLFU01. The sequence continues at coordinate 42,818 of JADLFU010000111.1, read as the reverse complement.
GCGCGATCTGCGGATCGTCGCGCAGCAGCCCCACGCTGCCGAGATCGACCAGATCGGAGAACCCGACGCGCCGTCCGCCCTCCTGGTGCACGATCAGCCAGTGGAACCCGACCCGCGGGAACAGCGTGAACAGCCCCGCGGTGAAGAGCAGGATCGGCAGCGCGAGCGAGCACGTGACGAGCAGGAACGTCTTGCCCACGACGCGGCGGCTCTTCAGGATGCGCGGCACGTCGACGGGCAGGCCGGTGCGGTCGCGCGCGCCCTGGCGGTAGTTGCCCTCGACCTCGCGGCGCAGGTGCGACAGCACCAGCGCGGCCGGCGCGACGACGAGGAACCCGAGGAAGCACACGCCGTACGCGAGCCCCCCGCCGAGCACCGTGCCCGCGATGAGGTGCAGGAGCGCGAGCACGATCACCTGCTGGTCGTGCGCCGAGTCGCTGCGCGTGGCGACGCGGACGATCTGCAGCACCGCGGCGAACTCGACCGCCACCTCCAGCAGCGGCCGACCCGAGACCCAGCGCCCGATCTGGATCGAGAGGAACAAGAGCGGCGCGATCTGGGAGCCGCGCCGCACCCACGGGTTGTCACCGAAGCGCTCGGGCACCGCGACCGCGCAGGCCAGGCCGACCAGGATGGCGACGTTCACCCACCGCCCGAGCTCACCGGTCGCGACGAGCGAGAGGACGCCGAGCGCCGCGAGCGCGTTCGTCATCACGCGGTGCACGAGCCCGAACTTCACGCGCCCCTCGCGAGCGGGCGGCGCGGGCGCGCGGGCGCGGCGTCGGCCTTCGACGGCTCGACGAGCGCGAGGAAGCGCAGCAAGGGATCCGTGCCCGACGCGCGCTCGGCGCGCACGCGCTGCCCCGCGGTCGTCGAGATGGTGACCCGATCGCCGCGGCGGACGTGCGCCACCGCGCGCGACGCGACGTCGCGGACGTGCCGCTCGAACCGCGCCGGCCAGTCGTCGCCCGCGGGGGAGGGCTCGGCCACGTCGAGCGTGAGGCTCACGTCCGGGCTCAGTTCGCGCGCGCGCTCGCGCATGACGAGCTGCGACGGGACGGTGCTCTTGCGCCAGTAGATGTCGCGCGGATCCTCGTCGGCGCGGCCGGGGCGCACGCCCGCGATCTCGTCGCCCGCGCCCCGTCCCACCGCGCCGCCGCCCAGCCGGCGCGAGCCGCCTCGATCGGCCGGCAGGCGCACCGGGTCGACGGCCGGGTAGATGACGAGCTCTCCCTCTCCGCGGATCTCGCGCGATTTTTCGAACAATCCGAACGGGAACCGCGTCGCGACGCGGAACCCTGTGTGCAGATCGCGCCCGCGGCGCTGCGGCGTGCGCCGGTACGCGGCGACCTGCGCGGAGCTCGGGCTGATCTTCAGGAAGAAGCAGCGCTTGTCGGCGGGCTGGCCCTCGCGGAGATCCTCGACCTCGATCGCGTAGCTCGGGATGCGCCGCTTCGCGTTGCTGACCTCGATCTCGACGAGGTGGGCGCGGGCCACCTGCGCGCGCGCCGGCAAGCGCCGCACGACGGTGAGCCCCCGCAGCGAGATCTCGCTCATCACGCCGCTGATCACGATCAGCGACAGGAGCATCCCGAGCAGGAGATAGAGGAGGTTGTTCCCGGTGTTGATGGCCGCGAGGCCGACGCCGAACGTGATGCCGACGAACAGCTTGCCCTCGCGGGTCAGCCGGAGGCGGCGCGGCATCGTGAGCCGCGCGCCGATGCGCCCCCACGCGCTCAAAGCGGGACGGGGACGCGGGCGACGACGTCGTGCACCGCGCCCTCCGCCTCCTCGCGCGACGGCATGTAGCCCTCGGCGTGGGCCGCGAGCCTCACGCGGTGCGCGAGCACGGGGACCGCGAGATCATGGATGTCGTCGGCGATGAGGAAGGCGCGACCGCGGAGGAGCGCGCGCGACCGCGCGGCGCGGGCGAGGCTCATCCCCGCGCGCGTCGAGGCGCCGAGCGCTAGCGCGGTGCAGCTGCGGGTCGCCTGCAGGATGGCCTGGAGATAGTGCGCGAGCGCGGGGTCGACGGCGACGCGCTCCGCCTGCCGCTGGAGCGCGACGAGCGACGCGGCGTCGAGCACCGAGGGCACGTCGGCGGCGCGATCGGTGCCGCGGTCGAGCAGGAGCCGCAGCTCGACGGCGGGCGGTGGGTACCCGAGCTTCAGCCGCACCATGAAGCGGTCGAGCTGCGACTCGGGCAGCGGGAAGGTGCCGGCGAAGTCCTCCGGGTTCTGGGTCGCGATGACGAAGAACGGGTGCGGCAGCGGGATCGTCTGGCCGTCGAGGCTCACCTGGCCGTCGTTCATCGCCTCGAGCAGCGCCGACTGCGTGCGCGGGCTCGCGCGGTTGATCTCGTCGGCGAGCAGCACGTTGCTGAAGATCGGCCCCTGCCGCAGCGTGAACTCGCCGATGCGCTGGTCGAACACCGAGACGCCGAGGATGTCGCTCGGCAACAGATCGCTCGTGAACTGCACGCGCTTCAGATCGCAGCCCATGGCCTTCGCGAGCGCGCGGGCGAGGGTCGTCTTGCCGACGCCGGGCACGTCCTCGAGCAGCACGTGCCCGCCCGCTAGCAGCGCGACCAGGGCCAGCTCGACCACCTCTGGCTTGCCCTCGAGGGCGCCCTCGACCGCGGCCCGGAGGCGACCGATGACCGGGAGAGGCTCGTGGACCGAGGCCACGGCAGATTGCATCGGAGGCGAAGCTAGCACGTCCTCGTCCCACGGAAAGCGGCGGCCGCCTCACGGCGCGCGAGGCGCGGGCCCGGCAGGCGCGGCCGACGACGCCGCGGACGCCGCGCCCGGCTCCGACGACCAGACGATCTTGCCGAAGCGCGACGCGCGGTGAAAATTGCCCTCGCCGAGGATCGGCGACCACGCGACGCCGCCGTTGCGCTTCATCGCGTAGAGGTTGACCCGCCACACGTCGCCGTCGCGCGGGGGCACGCGCTTCGCCTTCGAGAACGCGGCCCACGGGATCGCGAGCTCGACCGTGTAGCCCTCGTCGTCGTCGGCGTCGCTGTCGAGCGTCCCCGCCACCGCGACCGCGCTCTGTCGCTGCGACGACCACTCCTCGTGCCCGAAGGGCCCGCTCGGCCCCCCGCGCGGCAGGTTGTAGCCGTCGAACTGCGAGTCGAAGACGGCGTTCTGCGTGGAGACCTGCACCTCGTAGTAGTCGAGGTTGTCGCCGTCGCCGTCGGGGTCGATCATCAGCTCGACGCACTCCTTCTCCCAGACGTGCGGGTCGCGCGACGCGGCCTCGGCGGCAGAGAGACCACCGATCAGCTTCTTGTCGGCGACCTCGAACGCGAAGTAGACGCGCGCGTCGTCCCACGTGACGCGGGCCGAGCCCTCGACGCCGAGCGCGCCCGCCGCCGGGCCGCCGGTCGCGACGTCGACGAAGGGCCCGGTGCGCGCGGCCGTGCGCCACGCGGGATCGTCCAGCTTGCCGTCGATCCTGGGCGCGGCGACGCCGGGCGCGAGCCTCTCGGCGCGCAGCGAGGGGACGCTCCTCGGGGCGTCGCGGGCGGGCGCGCGCTCGCTCCCGCCGATCTTCAGGCGCGCGACGAGCGCGCGGCTCTCCGCGTCGCCGGCGCCGGTCGTGATCGGCTTGCGCACGTCGCCGCGCCAGATGCCCGTCGTGATCTGCACCTCGCCGCTCGCCTCGCGCGGGATGACGAGCGGCTGCTCGTCGACGTAGACCTTGCCGCGCACCCAGTCGCCGGGGGGCAACGCCTGGCCGCCGCCCGTCGCCTCGCGCAGCGGCCCCACGTGGTCGAAGTTGCCGGACGGGTAGCGCTGCCCGCGCGCGTCGCCGAGGTGCGTGAACAGCATGAACCCCGGCTCGATGCGCTCCATCGCCTGCCAGTAGAGCGTGAGCTTCACGCTCTCTCCCGGCTGCACGGGCCCGTCGGGATCCAGCCGGTAGCCGAACAGCCGGATGCGCCCGTCGAACAGGTAGTCGAGGCGGTGCTGCGGCTCGGGCGGCGTGTCGGTGACGAAGCGGGCGAGGCGCGCGGGCACCTCGCGGCGGCGCTTCGGCGAGGGATCGACGCACGCGGTGAGCGCGAGCGCGAGGACGAGCGCCGCGCGCCTCACGTGCCCCTCGGCCGCGAGGCGAGGTCGTGGCGCCGGAGGTACGCGCGCACGTGGGCGCGCTCGAGGCCGGAGCGCCGGGACATCTCCGAGACGTTGCCCTGGCAGTCGGCCGAGAGGCGCGCGAAATACTCGCGCTCGAAGCGCGCGAGCGCCTCCTGCTTCGCGTCCTTGAACGAGGCGAGCTCGGCGGGCGAGCCCGGCGCGGCGGCGCGCGCGACGCCCGCGGCCGGGACATCGGCGATCCCGACGACGCTCGGCGACAGCTCGAGCGGCTCGCCCGGATCGGTGAGCGCGAGCGTGACGGCGACGGCGCTGCGCAGCTCGCGCACGTTCCCCGGCCAGTCGTGCCGCGCGAGCCGCGCGAGCGAGTCGGCCGTGACGCGCGAGAACGCCGCCTCGTCGCCGAGCTCCGCGAGGATCCGGCGCACGAGCGCGGGCAGATCGTCGAGCCGCGCGCGCAGCGGCGGGAGGTCGACGCGCACCTCGGCCACGCGGAAGAACAGATCGCTGCGGAACACGCCCTCGTTCACCTCGCGGACGAGATCTCGGCGGGTCGCCGCGACGACGCGGACGTCGACCGGGCGGTACGTGTTGCTCCCCACGGGCTTGATGCGGCGCTCCGCGAGGGCGCGCAGGAGCTTCGGCTGCAGCTCGGCCGGGAGCTCGCCGAGCTCGTCGAGGAAGACGGTGCCGCCGTCGGCCTCGACGAACGGTGAGACGCGGCGATCCGTCGCGCCGGTGAACGAGCCCTTCTCGTGGCCGAACAGCGCCGCCTCCGCGAGCGACTGCGGGATGCTGCCGCAGTCGACGACGACGAAGGGCCCCTTCGCGCGGGGGCTGCCGAGGTGGATCGCGCGCGCGACGAGCTCCTTGCCGGTGCCCGTCTCGCCGCCGACGAGCACCGTGAGCTCCGTCGCCGCGATGCGCCGCAGGCGGCCGAACAGCGCGCGCATCTCGTGGCTCTGGCCGACGAGCGGCCCGAACGACGCCTCCTCCTCGACCTGCCGCGCGCCCTTCGACGGCGTGAACACGAGGGTCGTCTCGCCGAGCTTCACCTGCGTCTCGTGCCGGAGGAACACCTCGCCCACGCGCACGCCGTGGACGAAGGTGCCGTTCTTGCTCGAGAGATCGCGCAGCCGTACGCCGCGCTCGGTCGCGACGACCTCGGCGTGCACCGACGAGACGCGGCGGTCGTCGACGACGAGCTGACACGACGCGTGCCGGCCGACGAGCAGCGCCTCCGCGCCCACCTCGACGCGGCGGGACGCGTCGGCCTGGACCGCGAGCGCGCCGGTGAGCACCTCGATCCGGCCGGGGCCGGCGACGGTGGCCTCGAGGAACGGGTCGTCGCTGCGCCTCATCGCCCCGCGTGGCCCAGCATGTCAGCGGTAGAGCTTGATCAGCGCGAAGCCGCCGACGAGCAGCACGAACGCGGCGAGCATCAGCGGCGTCAGGTACTTCTCGACGATCGGCCGCACCTTCTCGCCGAAGAAGAAGATGAGCGTCGCCTCCGCGTAGAAGCGGATGCTGCGGCACACGATCGACGCCGCGACGAACTCACCGAACCCCACCTTCGCGACGCCCGCCGTGATGGTCACGATCTTGAACGGGATGGGCGTCAGGCCCTTCGCCGCGATGATGAGGAAGGCGTTGCCCACGTACATCGCGCGCACCTTGTCGAACGCGGCCTGCGAGAACACGCGCGGGATGAACCACTCCTTCAGGCCCGCCTGCTCCCACAGCGCGTAGCCGATGTAGTACCCGAGGACGCCGCCGAGCACGCTCGCGACCGTGCACGCCGTCGCGTACAGGAAGCTCCGCTTCGGCTTCGCGAAGCACATCGGCAGGAGCAGGGCGTCGGGCGGCACCGGGAAGAACGACGACTCCGCGAAGCTCATCACGCAGAGCGCCGGCAGCGCGTACGGCGTCCCCGCCCACTTCAGGCAGTAGTCGTACAGGCGGCGGCTGAGGCCCTTCTTCTCGCCCGGTGCGGGCGCGGGCGGGCTGGACTCCGAGGGCGTAAGCGCGTCGTCGCTCGACATGGCAAGGGCGCGCCTATGCCACAAGTCGCGGGATCCGGCGAGCAATTGGCCCGCCGCTCGCCGGTCGCCGGGGCGATGGCCTCGCCGCCACGGGGCGGCGCGTCAGGGCGGGGCGCCGGGCGTGTCGTCGCCCTCGTGGCCGACGACGAGCGTCGCCTCCCCGTCGCGCTCGACGACGCGAAACCTCCACAAGAACTCGCGAACACAGGGCCCCCCCGTGCACTCGCCGTCGCGCGGCTCGAACGTCGCGCCGTGGTGGTGGCAGAGCAAGAGCTCCCCGTCGGGCTCGGTCACCTCGCCGTCGCCGTAGTCGAGCGGGATGGCGAGGTGGCGGCACACGTTGGCGTACGCGACGAGCTGGCCGTCGACCCTCCCGAGGAGCGCGCCGGCGGCGCGCGTGCCGTCCGGCAGCCGGTGCGCGGGGACGATCGGCAGCGCGACGAACCCGCGCCTGGGCAGCATGAACGACGGGCCCAGGTAGATCTCTCTCTCGCTCACGCGTACCTCGCGTGCTCGCGGCGCGCGGGGACGCTCACCAGCGACAGCGCGCGGTGATCGACGTCAGGGACGCGCTCGCCCTCGCGCAGCACGAGCGCGGTCAGCCGCCCGCCGTAGACGCACGCGGTGTCGAGCCCGGTCGCGAACGGGTGGAGCTGCGGGTCGGGCCGCGCGTTGTGCCCGAAGACGATGTGCCTCGGGCCTCGCCACGCCGCGCCCCAGAGCGCGTCGCCGTGCTTGTCGCTCGGGCGGCCGTCGACGATCGTGCGCATCGTCAGCAGCCACTCGGGCAGCTGGCGCTCGAGCGGCGTCGCGGGATCGACCCCGGCGTGCACGACGCGCAGGCCGTGCTCGGGCAGATCGGCGTAGAGCGGCATCGCCTCGAGATCGGCCCAGTCGCGCGGCGAGAGCGCGTCGGCGACCCGCCGGTGCATCGCCGACAGGGGCGCGCGCGTCGCGCGGTGCGAGAGGAGCTTCTGCTCGTGGTTGCCGCGCACCGCGACCGCGCCGAGCCGCCGCGCGATCGCGAGCACGCCGCGGCTGTCGGGCCCGCGCGCGATCAGATCGCCGACGAACACGACGCGATCGCCCGCGGCGACGCCGATCTTCGCCACGAGATCGGAGAGCTCGGCCGCGCAGCCGTGGACGTCGCCGACGATGACGGTGCGTCCCACCGGCTCAGCCGAGCTTCGCGCGCTTCGGGATGACGACGATCCCCTTGTCGCTGACGTAGAAGCGCTCGCGGTCCTTCTTCGCGTCGAACCCGATCTCGGTGTTCGGCGGGATCTCGACGCCCTTGTCGACGATGCACCGCCGCAGCCGCGCGTGCCTGCCGACCTGCACGTCCTCGAAGAGGATCGACTCGGTGACCTCCGCGAAGGAGTTCACGCGCACGCGGTAGGACAGCACCGAGCGGTGCAGCCGGCCGCCCGAGATGATCGAGCCCGGCGAGACGAGGCTGTCGGTCGCGATGCCGACGCGCGCGGTCTGGGCGTCCGAGAACACGAACTTCGCGGGCGGATCGTGGTTCACGCCGGTGCGGATGGGCCAGTGCGTGTTGTACAGGTTGAACAGCGGCTGGATCGCGACGAGATCCATCTGCGCCTCCCAGTACGCGTCGACGGTGCCGATGTCGCGCCAGTAGCCCCGCAGGCGATCGCCCGGCACGGCGTTCTTCGCGAAGTCGTACACGCGCACGTTCAGCCCCTTCGCGACCATCGACGGCACGATGTCCCGCCCGAAGTCGTGGCTCGAGTCGTCCTTCTCGGCGTCGGCGGCGAGCTCCCCGAGCAGCGGCTTCGTCGAGAAGAGGTAGTTGCCCATGCTGACGAGGCACATCGCGTCGTTGCCGGGCATCGTCGGCGGGTCCGCGACCTTCTCGTGGAACGCGAGGATGCGCCCCTCGGCGTCGCACTCGATGACCCCGAAATCCTTCGCCTCGGCCTTCGGCACGGGGATCGCGGCGACGGTGAGATCCGCCTTCTGCGACAGGTGATCCATCAGCATCTGGCGCACGTCCATCTTGTAGACGTGGTCGCCGCCGAAGATCGCGACGACGTTCGGCTTCTCGTCGTCGATGACGTGCACCGTCTGCCACACGGCGTCGGCGCTGCCGCGGAACCAGGATTTCCCGGTGCGCTGCTGCGCCGGCATGCACTCGATGTAGTGGTCGAGGATCGGCGAGAGCCGCCACGCGCGCGCGATGTGCTCCTCGAGGCTCGCGCTCTTGTACTGCGTCAGCACCTTGATGCGGTGCAGCCCCGAGTTGACGAAGTTCGAGAGCACGATGTCGATGATGCGGTAGCGCCCGCCGAACGGCACGGCGGGCTTCGCGCGATCGATCGTGAGCGGGCCGAGCCGGCGCCCCTCGCCGCCCGCGAGGATCATCACGAGGCAGCGCGCCGACTCCCAGGGCGGGTCGATGAACGTGTCCTCCATGTCGAGCGCGGGAGGATACACGCTCCCGCGCGCGCCCGCGGCCCTCGCCGCCGGCAGCACAGCCTCGCTGCATCTTCGCGATGCGAGCGAAATCACCGCAACGTAAGCCTTGCCGCCGCTTTCTTGCGCGTGATAGCCGTGGCACGCATCCCACGACGGTCCGGGGCCAGGGAGCACGCGCCCACCGTCACCTCCCCTCGTCAAGGCACGGCATGACCCACTCGCTCTCGCGCCCCGTCGCAACCGCGCTGTTCGCCCTCATCCCCCTCGCGCTCGTCGCGCTCGCCCCAGGCTGCGGCGGCGACAAGGTCGAGTACAAGCCGCGCCCGGCGTACAGCGGCAAGGCGGCGAACCTCCCCGCGGTCCCGACGCTGTCGAAGAAGCCGAAGAAGGTCGGCGACGCGTACACCGTCTACGGCGCCATCCACGATCTGCGCAGCCGCATCCACGGGCCGAAGCTCGTCGCCCAGGAGCAGGTGACGATCGTCGGGTACATCATCAAGACGAACCTCGCCGACGCCCCGCCGTGCGCCGTGCACAAGACGGGCAAGGCCGACGGCAAGGAGTGCGAGAAGAACCCCCCGCCGGTGCCCACGTTCTGGATCGCCGACGAGAAGACCTCGCCGGTCGGCGAGGCCATCCCCGTGATGGGCTGGGCGTCGAACTTCGCGAAGATCTACGACGCCATCGAGAAGTTCAAGGTGAAGACCAACAAGGAGCCCCCGAAGGACGACACCTGGGGCGTCGTCATCCCGAACCCCATCCCCGCGAAGGACGGCAAGGTGAAGGTGGTCGGCAAGTACTCGACGAGCTTCACGCTCGCGTCGCAGGGCGTGGAGGCCAACCCGCTCACCGGCATCATCACCTACAAGGTGATGGAGTACCTCGAGCCTCCGCCCGAGCCCGGCAAGCTGCCCGGCATGAAGTGACGTCCCCGCGCCATCGCGCGCGGGTCTGCTACGCTCGCGAGGTTCCGTGGGCCTGACAGAGGGCGAGACGTTCGACGGTCGGTACAGGATCGAGGCGCCGCTCGGCCGCGGAGGCATGGGCGAGGTGTGGCGCGCCGTCGACGTCCACGACGGCCGCGCGGTGGCGCTGAAGCTGCTGCTCGACAAGACGGCCCGCAAGCCCGACCTGGTGAAGCGCTTCGAGCGCGAGGCGCGCATCGCCGAGAGCCTCCGCAGCCCCTTCGTCTGCGAGCTCGTGCGCGCGGGGCGCTCCCCCGCGGGCGAGCTGTACCTCGTGCTCGAGCTGCTCCTCGGCGAGAGCCTCGGCGACAGGCTGAAGCGCGAGGGCTACGTCGCGTTCGCCGATCTCTCTCCGATCGTGGACGACGTGTTCGAGGCGCTGATCGCCGCGCACCGCCTCGGCGTCGTGCACCGCGATCTGAAGCCCGCGAACGTGTTCCTCACCGCCGACGCCGCCGGCGAGGCGCGCGCGAAGATCCTCGACTTCGGCATCTCGAAGCTGCTGCCGCGCGGCAGGAGCGGCGACGAGCGGAGCCTCACGAGCTTCGACGCGACGCTGGGCAGCTTCGCGTACATGGCGCCCGAGCAGGTGCGCGGCGCCGCGCGCGCGGACGAGCGCGCCGATCTCTACGCCGTCGGCGCGCTGACGTTCCGCGCGCTCGCGGGCAAGCTGCCGTTCGAGTCGGGGTCCGCGGCAGAGCTGGTGGCGGCGAAGATGGAGCGCGATCCGCCGCGGCTCGAGGAGGTCACCGGGGAGCGCTGGCCCGCGGCGATCGAGGGGTTCTTGCAGCGCTCGCTCGCGCGTCGCCGCGAGGATCGCCACGGCACGGCCGCGGAGGCGCAGGCGGCGTGGCGCGCGATCACCTCGTCGCACCGCCGCGTGCTCGCCCAGGTGTCGCGGGGCGTCGCGAGCCTCGAGGCGACGCGCACGAGCGCGACGGCGACGTCGGCGCCCGACGACGACGGCTGAGCGCGAGGGCAGCTGTGGTAGCCTGCGCGGGCCCGTGTCGCGCCCGTCGCCGCTCCTCGGCTTCAACAACAACCTCCGGTACAAGGGCCAGGTGTTCCACGTCCAGACGGAGGACTCCGGCGTCCGTCACCCGCACGTCATCACGCACCTGTTCATGGACGGGGGCCGCATCCTGAAGACGACGAAGACGTCGTACGCCGATCACGTCGGGCAGCCCGGCTTCGCCGACCACGTGAAGGCGCTGATGAAGGAGCAGCACCGCGCGATGTTCCGCACGCTGAAGGCGGGCGATCTCGACGAGCTGATCGCGCAGAAGAGCCCGAGCGCCGCGCGGCCGACCGAGCCCGCCCTCGGCGCCGCGGCGGCCCCTCCCGACGTCGCGCCGACCCGCGAGGCGGGCGCGGCGCCTGCCGAAGCGCCAGGGCCCGAGCCCCACGCCGACGCGCAGACCGCGAGCACGACCGCCGCGGAGGGCGACGCGTCCGGCGACGACGAGGAGCTCACGTCGAGCGAGATCAGGATGGCGGACGCGATCGAGCGCGCAGCCGCCGAAGCAGACGCCGCGCGGGGCGCGCCCGGCCTGGACGATCTCCCTCCCCCGCCGAGCGTCGGGGCGCCGCGCGTCGAGCTGTCCGGGTACCGCGTCGTCTCGACCGAGCCGCGCTCGAAGGGGACGAGCGAGCGCCCCCAGGCGAAGCCGCCGAGGCCCCACCCGCCCTCCTCGAGCAAGTTCGCCGTGGGGCGCCCGGTCGCCAGCGCGGGCAACCCAGCGGCGTTCTTCGGGGCCGACGCCCCCGCCGCCGACGAGTCGCTCGACGACGTGATCCTCGGCTACCTCGCCGACGATCTCGGCCCGCCGAAGCCGCGCTGACCCACGCCCGCGCATCCCGAGCGAAACAACTCGAACAGCCGCGCGCGAGTTCTCTTTGACGCGCCCGGACCGACCATGCAGGATTCGCGCGCTTGAGAGGCAAATCGTGCGCCTCCAACGAAGGGACGCCATGAAATCGAAGAGCTTCGGGGTGTGGTTGGCGGTGGCCTGTGCGGTGAGCGGCGCGGCCGCGGGGTGCGGCGGGGGCGAGGACGAGCAGGGCCTGACCTGCGGCGAGGGCACGGTGCAGAAGGATCAACGGTGCGTCGCGTCCGGCCCAGGGGCCGCAGGGAGCGCCGGGGCCGCGCAGGCCGGGGCCGCCGGCTCGGCGCAGGCGGGCAAGGCCGGAGCCGCCGGGAGCGTCGCGGGCGCCGCAGGGACGAGCGCGGCGGGCGCGAGCGGCGCAGCGGGCGCGGGTGGCAAGGCCTCGTCGGCGCCGACGTTCGGGGGCGTCACGGCGGTCGCGCCGATCTCGCCGACCGGGCTCCTGATCGCGTGGGCCCCGGCCACCGACGACGTCTCCGTCGCGATCAAGATCAAGTACAACGTCTACGTCGCGTCCGCCGCGGGGGGCCAGACGTTCTCCGCGCCGACGGCGACGAGCGCCCCCGGCGCGACGAGCCTCGAGCTGAGCGCCGGCCTCACCGCCGACACGCCGTATTTCGTGGTCGTCCGCGCGGTCGACGAGGCCGGCAACGAGGACACCAACACGAAGGAGAAATCGGCCACGACGAAGGCCGACACGGCCGCGCCGACCTTCGCGGGCGCGGTGTCCGCGGCGTCTGCCGACGCGGGCGCGGTGACGCTGACGTGGGCCGCTGGCACGGACGATCTCACCCCGCCGGAGGGCCTCGTCTACTACGCGTACGCGGCTGACGCGACCGGCGCGCAGAGCTTCACGGCGCCCGCCGCCGTCTCGGAGCCGGGCGCGACGAGCGTGGTGGTGACGGGGCTGTCGACGCCCGACGCGCCGTATTTCTTCGTCGTCCGCGCGCGCGACGCCGCGGGCAACCTCGACGCGAACACGAAGGAGGTGACCGCGAAGGCGGGCCCCGACACGACCGCGCCGACGTTCTCCGGCTGCGCGTCGGCGACGACCCTCGACGCGGGCTCCGTGAGCGTGACCTGGAAGCCGGGCGCCGACGACACGACCTCCGCGAAGAACCTCAAGGTCAACGTGTACGCGGCGACCGCGTCGGGCGCGCAGGACTTCTCGACGCCGCAGGGCACGTTCGTCGGAGGGACGTCCGGCGTCGTCACCGGCCTGAAGTCGGCGACGAGCTACTTCTTCGTGTGCCGCGCGGCCGACGCGTCGGGCAACGAGGAGAAGAACAAGCAGGAGCGGAGCGCGAAGACGCTGGAGGACAACACCCCGCCGACGTTCAAGGGGCTCGCGAAGATCTCGAACCTCACGGCGTCCTCCGTCGACCTGGAGTGGGAGGCCGCGACGGACGACAAGACGGCGCCCGCCGACCTCGTGTACGACGTGTTCCAGGCGACGGCCGCGGGCACGGAAGACTTCACGAAGCCCCCGCTCGCGACCTCGGCGCCCGGCGCGACGACGCTCACCGTGCCCAACCTGAAGAGCGCGACGACGTACTACTTCGTCGTGCGCGCGCGCGACAAGGCCGGCAACCGCGACACCAACACCGTCGAAAAATCGGAGTCGACGTTCGTGTCACTGAAGACGGACGTGCAGCCCTTCTTGACCGACACCTGCGCGAGCGACGGGTGCCACTCGAACAACAACCCGCAGGCGACCCTGACGCTCACGAAGGGCTTCTCGTACGCCTCGATGGTGGGCGTGGCCTCGGTCGAGAAGCCCGCCGAGCTCCGCGTGGCGCCGGGCGATCCCAGCAAGAGCTACCTGTACAAGAAGGCCACGGGCTCGGTCGACATCGTCGGCCAGGCGATGCCGCCAGGCGCCGCGCCGCCGCTGACGGCCCCGCAGAAGGAGTTGCTGCGGCTCTGGATCGTGCAGGGCGCGCCCAACAACTGAGCGAACACACTGATGAACACCCGACTGACCGCGCTGTGGATGGTGCCGACGCTCGCGCTCGGCTGCTCGCTCGCCAACTCCTTCGATGAGGTCAAGCCGCTCGCCGGCGGCCCCGGCGCCGCGGGGAGCAGCGCCGCGGGGGCGGCGGGCACGGGGGGGAGCACGGTGACGGCAGGGTCGGGAGGCTCCGTCGGTGGCGCCGGCGCCGGCGGGGTCGCTGGATCGGCGGGCAGCGGCGCAGGATCTGGCAGCGCGGGCAGCGGCGCGGGCGCGGGCGGCGGAGGTGGCGCGGGCGCAGGGGCGGGCGGCGCGCCGGCGCTGGTGGGCGCGGTCGTCCTCAGCGGCCTCGTCCCGGGCACCCCGGACACGCGCATCCTCACCGTGCTCGACACCGGCAGCGGCGAGGAGACCTCGCGCGAGACGATGATCGTCTCGGGCGTCGTGCACGACGCGATCACCGACACCTTCTTCGTGTTCGACTCGGCGACCGAGCCCGATCCGGCGCCCGGCGACGCGGTCACGCTGCGCGCCCGCAAGCTCGACATGTCGACCGGCAAGTGGCTCCCCGACCTCGGGACGGTGGCGGTCCCGCCGAACGCGCGCGGCAGCGCGGTCGCGCTCAACGGCCGCGTCGCGTTCCTCACGTACCCCGGCGGGCAGGGCACGAAGCGCGCGCTCGTCGTGGTCGACACGTCCGATCCGACCGCGATGAAGGTGCTCCCGGACACCGGCACGTCGTTCTCCACCGGCGAGGCGGTCTCCGTGGTCGCCAGCCGCGACGCGGCCTCCGCGGGGGGCGTCGTGGGCCTCGCGGGCATCACCGCGTGCAACGCGACGATGAAGACCTGCGACGCGTCGATCCTCCCCATCAGCGTGACCGACACCGCCGTCACGTACCTCGCGCGCAAGTCCATCGGCACGTACGACTTCACCGTCGGCGCGAGCATGGCGTTCGGAGCGGGCAGCGATCGCTTCTTCGCGGCGTTCCCGCCGGTGCCCCCCGCGAAGGGCTACGTGCAGAGCTACACGACGACCTCGCTGTCGAAGGCCGGCGCGCCCGCGCCCTTCGACGCGACGGGCCCGGCGCTGAAGGCGCTCGCGTACGACGAGTGCGACGACATCGCGTTCGTCTCGGAGCTGACGGACCAGGCGATCTTCATCGTGCCGGGCGACACCAGCAAGCCCGCCGCGCTCCAGAGCCTCGGCAAGCCCGGGCAGCGCGTCGCGTTCGACCACGCGACGAGGACGGTCATCGTGCCGTACAGCGTCGGCTCGCAGCACTTCGTGCGCGCGTTCAAGCTCGACCCGAGCAAGCCCGCGAAGCCGCTCACCGAGCGCACCAGCGACTGGAAGCCCCCCACCGATTTCGAGCCGGATTTCACGGCCGTCCGCAACGCCAACCCGCTGTGCCCCTGACCATGAAGACGACCCGTGCCCACGCGCTCGCCGCGCTGCTCACCGCGACGCTCCTCGGCGGCGTCGCCCTCGCCGACACGCCCATCACCGACGAGGCGAAGCGCCACTTCGGCGCCGGCGTGAACCTCCTGAAGGATCCGGAGGGCGCCCGCTACGAGGACGCGTACCGCGAGTTCAAGGCCGCGTACGCCGCGTCTCCGTCGTACAAGATCCTCGGCAACCTCGGCCTGACGGCGATGAAGCTCGAGCGCGACGGCGAGGCCATCGAGGCGTACACGAAGTACCTGGCGGAGGGCCGAGACCTCGATCCCGCCGAGAAGAAGCAGATCGAGACGGATCTCGCGACGCTGAAGGCGGGCGTCGCGCGCGTCACCGTCCAGGTGAACGTCGACGGGGTGACGCTCCGGGACCAGCGGGTGCCGTCCCGCGGCGACGCGGTCAACAACCAGTACGGGCCGGTGAAGGGCTCGATCGAGCTCGGCCTGCGACCAGGCCACCACGTGATGATCGCGCGCGCGGCCGGCTACGACGACCAGGCGTGGGAATTCGACGTCGCCCCGAGCGCGAAGGAGACGCACACGTTCACGCTCACGAAGAAGGGCGGCGCCGTCGTCGCGCCGCCCCCCGCCACCGCGTCCGCCGCGCCGTCGACCACCTCCGCGCCGCCGCCCCCTCCGCCGAAGGAGAGGATCCGCCCGGTGCCGACGTCAGTGTACGTCGCGGGCGGCGCCGCGGCCGTGCTCCTCGCGGGCGGCGCGGTCACCGGGATGATGGCGCTCGGCAAGAAGAGCGACTTCGACAAGAAGAACGACGGCTCGGACCCGGACGGCGCGAAGTCGCTGCGCGACAGCGGCAAGAGCCTCAACCTCGTCGCCGACGTGATGCTGATCGGGGGCCTGGCGGCGGGTGGCCTCGCCGCCTACCTGTACTCGTCGCGCCCCGAGCAGGAGGTCGCGACGGGCGCGCCGCGGCGCGCGCTCCCGCGCTTCACGCTGGTCCCCGCGGCGTCACCGGCGGGCGGCGGCGTGGTCGCGAGCGGATCGTTCTGAGCTGACCTGGCTCGCAGCCTCGGCGCGGGTTCGCGTGGCTCAGCTCGCGCCGGCGCCGCGCGGCGGCGCGTAGTGGTCGACGAGATCGATCGGCTGCCTCGGCAGCGACAGCGTGAGCTTCGCCTGGGCGCCGACCGGGTCGCCGCCGATCTGGAACGGCGTCGGCGGATCCGTCTCGATCTCGACGCTGTCGACGAGGAAATCGAAGGTGTTCTCGAGGTTCTCGTACTCGCCGCGCCAGATCGCGGGGAAGTTCGCCGCGAAGGTGACGGCGTCGATGACGCTGAGGCGCAGGTGCATCTTGTCCGCGCGGTCCTCGGCGAACGGGAACATGCGGAACCCGAAGCCATAGTACGGGATGGTCGAGCAGCAGATGAGGCGCGCCTTGCCCTCGAAGAGCGTCTCGCCCGCGCCGATCGCGGACGCGCCGCGCTTGTGCCCCGCGCCCATGCGGAAGGCGTCCCCGCCCGTGTTGCGCACCCGCACGAACGGCACGCCGCGAAACAGGTAGCTCGGCAGCGTCTGCGTGACGCTCGACAGCACGTACGAGAGGGCGCCCGGCGCGAGCCGCGCGAGCGGACCCCTCGAGAGGAAGGACTTCGTGCGCTGGTAGTCGTGCAGCACCTGGGCGTCGACGCCCCAGCCGCAGAACGGCGTCAGCGTGTCCATCACCTCGATGAGGCGCATCGGGCGGCTGCCGGCGTCGCTGCGGAGGCGCTGGATGTCGGCCGCGAGGCCCCTGCCGCCCTTCGCGGCGGAGGCGCCGATGACCCACGCGAGCGAGTTGCCCGTCCCGAGCTTCAGCAGGCCGAACCTCGGCCGCGGCGCGCCCGCGGCGTCGCACGCGCGCACGACCTCGGTCACCATGACCGTGAACGTGCCGTCGCCGCCGCCCGTCAGCACCGTGCCGTAGCCGCGCGTGACGATCGTGCGCGCGATGTCCTTCGCCTCCTCGACGCGGCGCGAGACGAACAGATCGCCGCCCGCGAGGATGTCGCCGAGGGTCGCGATGATCTCCTCGGTCACGCTCTTCGCGTTGCCGTTGACGACGACCGCGATGCGACGCGAGAAGGGCGCGGGCTCGACCATGCGCGGCACTATCGCGAGCGCGCCCGGGGCCGCAAGTCAGCCCGCCTCTTCCATCCGCACGTCGACCGACATGCGCTCCGGGCCGCCGCCGACGTAGATGGTGCCCGAGGTGGGCGTCGCGTCGACGTAGTTGCGCCCCACGGCCACGCGGACGTGCTCCGTCTGCGTGAGGCTGCCGTTGGTCGGATCGAACCCCTTCCACCCGATCTCGGGCAGGTACACCTGCACCCACGCGTGCGAGGCGTCCCCCATCGCGCGGCGCTCGTCGCGGGGCCCGGTGAGCACGTAGCCGCACGCGTAGCGCGCCGGCACGCTCAGCATCCGCGCGAGGCAGATGAACAGGTTGGTGAAATCCTGACACACGCCCCGGCGCGCCTCGTACACCTCCCACGCCGTCGTCCCGAGGTGCGTCGCGCCCGGCGTGTAGCGGTACTCGCGGTGCAGCGTGGAGTTCAGGTCGAGCAGCGTGTCGAAGAGGTCGTAGTCGTTGCGCCGCACGAAGCTCATCGCGTACTCGAACAATTCCTCGAGCTGCGTCTGCGGCAGCTCCGGCGGCAAGAGGAACGGCTGGAGCAGCTGGCGCTGCCAGGGCATCCACGCGATCGGGATCGTCGCGCGGGTGCGGCGCGGGTGGATGCTGAGCGGCTCGGTGTCGCGCGCCTCCACCGTCGAGCGCGCCTCGATCACGAGCCTGTCGTAGGTCGAGTCGAGCAGCACCTTCCTCACGGTGTTGCCGAAGGCGTCGTCGAAGTCGAACGCCTCGCCCTCGACGCTCAGCTGCAGCTGGTGCGCGAGCAGCGACTGGTGGCGATCGTGCGCGGGCGTGAGCCGGAACACGTGCGCGCTGCGCTCGACCGGGCGCTGGTACTCGTACACCGTGCGGTGGCGGATGGAGTACGTGCGGACGCGCGCGCGCGACCGGGGCAGCGCGAGCCGCGGGGCGCTCGAGCGGCGCTCCGAGCCCGCGACCGACGGCGCGAACGCGGTCGCCCGGAGCGCGCCCAGGCGGATGACCGCGAGCTCCCCCGGCAGCAGCTTGCGCCACGACACGCGCGCGCCGCCCTCGTGCGCGAGCGGCGTCGAGGACACGAGCAGGCCGCGCTTCGCGGTCATCCCGCGGCGGGTCAGATCGATCGCGAGATCGGCGTCGGAGAACACGGCCTCCTCGTAGGGCGGGGTGATCTCGCCGACGTGGAGCTCGGAGGCGCCCTCGCGGTCCGCGTAGGCGACGAGATCGAGGCCGTCCGCGAGCACGAGCGACAGCGAGCCCTTCTGGTTGATCGCGCCGAGCCACGCGGCGAGCGTCTCGGGCGGGACGTCGCCGAGCGAGCGGTGGCCGTGCCTCGCGATCTCGGCGAGCAGCGAGCAGAAGACGCGCTCCGTGTCCGTCGATCCGACCGGCTCGAACCTTGGCGAGGGCCCGAGATCGAGCTGCTCGCGCAGGCTGCCCGAGTGCGCGATGAGCCAGTCGCGTCCGACGAAGCTGCGGGCGAAGGGCTGCGTGTTCGCGTCGGTGATCGGCCCCCAGGTCGCGTCGCGGATGTGCAGCACGAACAGCGGCGACGCGAGGTGATCCCACGATTTCACGAGCTCGCTGCGGATGCTGCCCGCGAGCGGGACGGGCTCCTTCAGCACCGGCGCCGCGAGCTCCCCGCCCGGGTAGTAGCCGATGCCCCAGCCGTCGGGCGCGCGACGGCCGGGCGCGAGGCACAGCAGATCGAAGGACGGGGCGAGCTCGCCCTCGAACGACATCGCGAGGAGGTTCGGCATCGGCGCTGGCGCGGGCGACCCTACACCGTCGACAAGCGGGGCGGCGACCGGCGAGCATGCGCGCATGCAGCTCGCGAAGGCGATCGTCCGCGGCGCGCTCGGCCTCGCGGCGCGCGTCTACTTTCGTCGGATCGAGGTCGTCGGCGCCCCGTCGCGCGAGGTGCGCGGGCGGCTGTTCGCTGCCAACCACGTGAACGGCGTCGTCGACCCGGTGGTCATCGCGACCGTGACGGCGTGCGATCTCTCGCCCGTCGCGAAGTCGACGCTGTGGAGGACGCCGGGGCTGTCGCTCCTGCTCGACGTCGCCGACGCGGTGCCGGTGGTGCGCAAGCGCGACGATCCGTCCGCGGGGCGCGAGGCGAACGACGACGCCTTCGCGCGCGTCGGCGCGCACCTCGCGGGCGGCGGCAACCTCCTCATCTTCCCCGAGGGCACGAGCCACAGCGAGCCGCACGTGCTCGCGCTGAAGACGGGCGCGGGGCGGATGCTCGCGCGGGCGATCGACGCGGGCGGGCGCGACCTCACGTTCCAGGCCGTCGGCCTCGAGTGGGAGGACCGCGGGACCTTCCGCTCGCGCGCGCTCGTGTGGTTCGGGCCCGTGCGCCGCGTCGACGAGCTCGGCGCCGCCTGCGACGAGCTGCCGGCCGAGATCACGCGCGTCCTGTCGCGCGATCTCTCGTCGCTCGTCGTGGAGGGCGCGACGTGGCCCGAGCGGGTGCTCGTGGGGCGCGTCGCGGAGCTGCTCGCGAACGACGCGGCCGACGCGGCGGGGACGCTCGCCGAGTGGAGCGCGCTCGGGCGGCGCGTCGGCGCGGCGGGGCGGGCGCTCGACGACGGCGAGGCGAGAGCCCACGTCGAGTCCTCGGTCGGCGCGTACTACGAGCTGCTCGCGCAGGCCGGGCTGTCGGACGACCGCGTGGTCTCGGGCGCGCGTCCCGCCGGGGCGCCACGGCGGGCGTGGCTGTGGGCCACGCTGCCGCTCGCGCTGTGCGCCGCGGTGCTCTACTACCCGCCGTACCAGCTCCCGCGGCTGAGCGAGCGGCTCGCCGGCAGCGAAAGAGACGTCGTGTCTACTTACAAGATCGCCCTCGGCCTGCTCGTGTTCCCGGCGTGGGCCGCGCTGCTGGTCGTCGCCTGTGAGCTCCTGCTGCCGCGGCCCCTGGCGCACGCCGCGGCGATCGTCGCGCTCGCGTGCCCCGTCGCGGCGCTGCCGTGGCTCGATCGCCTCGATCGGACGCGCCGCGCGACGCGGAGGAGGCTCGGCGCGGCGGGCCCCCCGCCCTCCCCGCGAGCGCTGCGCGAGGCGCGCGAGGCCGCGATCGCCGCGATCGAGCGGGCGCGCGAGGCGCTCCTCGAGAGGGGCGTCACGCCGTGACGGACGTCGCGCTCGGCCGCTCGGGCCTCCGGGTCCCTCCTCTCCTCGTCGGGTGCTGGGCGTGGGGCGACGCGAAGTACTGGGGCTACGAGCGGGCACAGGCGGGCGGGCTCGTGGACGCGCTCGAGGTCGCGTGCGACGGTGGCCTCGACGCGTTCGACACCGCGGAGGTGTACGGCGACGGCGCGTCCGAGAAGATCCTGGGGTTCCTCTCGGCGCGGCGCGCGACGCCCGTGCGCGTCGCGACGAAGTTCGGCCTCTTGCCCGGCCGCACGGCGCGGACCCTGCCGCTCGCGCTCCGCGCGAGCCTGAAGCGCCTCGGGCGCGCGCGGATCGAGCTCTACCAGGTGCACTGGCCCGATCAGCGGATGGCCTCCATCCCCTCGCTGATGGACGCGCTCGCGGACGCGGTCGCCGACGGGCTCGTCCAGGCCGTCGGCGTCTCGAACTTCTCGGCGGACGAGCTGCGCCGCGCGCACGACGCCCTCGCGCGCCGCGGGATCGCGCTCGCGTCGAACCAGGTGCGCTACGGGCTGCTCGATCGCTCGCCGGAGCGCGACGGCGTGCTCGCCGCGTGCCGCGAGCTCGACGTGGCGCTGCTCGCGTACAGCCCGCTCGCCCAGGGCGCGCTGTCGGGACGCTACGACAGCGCGACGCGCCCCGCGGATCGCCGCGCGACCGAGCCCTGGTTCTCGCCCACCGCCCTCGACGCCGCTCGACCGCTCGTGGCGGCGCTCCAGCGGCTCGGCGAGGCGCGCGGCGTGGGCGCATCCGAGATCGCGCTCGCGTGGGCGATGCGCCCGGGCGTGGTGCCGATCGTCGGGTGCCGCGAGGGCGCGCACGCGGCGGCGGCGGTGCGCGCGCTGTCGGTCACGCTCTCCGACGACGAGCGCGACCAGCTCTCGCGCCTCGCGTGACGGCGGCGCATACTCCCCTCCGTGCCCCGCGCGCGCGTGGTCGTCGCCTGGTCGTTCGCGTTCGCGGTGGCGGGCGCGGCGCACGCGCCGTTCTTCCGGCCCTCCCCCGCGAGCCCGACGGCCGCGAGGCCCCGCGGACCGCGCGAAGAGGCGGAGCACATCCTGCGGACGTCCCGGCAGCGGAACGTCGACTACGCCGGGTTCTTCCTGCGCGCCGAGGGGCGGGAGCGCGGGCGTGATCCGGCCCCGGCGCTCGCCCGGTTCGGCCTGCTCGCCGACGCCATCCGGCGCGAAGACCTGCTGCCGGGGCCGAAGCAGCTCGAGTCGAACGTGCTGCGCGCGCTCTCCAGGCTCTTTCGCGAGCTGCACCTCGACAGCTACCGCCTGAAGGAGAGCCGGATGTCGGGGTACTTCGACGAGGACGATCCGGGCGGCAACTGCGAGGCGCAGACGAAGCTCGTCATCGCGATCCTCGCGGCGGTGCGTCCCGCGCTCCCCGCGGGCACGATGCCGGGCGTCGAGATCTTCTCCGAGCACGTCTCCCCGGTGCTGTACGACCGTCACAAGGGCGAGGTGTGGAGCCTGCTCACCGGCGAGCGGACGAGGGTGCGCGCGCCCGTATTCGCGCCGCCCATCCTGGTGTCGGCGTACCTCCGGGGGCTCGGCCGGCGCCCGCCGGTCGACGACCGCGAGCTCTTGCTCGCCGCGCCGCCGGGCTCGCTCGGCGGGCCGACCCACGTCGCGTTCCAGACCAACTCGCGCTCCAGGTTTCCATCGTCGACGGTCCGCTACGCGGCCGGGGAGGCGCCCGACCGCGCGACGATGCCCTTCCCGCTCCCCGCGCAGGATCGCCCCGCCCACGGCGCCGCGGCGCCGCCGCCGACGGTCACGCGGGACTCGTTCGTCGAGCGGCAGGACGCGCTCTACCTGTTCGGCATGGACCAGGCGCACGCGCCCTTCGGCGTCGCGCGCGGCGCGCTCGTGTTCGCGACCCACGACGCGAAGGCGCGCTACGACGCGCTCTCCACCGACCGCGAGCGGCGCGCGCTCCTGCTCGATCTCACCGAGGCGGCCATCCTGCGGGAGCTCGGATCGGGCCCGGCGCGCGACGCCGCCGAGTCGCTCGCGAGCGCGGACAGGCGCGCGGACAAGCGCGGCGCCTTGCTCGCGAACGAGCTCGCGGTGGTCTCCCGGGTCGAGCGGTTGATAGGGCAGTGCGAGGCCGTGCTGCGCGAGGTGTTCGGCGACGGCGCGGGCACGACGATGGTGGCGAGCGTGCTCGAGACGCGCATCCCGCAGCTGGGCGCGCTGCGCGGCGCGGTGCGCTCGTTCGAGCGAACGGTCGGGCGCGATCCCCTGGCGCTGCTGCGTGAGCTCGCGCGCTACGAGCCGTCCCAGCGCGACGCGTTCTTGAGCTTCCTCTCGCCGAGGCTGCCGCCCTCGCACGCGCGCGCGCTCGCCGCGGCGCTGGCCGATCCGCGGCGCACGGCGCTCGTCGCGGGAGGGGCGCCGCCCCGCGCGTCGACCGAGCCGGTCGCCTGGATGGAGATCGAGCTGCTCGAGCTGCCGCCTGCCTCGGATGCGCCGCCCGCTCCGTCCTCCGCGGAGGCGCCAGCGCCGCTCGATCCGCCGTCGACGGCCGAGCCCGTGCCCGTCACCGTGTTCGTCGACGTCGTGCTGTCGGGGCTGCTCACGCTCACCTCCGCGGGCGACGCCGGGCGGAGCGACGTCGACGCGCTGGTCGCCCGGTGGGACGAGCGCGTGACGCAGCTCTTCCTCTCGGAGCTCCCCACCGGCCGCCACGACGTGTGCCGTCGCCTCGCCCAGGTCGAGACGCAGCTCGCCGACCGCCCGCGCGCGGCCCACCTCGAGCGCCTGCGCGCGCGACTCTCGACCGCCTGCGGCCGGTGACGGCCCGCGGTCGGGCGCCGCGCGGTCGACGTGATCGTTGAACGAAACGGCCGCCCGGAGTACCCTCCGCGCGAGGATCTCCCTTGTCTCCCTCCCTGCGCGTGACGACGGCCGCCCTGCTCGCGGCCCTGTGCATCTCGACCAGCCCCCACCTCGCCTGCGCCGAGGACAAGACCTTCCTCGCCCAGGCGGCCGAGAAGTGGGAGCAGGGCGCCATCACGGAGGCCGCGCCCTTGTACGAGAAGGCGCTCTCGCAGGGCGGGATGTTCCCCCCCGACGTCGTGCTCGCCCACGCGCGCATCGGCACCGTGCACGCCGCCGTCGGCAAGAAGGAGGCCGCGATGAACGCGTTCCGCGTCGCGGCCGTGATCGATCCCGAGTTCCAGCTGCCGGCCGAGTCGGGCCCCGTCGCGAAGAAGCTGTACGAGGAGGCCCGCAAGCAGGCCCAGAAGCAGGGCGGCAAGCTCACGGTGACCGTCGAAGCGCCCGAGCGGGTCGACGCGCAGAAGGGCTTCACCGTGACCGCCAAGCTGCCCGAGGCGTTCGCGCCCGTCGTCGACAAGATCGGCGTCGAGGTCCGGGACACCGCGACCCAGAAGCCCGGCTGGAGGGCCGACCAGGCCGCGACCGCGCAGATCACGTTCGAGGTCCCCGCGAAGCACGTCCCCGGCGGCACGACCCTCATCGTGCGGGTGAGCGCGCTCGATCCGTCCGGCAACCGCTGGGCGATGGCCGACACGAAGGTGCGCGTCCGAGAGGGCAAGCCCGAGATCGTCGCCGCGCCCGAGGGGCCCGCCGACAAGGACGAGAAGAGCAAGTCCAAGAAGGGCTTCTTCGCCGGCCCGTGGCCGTACGCGATCGCGGGCGCGGTCGTGCTCGCCGGCATCGTCGGGTACGCGGCGACGCGGCCCCCCAGCCACGCGGAAGTCTCGGCCCCCCAGTGGAGGTGAGATGGTCGATCGGCGCTCGCTAGGCTCGTTGAGCGCGTCCGCGCAGAGCGGCTCCCTCGGCTCGCAGCCGACGCCGGGGGGCGGCCGCTACGGGACGTTCTTCCTCGGGCGCTACCGCGTCGTCGACGAGATCGGCATCGGCGGCATGGCGAGCGTGCACCTCGCGCGCGCCGACGGGCCCGGCGGGTTCCAGAAGTGGGTCGCCATCAAGCGCATCCACCCGCACCTGGTCGAGGACGACCAGTTCATCCACATGTTCCTCGACGAGGCGCGCATCGCGGCGCGCATCTCGCACGCGAACGTCGCGCAGGTGTTCGACCTCGGCGAGGGCGACGGCACGTACTGGATCGCGATGGAGTACCTGCACGGCGAGCCGCTGCGGGAGGTGATGAGGTGCGTCGAGGATGGCTTCCCGCTGCCCTCGACCGACATCGCCGCGCGCATCGTCGCGGACGCCGCCGAGGGCCTGCACGCCGCGCACGATCTCAAGGACAAGGGCGGCCAGCTGCTGAACCTCGTCCACCGCGACGTCACGCCGCACAACCTCTTCCTGACGTACGACGGCAACGTCAAGGTCGTCGATTTCGGCATCGCGAAGGTCGCCGGGAGGCTCTCGCAGACCCGCGCCGGCACGCTGAAGGGCAAGCTCGCGTACATGTCGCCCGAGCAGGTCCGCGGCGGCGAGATCGACCGCCGCACCGACATCTTCGCGCTCGGGGTCGTCCTGTGGGAGCTGACGACGGGGCACCGGCTCTTCCGCATGGAGAGCGATCTCGAGACGCTGGAGAAGGTGCAGGCCTGCATCGTGCCGTCGCCGTCGGCGGTCGTCCCCGACTACCCGGCCGAGCTCGAGTCGATCGTGATGCGCGCGCTCGCGAAGGCGCCCGAGCAGCGGTTCCAGACGGCGCGCGAGCTGTCCCGAGCGCTGCAGCAGCACCTCCTGCGCCGCGGCGTGTTCATCGGCCCGGAGGACGTCTCGGGCTACGTCCGGCGCATCTTCGGCGACCGCATCAAGAAGCGCGACGCCCACCTGCGCTGGGCCGCCGAGGTCACCCAGACGATCAACGTCGACGATCTGAAGCGCCCGCGCACCGACGAGCCGTCCGAGGTGAGCGCGCACACGTATGCGTCCGACGTGCAGCGCACGGCGAGCACCGTCGGCGACGCGCCCGCGGGGCGCAACGCGGTCACCGCGCGCCCCCCGGCGGCTCCCTCGCTGCGGCACACGATGCCGTTGCCCGCGCCGCGGCCTGCGGCGGGCGCGCCGCTCGCGGCGACCACGCCTGACGGCCCGAAGCCGCTGCCCTCGTTCGACGGGCCGCTGCCCGCCCCGAGGCCGCTGCCCGCGCCCGAAGACGACGACGACGACGACGACGAGAACGTCGAGACGGTGATCGCCAACACGCGGTCGCTCGGCACGGAGTTCGAGCAGATGAGGGCGCAGGCACGCCCCGTGCTGCCAGCCGCGGGCGCGCCCCCGCCCCAGGCCCCCCACCAGCGGACGCAGACGCTGCTCGGGATGCAGGCTCCACCGGCGCCGCCTCAGGCGTTCAACCAGCGGGCGCAGACGCTGCTCGGGATGCAGCCGCCGCCAGCGCCGCACCCCGCACAGCCCGCGAGCGCGCTGGCGACGGCGCCGGTCGCGGCGATGCCCAGCGCCGCTGCCCTGGCGCAGCCGGGCGCGCCCGCGTCGAAGGGCAAGGGCCCGCTCATCGCCGCGCTGGTCGCGGTGGGGCTGCTCGCCGCGGGGTTGATCGTCTCGGTCGGGTTGCTCCTGTTCCGCGGCAAGGACGCGCGCTCCCCCGCATCCGCCGATCCCGCGCTCGCGAGCGCGCAGGCGGCGCCGAGCGCGAGCGCGCCCCACGTGGCGCCGGCCACGCCCGTGCCGACCGCCGCCGCGAGCCCCGCCGTCACCGCGACCGCCGCGCCCCCGACGACCACGACGACCGCGACGCCGACCGCGGTGCCGCCGAGCGCGCTGCCCGACAAGAAACCTGTCACCTCGCCTCCCGCCACCGCGGCGACGCACGAGAAGAAGCCCGACGCCCCCGCAGCAGGCACCGGGTACCTCACGGTCGTGTGCAACCCGTACTGCGACTCGGTGACCGCGGGCGGCAGGAGCCTCGGCCCCTCGCCCGTCGTGAAGGCGCCGCTGCCCGCCGGCCCGGCGCGCGTCACGCTCCGCAAGAGCGGGATGGCGGCGAAGATGCTGCAAGTGACCATCGTCGCGGGGGAGACGACACCGCTGCGCGTGAAGATGGAATGACACCCGACAAACAAACCTATCTGACCACTCGCCGACTGCTGGCGTCTCTCACGCTCGCGCTCGGGTGCGCGCCCGCGCTGATCTCGGCCTGCGCGAAGGCGCCGACCACCGATCTCACCCTCTCGCTGCGCGGCGACCAGAAGGCGCTGCTCGAGGCCGCCGGCCAGTGGGTCGAGGTCGACGTGTTCGACGGCGGGTGCCCGAGCTCGGAGGTGCTGACCTCGGGGAAGGCCGCCGCCAGCGCCCGCTACTCGGAGCGCCGCAAGTACCCCGACCAGCTGCCGGCGATCGGCGAGCTCGACACGAAGACCTACGGGTTCGCCGCCCTCCTGAAGGACAAGGACTGCGGCATCGTCGGCGTCGGCTGCACCAACGCGAACCTCGAGCACATCCGCAACGTCACCGTCGTGGTCGGCGGGGTGATGAGCGGAGACACGCTGGCGCCTCAGGCGGCCTGCCCTGGTCAGTGCAGCGAGGGCGCGTGCAGCGGCCCGGGTGGATCAGGCGGATCGGGCGGAGCCTCGGGCAGCTCGAGCGGCGGCAAGGCCGGCGCGGCGGCGGGCAAGGGCGGGAGCGGCGGCGGATCGGGCGGCGCGGGCGGCGGAGTCGGCGGCGGAGGCGGCTGTGATCTCGCGCTCATCTCGAAGGGCACGCTGCCGGCGCCCATCGGGCTCGGCGCGACCATCGGCGGCCCCGCGATCGTCGCGACGAAGTCCGGCTTCGTCGTCGGCTACCGCAACTCGACCGCGGGCGGCGCGATGGACCAGCTGGTGCTGATGGCGCTCGGCGCGGACGGCGGCGCGAACCCGCCGCAGAAGAACGACGTCGCGGCGTGCACGAGCCCGACCTCCCCGCTCGACTCGGGCGTCGGCCTCGCGATGAACGCGACCGGCACGCTCGGGCTCGCGGCCATCAGCCGGCCCCCGTGCCTCGAGGGCGGGGCGGGCGGGGCGGGCGGAGCGGGTGGCGGCGGCGCGGGCGGCGCGACAGAGAAGGGCGCGGGCCTCACCTTCGTCACGTTCAACGAGGGCGCGGTGCAGCAGCAGAGCCTGTTCCTCCAGGGACAGGACACCTTCCCCGCGATCTCGCTCGTCTCGAACCACGCGATCGCTCGCGTGCCCGACACCGTGAGCGACGAGTTCCGCATCGTGTACACGCAGGCGAAGGTCGCGAAGACCTTCAACGTGAAGGGGGTCAACTCGTCGAGCGCGTTCGACGACATCCTCCCTGGGCTGACGGGCACGACGTTCGCGACGACCACGTCCACCAACGACACGCTGGCGTCTATCGCGGACGGCACCGGCAGCGGCGGGAGCGGAGGTGGCGGCACACAGCTCGCGCTGAAGGTGAACGACAAGACGATCTTCCGCGACGCGGCCGTGCAGGTCGCGCCGTGGGCCTACGGAGAGCGCACGCTGGTCGCCACGCGCAGCAACGCCGGCGAGATCGGCTGGGTCGTGCTGAGGCAGGACGCGAGCACCGTCGCCTCCGCCACCTTGCCGATGAGCGGCTACAAGTCCGTCGACGCGACCGTCGCGGCCGACAGGCTCGTGTTCGTGGTCGGCCAGAGCCTCGGGTTCAAGATCATCACCGTCGAGGGCGCGTCGGGCACCCCGGCGACCGCGGTCGAGCAGACGCTCGCGCTGTCGAAGGCCGAGCTGCCGGACCTCGCGTCGTTCGACGGCACCCAGCTCGCGGTGGCGTCCGGCAACGGCCGCGTCGCGGTCGCGTGGGCGTCGCGCAACCAGCTCGCGCCGAGCGATCCGACGGGCGGGTACGCGATCTTCCGCTGTCAGTGACGACCGTCGAGCTGGCGATCGAGTCGCTGGCGTTCGGTGGCGAGGGCGTCGGGCGGCTCGACGGGCGCGCGGTGTTCGTGCGCGGCGCGCTCCCCGGCGAGCGGGTGCGCGTCGAGCTCGACACCCGCGACAGGACGCTGCGGGGCAGGCTGCGCGAGGTGCTCACGCCGTCGGCCGATCGCGTCGAGCCTCCGTGCGAGATCGCGAGCAGGTGCGGCGGCTGCCCGCTGATGCACGCGAGCGAGGGCGCGCGCGCCCGATACCGCGCCGAGGTCGTCGAGCGAGAGCTGCGTCGCGCGCTCGGCGAGCTCCCGCCGGACGTCGCGCACCACGGCTCGCCTCGCGCGCTCGGCGCCCGGACCCGCGCCCGGCTCCGCGTGATAGGCGGGCGCCCGGCGGTCGTCGGCTTCGTCGAGGCGCGCGGCTCGAGGGTCGTCGGCGTGCCGCGCTGCGTGGCCCTCGACGCGGCGCTCGCTCCCGTGTTCGATACGTTGCGATCGCTCGCGGACGACTCGCGCCTCCGCGCGGAGGCGCGCGTGGCCCTCGGCGCGCAGGGGCTCCCTGTCATCTCGCTCGCGACCGAGGGCGATCCGCCGACGTCGCTCTTCACGCGGGCAGAGCGCGCGGTGACGGACGCGCGCGTGGCGGGGATCTCCATCCTCGTCGGCGGCGCGAAGGCGCCCGCGGTGATCGGCGATCCGACGGCGTGGACGGTGGGCGCGGACGGCGCGCCGCTCCACGTGCCGGACGGCGGCTTCGCGCAGGCGAACCCGGAGGTCAGCGTCGCGCTCGGACAGCACGTGGCGAAGGTGGCGCGGGCCGCGGGCGCGCGCGTGGTCGAGCTCTTCTCCGGCGCGGGGAACCTCACGACGCTGCTCGCGCGGGGCGCCGCGAGCTACCGCGCCGTCGAGGCGGACGCGGCCGCTTCGAGGGCCTGCTCGGAGAACCTCGCCGCGCGCGGCCTGTCGGCGACCGTGGTCACCGGCGACGCGGACGCGTGCGAGCTCGCCCGGGCGACCGAGGTCGTCGTGCTGGATCCGCCGCGCGCTGGCGCGAGGCGCGCGTGCGACGCCATCGCGAGCTCGCGCGCCCGCCGCGTCGTCTACGTCTCGTGCGATCCGACCACGCTGGGGCGCGACGCTCGCGCGCTCGCGGCGAGCGGGTTCCGCGCGACGAGCGTCGCCTCGTGGGACATGTTCCCGCAGACCGCCGAGGTCGAGACGGTGGTCGCGATGGAGCGGTGAGCGGTCGGCGGCGATCCGAGCGCCGCCAGGCCGGGCATGCTGCGGAGAGGGCGGGATTCGAACCCGCGGTACCGTTGCCGGTACACATGATTTCCAATCATGCACCTTCGACCACTCGGTCACCTCTCCAGGGGATCCCGCGCGGACGCTGGAGCACCCACCCGCAGCGCGGCGACGTCGCCGCGGCGGGCTTTGCGGAGAGCGTGGGATTCGAACCCACGGTACCCTTGCAGGCACACCTGATTTCGAATCAGGCACCTTCGGCCACTCGGTCAGCTCTCCGCCGGCGCTTTTGTCAAAAACCCCCGGTCAGGTCAAGCGCGATCCTCAGCGCCCGAGCGACCGCCGCGGCGCCGCGGGGACGTCGTCCGTTGAATTTTCCGGCGCCGTCGTGTAACTGCGCGCGCTTCACGGGAGCCGGGCGCACGCGCCGGGCAGCAGCAAGAGAGAAGGTTCGTCATGAAGAATGCACGTTGGTTCGGGTTCGCGGGCGCGCTCGCGGTGGGCATGGTGGTCGCGTGCGGCGGCGGCGAGAGCGGGGGCAATACGTCGACCACCGGCGCCGCGGGCGCGGCCAAGGGCGGCAGCTCGGGGAAGGCCGCGGGCGGCACCAGCGCGGGCGGCACCAGCGCGGGCGGCACCAGCGCGGGCGGCACCAGCGCGGGCGGCACCAGCGCGGGCGGCACGAGCGCAGGCGGCAAGGCGGGCGCGGGCGGCGGGAAGGCCACTCCGCCGCCCGCGTGCGACGCGCCGATGGTCTCCCCGTCCGGCGGCAAGTGCTTCACGCGCGGCAAGGGCGCAGGCGCCTCCGGCTCGGCCGGAGGTGGCGCGGCGGGCGCAGCGGGCGCGGCCGGCGCCTCGGCCGGAGCTGCCGGCGACGCGGGCGCGGCGGGTGACGCGGGCGCGGCGGGCGCGGCAGCGGGCGCGGCGGGCTCCGCGGGCGCGGGCGGCGGCGGCGATCTGACGTGCGGCGGGTTCTTCGATCCCAAGACGATGACCAAGTGCGACGAGTGCTTCCGCGGCTCGTGCTGCGACCCGATCTCCGCCTGCCTCGCCGACACGACCTGCAAGGCGTGCCTCGGCGACTCGCCCCCTTCGTCGTGCGGCAGCAACGCGCTGCTCGAGGCGATCGTGACGTGCGGCTCGGGCGCCGGCGCCCTCGAGGACGCGAAGGGCAACTACTCCGGCGCGTGCGCGGCCGACTGCGACGCCCGTTGCAACCCCGTGACGAACGAGGGCTGCGAGATCGGCTCCGCGTGTGACTTCGCCGACACCACGTCGGGCTACGGCTGCTACCCGCCGCCGAACGACGGCGCGCTCTGCGGCGCCTGCGACAACAGCTCGGAGGACGGCCCCTTCTGCGCCGGCGGCCTCGCGTGCATCGGGGGCAAGTGCGCGAAGAACTGCTGCGACGACGGCGACTGCGGCAGCGGCAAGTGCGACAAGACGCTGATCTCTGGCGAGACCGAGGTCGGGGTCTGCGTCACGAAGTGAGCTGACGCTCGCTCGCGCGGGGCGCGGCCTGGTCTGGCCCGCCCCGCGGCCATTTTGTGCAGAGAAGTTGCCCGCGCGACGCGGCTCGGGTCCGCTCGCGGCATGCTCCAGTCCCCGCCGTGTCCCGTGTGTCGCACCCGCGCCTGCGCCTCGCGCGAGGGCGCCTCGTGCTCGCCGCCGAGCGAGCGGCGGCAGGGCCTCGCCGATCGGCGCGCCGAAGATCGGAGGATGTTCCCCAGGGCCGAGGGGCGCCGGCGGAGCGGCGGCCGCAGGCTCGGCGATCCCGTCGGTTGACGGGGGTTGCGATCGGGCGCCGGCCGCGATGATGATGCGCGCCGACGATGGGCGACAGGAAGAAGATCGCGCTGCTCGGCGGAGACGGCATCGGCCCCGAGGTCGTGCGCGAGGGCAAGCTGCTGCTCGAGCTGTACCGTGACGTACGAGGGCTGCCCCTCGAGCTGTGGGAGCTCGACCTCGGCGCCGAGCGGTACCTGCGCGACGGCGCGACGTTCCCGGCCGAGATCCGCGTCGCGGTGCAGCGCGAGTGCTCGGCGATGCTGCTCGGCGCGCTCGGCGATCCGCGCGTCCCCGACATGGCGCACGCGCGCGACATCATCTTCGGGATGCGCCAGGGCATGGATCTCTACGCGAACGTGCGCCCCTGCCGCGCGCTCTCCGACAGGCTCGTGCCGCTGCGGGACAAGGGCGCGCGCGACGTCGACTTCGTCGTGTTCCGCGAGAACACCGAGGGCATCTACGTCGGCATGGGCGGGCAGTTCAAGCGCGGCACGCCCGACGAGGTCGCGATCAACGAGGACGTGAACACCCGCAAGGGCGTCGAGCGCATCATCCGCGCCGCGTTCGAGTACGCGAAGGCCACGGGCAAGACGAAGGTGCACATGGCCGACAAGTCGAACGCCATGCGCCAGGCGCACGAGCTGTGGCTGCGCGTGTTCGACGAGGTGTCGAGGGAGTACGCGCCCGCGATCGCGGCGCAGCACGTCTACGTCGACGCGCTCTGCCTGTACCTCATCCAGGATCCGTCGCAGTTCCAGGTGGTCGTCACGAACAACCTCTTCGGCGACATCGTCACCGACCTCGGCGCCGCGCTGCAGGGCGGGCTCGGGATGGCCGCGAGCGCGAACGTGCACGGGTTCGATCGCGGGCGCGTCGGGATGTTCGAGCCCGTCCACGGATCGGCGCCGCCGCTCGCCGGCAAGGACCTCGCCAACCCCTTCGCGTGCCTGCTCACCGTCGGCATGATGCTCGCGCACCTCGGGTGGCCCGACGAGGAGCGGCGGATCGAGGCGGCCGTCTCGCGCGCCATCGACGAGCGGCGGTGCACGCGCGACGTCGGCGGCGAGTTCGGGACGCGCGCGGCGAGCGAGTGGGTGCGCGACGAGGTGCGCCGGTCGCTCGCGTGATCGCTTGGCCTCCGCCGCGGGCTTCGGCGAACATGCGGCGAGATGCGGGACTTCGACCCGGAAGAGGAGGAGGCGCCAGAGGTCCGCGAGGCCATGGCCGAGGAGCTGCGTCGCCGCGAGGACGAGGACGCGCGACGGCGCCACGTGGAGCGCTTCCGCGCCACCGAGGCGCGCCTCGCCCAGCAGCGGGCCGACCAGAAGGCGGAGACGTCTCGTTCGCGCGGGCGGGTGGTGATGCTGCTCGCGGGCTCGCTCGTGCTCTGCGTCGGCGCGTTCGTCGCGTACAGCGTGCTCTCGCTGCGCGAGCGCGCGAGCGCGGACGTCTCGGGGCAGCTCGCGGTGTTCCGCGGCACCGGGCTGTCGCTCGCGGAGGCCGTGCCGTCGAAGCAGGGCGCGCCGCTCACCCACGCCACCGACGTCGAGGGCTGCGTCGGGTTCGTCGCCGTCGGCCCCGGCGGCCCCGTCGACGTCACCGTCACGCGCGCGAGCGGCGCCGTGCACAAGGGCAAGGGGATCGTCCTGTGCGCGTGCGCGACCGAGCGCGTGACGGCGAGCGTCCCCGAGCTCGACACGAAGCTGCCGCCCGGCAGCGCGGCGATCGGCGTGCTGCGAGGGACGGCCGAGGCGACGGGCGGCCTGCGCGCGATCGCCCGCGTCCCGCGGGACGGCATCGTCTACGGCGACGCGCCCCCGCCAGACTGCGCGGAGGCCCAGCTCGACGCGTGGGCGCCGCGGGCGCAGATGGAGGAGCCGCCCGACGACGCGAAGCGCGCCTTCCCGCCCATCCGCGGCGCGAGGATCGTCGCGTACGCCGGCGCGGACACGGCGCTGACGACGCTGAGCACGACCGCGAGCCTCTGCTACCTCGCGGTCGCGTCCGACGCCGCGAAGCTGCGCGCGACGGGCGGGAAGATCGTCGCAGAGGGCCGCGCGATCGCGCTCTGTGACGGCGGGACGTCGCGGGTGTTCCTGAAGGACAAGGGGACGGTCACCGTCGCGGCCTTCGACGCGGCGAAGATCGGCGGGCTGCTCGGCGTCGTCGAGGCCGCCGCCGCCGCGGGGCTCCCGGCGCCCGCCACGGAGCTGGACGCGGCGACCGCGAAGCTCCAGCCGAAGCTCACCCTCGTCGCAAGCGCGCTGCTCGCGGGGAACATCGAGAGCCCGGACTCGCTGAAGCCCGCGCCGACGATGCGGGCGCTCGCGCTCGGGCGCGCCGCGGGTGACATCCGCGATCCGAAGCTCACCTGCTCCCCGCCCTGGCCGAGCCCGGTCGCGGTGTGCCTGCTCCCGCCCGGTCAGGGGTCGGCGATCTCGGCGCAGACGGCGGCGCTCGCGGTCGCGCCCCTCGGCGGGATCTCGGGCGCGCTCGCGTCGGTGAAGGATCCGGCGGCCGCGACCGCCGCGTCTCACCTGCTGGCCCTCGCGCGACGGCTCGGCCGCGACGGCTTCGAGCCCACGATGATGGAGAGCGCGCGCGACGTCGGGGGAGGCACCGAGGTCACCGCGCGGCAGGGCGACGCCGAGATCGTCGCGGTCACGGTGCAGCCGACGCCGCCGTACGTGGTGCCGCTCTCGAGCGGCAAGCCCTGGAAGCTCGGCGACGCGCCGCCCACCACGCCGATCGGAGCCAGCAAGGGCGTGATGATGTCCGGCGCCGGCCTCACGACGCCGTCGAACCGCCGCACGGTCGTGTGGCGCCGCGGCCCGAGCTGACGCCCCGCTGCCTGCGTCAGTCGGCGACCGAGACGTCGCGGTCGAGCTCCTGCTTCTCCATCAGGCAGTTCTTGTCGGAGCACACGGAGAGCGAGACCTTGCCGGCGACCTTCACGGTGCCGCTCCTGGTCGGCGTGAACGGCACGCGGAGCACGGCTTTCTTCGCGTCGAACGACCCTCCGTCCTTGCCCGTCGGCCCCTTGAAGGTGACGTCGGCGCTCTCCTTCGGGGTGAACTTGAACGGGTACTGCTCGTTGATGTGCTTGTCGCCCTTCGCCTCGATGACGACCTCGATGACGCCCTCCTTGCCCTTCGAGTAGGCGCCCACGGGCTTCAGCTCGACGGCGTAGTCGTCGGTGTCGACCTTGGCGCCGGCGACGACGGCGTGGGCGCTGGACTTCTCGCGGCTCGGCGCGGCCTCGCTGCGGTTGCACCCCGTCGCGCCGCCAGCGAGCAGCACCGCGGTGGAGATCCCGATGACGCCTTCGGAGAACTTCGTCATGACGACGAGGGGTACCACGGTCACCGCTGCCTCGCCAGACCGCGGCCCGCGCGGGGCCGGCCCACCTTGACCCGCGCGCGCGCCGGGGATGACGATGCGCGTTCATGGCGAAGAAGCCCAACCCAGCCGATCTCTCCACGCGCGTCCTCCTGGTCACGCTCGGCAGCGAGCGCAGGTGGAAGCGCGTGGTCTTCCTCGCGGCGGGCGGCGCGGTCGCGCTCGGCGCGGGGGCGTACGTCGTCGTCAGCGCGCTCGACACCAAGGCGAAGGCCGAGCGCGACGCGGTGTGGAGCTCGCTCTCGGCGTGCCTTCTCGGCGCTGAGCCGCTGAAGGACAGGGAGACCGCCTCGTCGCGCGCGCGCGCGGTGCAGCTCCAGGTCCTCGGCGTGCCGAAGCAACGGCGCGCGGCGGGCGGCGCGCTCCCGTGGCCCGCGTCGTGCGCCCCGTTCGCGCATCAGCTGGCGGAGAACACGCGCGGCACAGGCGACGCCAAGGCGGGGCTCTCGCCGTCGTCGGACGCACTCGCGAAGGCGCTGGCCGACGACACGGGCGGGCTGCGGGACCTCGGCCCGGAGGTCGATCGGGTCTGGCGCGAGGCTGACAAGCTCGGGCTGAAGGCCGGCCCCACGCCGGCGGGCGTCGCTCCTGCGCCGAAGGTCGATCGGCCCGCGTGGTCGAGCGCGCAGTTCAAGGAGCTTCCCCGGACGCTCTCGGGCGCGTTCACGATGAAGAACGTGCGACCCGACCCGGTCGTGACGGACCGCGCGGGGTTCGTCGTCGATCAGAAGGACGTGCCCGAGGGCCCGGTGCACTGCAGCGCGGGGCCGAACGACACCGGGCTCTCGTGCGTGCGCCTCCCCGCGGCCGCGCTGCCGCTCTCGCCGGGCCTGCGACCGCTCGGCACGTTCGAGCCTGGCAAGCGGCCGCTGTTCGTCGCGGGGGATCGCGGCTCGACGGGCGTGTTCACCCCCGACGGAGAGAAGATCGCGAGCGCGCCGCTCCTGGGCGCGTGGCTGCGCGCCGGCGGAGGCGCGTGGGTCGTCGCGCGCAAGGAGGCGCGAGCGGCCTTGATGTTCGCGCCCCCGAAGGGGCAGGCCGCCGAGCGCCCCGCGTTCGGCCCGGGCGAGCTCGAGAGCCCGCTGCACGCCTCGATCGCGTGGGACTGGCTGATCGCGCGCACGAAGGCGGGCAAGCTGCTCGCCCGGAAGCTCCCGTCCGGCCCGGGTGAGGCGGGGCCGGTGGTCGAGATCGGCGAGATGGGCGAGCCGTCGCCGACCGAGGTGGCGCCGGGCGACGACGACGTGATCTCGGCGTGCCGGTCGGCCGACGGCGCGAGCGTGTTCGTGCGGGTGCGCGGCGGGAAGAGCGACGCGTTCGCGGTGTTCTCGGGGTCGAAGTG
This sequence comes from Polyangiaceae bacterium, assembly GCA_020849655.1. Taxonomy (GTDB): domain Bacteria; phylum Myxococcota_A; class Polyangia; order Polyangiales; family Polyangiaceae; genus JADLFU01. The sequence goes on along the minus strand of JADLFU010000111.1, from coordinate 7,111 downwards.
GAGCGGCCCATGGAAGACCTCCTCGAAGGGCGGCGCGCTCACGTGCTCCGCGACGTCCCTCGTCATCACGAAGACGACGCACGCCGCCAGCGGTGACGCCGACCTCGCCACGGTCGCCCAGACGATCTGCTCGCGCGCGGGCGAGTGCGCGCACGGCGCGAGCGGCATCGTCGAGATGACCGGCGGCCAGACCGAGCTCGCGCCCGCGGACGCGCAGGGCTTCTCGGCGGCGTCGATCGGCGACAAGGTCGCCGTGGTCTACCAGGCCGGCTCGGTCGGGGGCGTGCGGCTCCGGGTGGCGCCGATCGCGAAGCTTCGCGACGCCGAGGATCACGCGATCTTCGATCCGCGCGAGGAGGGTGCCACGCTGAAGCTGGGGACGTTCCTCGACGTCAAGCTGATCCCCGCGGCGACCTTCGCGATCGCGCTCGTCGGCACGACGTACGGCGTGCGGGCGCTCCGCGTGGACGCGAGCGGAGCGCTGAAGCCGCTCGGCGCGTCCTTGTGACGGTCAGCGCACGAGCGAGAGGCGCGGCCCGGCGGTGAGCGCGGCGACGTGCCCGCTCTCCTCGGCGACGTAGACGTCGCACCGCTCGTCGACGCGCAACAGATCCGGGATGAGATCGCAGGGCACTTGCCCGAGGTCGGCGCCGTCGCTCGGGCGCACGACGTGCACGCCGCGCTGCGGGACGAACAGCGCGCCCGACCGGAGCACCGGCTCGAGCCGGCGCGGCGCGGTGTCAGCTGGCTCGGAGCAGAGCCGGCGTCGGTACCGCACGTCGCCGGACTCCGCGTCGATGGCCACGAGCTCTCCCTCGGCCGTGTTCGCGAACACGGCGTCGTCGACGACGAGGAGCGCGGCCTCCGGCGAGAGCAGGCCCGCGGGCGCGCTCCAGCGCGGGGCGCCCGTGCGGCGATCGAACGCGCACAGGCCGAGCCCGCGCTCGCCCCGGGTCGCGACGACGACGACCCCACGGGTGACGAGCGGCGCCGCGCCGGCGAGGCGGCCCGTGACGGGGGAGGCGAAGCGCCGCTCGCCCGTCCACGCGTCGATGCCGAGGAGCGCGTCGGCGTCCCGTCGCCCCGCGGTCGGATCGCCACAGAGCGCGTACACGCTGTCCTGGTCGAAGGTCGGCGCGACGCTGAACCGCCGCTCGCTCGCGACCTTCCACACGACCTCGCCGCTCTGCACGTCGACCGCGGTGAGGGCGGGGCCGCCGTTGGCGAGCACGAGCAGCCGCCCGGCGCGCCGGACACGGCAGGCGCCCCCGCGCGAGATCGTGTGCCGCCAGCGGAGCTCGCCCGCGACCAGATCGACCGCGCTCACGTAGCGGTCGCCCTCGGTCACGACGAGCAGCTTCGGCAGGCCCGGCGCGTTCACGACGCAGCCCGCGGGCGCGCTGCCGACGCGGGGCGCGAGCTTCAGCGAGAGCGTGGTCTCGCCCGTCCCGAAGTCGAGCACCGAGAGCGCGCCCGAGCTCTCCAGCCTCGCGAGCCCGCCCGGCGTCGGCACCGTCGCCGCGCGCCCGAGCGGCCTCGACCAGCGCGCCTCCCCCGTCGAGCGGTCGAGCGCGAACAGCTCGCGTCCACCCTGCGCGAGGAGCACGTCGCCGCAGAGGAACGTCCCGCCGAGATCGATCGCGGGCACCGCCTGGCTCCACCGGGGCGCGTAGCGGAGCTTGCCGGGCGGCGCGGGGCGATCGCTCGTCGGGCGGGTGGCCTGCGCGTAGGCGCGGTAGCTCTCGGGCGCGTCGTTCACGAGCGTCGAGATCCCTGCTTGCGGGCGCAGCCGCGCGACGAGGGCCTTCTGCGCGGCGCGGAAGGTCTCGAGCCGGAGGTTGCCCGCCTGGCTCCGATCGTGGTGCAGGACGGCGCGGGCCAGCGAGCGCGCGAGCGCGGCCACGGCGAGCGCGAGATCGCGCGGCGACACCCCCGGGAACGTCTCGCCGACCGCGAGGGGCTCGTCTCCGCGCCGCCGGACGGTCAGCCCCATCGCGCCGTCCGACGCGACGCGCGCGACGAGGCGGGCGCCGAGCAGCTCGACGCGTCGATGCACCGCGCGCCCCGTCTCGTGGGCGTCGAGCAGCTCCGCCGCGAGCGCGAGCAGCGCCTCCACCGCGAGGAACACGAAGCCCTCGCCGAGCGGGCGCGATCGGCCGCGGATGCTCAGCTCCAGCTGCCCCGGGACGAGGAGCGGCAGGAGCTCGGAGCGCGCCGACGAGGGCCGCGCGTCGCACGAGGCGCGGAGCGTCACGTCGCCGCGGATCGCGAGGGCGCCGCTCGCGCCCTCGATCGCGATCGTCTGCGCGGGCGCGAGGGCCGGCGCCTCCTCGAGCTCCCCCACCTGGCCGAGCATCTCGCGCGCACAGGCGAGATCCACGCGCGCGTCTGCGCTCTCCACCCGCGCGAGCGCGTCGTCGAGGGCTGCGCGGAGGCCCGCTCGCAGCGCGGCGCCCTCGACGCGGCGCTCGAACACCGCGACCTCGACCGGGCCCGCCGGGCGGTACACCGAGAGCAGCACGTCGCGACCGTCGCGCAGCAGCCCGAGCTCCCACGCGTCGTCTCGAAGGTAGAAGGGCACCGCGACCCGCGCTCTGCGCTGCGACGTGAGGTCGGCCGTCGCGTGCGCGAGGTCGCGCAGGAAGGGCAGCAGCTGCCCCTCTCCCACGCGGGCGGTGATGTTGGTGCCGTCGATCAGCACGTCCAGCACGCCGAGGAGTCCTTTCGGTTCAGGTGCGACAGCGCGCGCGCCCAGGACGATCGAGAAGCCGCTCATCGAGTGCGCGGATGCTAGGCAGCACGCCCCGCCGACCCGAACTTTTCGTGGCCGTTTGCCGCGGACTGGACAGCCCCCACCGAGTTGTGATCGCCGCCACAGCGGCGCGCGGTATCGTCCGGCGCGTGCGTGACCGGCGCGGCCTCGCGGGCGGGCTCCTCGCGTCGCTGCTGACCCTCGCCGCCGCGATCGCGCTGCGACGCTTCGTGGTGGACGACGCGTGGATCCCCGCGCGCTACGCGGAGCACCTGGCGGGCGGGCTCGGCTACCGCTTCAACGCGGGCGGCGCGGTGACGGACGGGGTCACGCCGCTGCCGTGGGCCCCGTGGCTCGCGGTCTGGGTGCGGCTCGGCGCGCCGGCGCTCCTCGTCGCGCGCGCGACGAGCCTGCTCGGGATGCTCACCGCGGCCTGGCTCGTCGGGCGAGCCGTCGCCCTGCGTGATGGTGGGTTCGTTAGATTTGCGCCGCTCCTCGTGTTCGGCTCGGCGCCGGTCGGCGCGTGGGCGGTCGGCGGGCTCGAGACGGGCGCGGTCGTCGCGCTCGTCGCCGCGGGCGTGACCGCGGCGCGGGCGACGGTCTCGACGAGCGCGCTCGGGCTCGCGGCCGCGCTCCGCCCGGAGTGCCTGCCGATGGTGGTCGTGCTCGCGGTCGCGCGGCCGGGGACGCACGCCGCTCGCGGCGCGCGCGGCCTCGCGGCTGCGGCGCCGTTCGCCGCGGTGGTCGGGGCGCGACTCGCGTGCTTCGGCAGCCCCGTGCCGCTCTCGGTGCTCGCGAAGCCGGCGGATCTCTCGCATGGGTGGCCGTACGTCGCGGCCGGCCTGTTGCTGCTGGGAGCGCCCGCCTTCGCCGTCGCGCCGCGCGCGCTCACGAGCCCGTCGCAGCGGGAGGCTCGCTGGCAGCTCGCGAGCGTGATCGTGCACGCCGGCGCGGTCGCGTGGGCAGGCGGAGACTGGATGCCGCTCTCGAGGCTGCTCTTGCCCGCGCTGCCGCCGCTCGTGCTCGCCGGCGCGGCGCTCGCGTCGGACGCGCCCCCCTGGCTCGGCGCTGCGCGCGCGGCGGTGTGCGCCGGCGCGCTCGCGTTCGCGTGGGCGACCGGCGGACGCGCGTCGATGGCTGACATCGCGGGGACGCGCGAGGCGCTCATCGAGCTCGCCCGAGGCCCGCTCCGCGACCGTCGCTCGGTGGCCGCGCTCGACGTCGGGTGGGTCTCGGCCGCGACCCGCGAGCGCGTCGTCGACCTCGCGGGGCTCACCGATCCTGCGATCGCCGCGCTCCCCGGCGGACACACCTCGAAGCAGATCCCCGCTGCCTTTCTGGACGATCGGGGCGTCGACTCGCTCGTGCTGCTGCGCCGGCGCGGGTGCGGGCGAGGCTGCGTCCGCGGCGACGGCGGGCCGTTCGAGCGCGCGGTGGAGGCCCGGCTCGCCGAGGACCCGTGGGTCGCCGAGCGGTTCGTCGTCGGCGCGACGGTGTCGGCCGGGCCGCTCACCTACGTCGTGCTGACCAGGCGGTGACCTACTTGCCCACCGCCCGGAGCGCCGCCAGGTACGCGGTGAGCGCGGCGTCCATCTGGGCGCGGGCGCGGTCGAGCTCGGGCCCCTTGCCGAACCGCTCCGTGCAGACCTTCTGAAACTCGTCGCGACACCGGGAGAGCTCCTTGCCCGCGTCGCTCGCGGCGCGCTGCTGGTCGAGCACGCGCGACGGAGGATCGCTCTTCATCAGCGCGTCGTACGCCGTGACGGCGTCCTGGGAGGACCTGACGTACTCCGGGTACCGCGCGTTCGTGTCCTCGACGGCGGACTGCCACGTCGAGCTCTTCGCGACGCGCTGGCACCTGTCCTTCAGCAGCGCGTCGAACAGCTGCGCCGTGCGCGTCGACGCCTGCGCGTAGGCGGCGACCTTCTTCTTGTCCGCCTGCTTGCACCCGATCGCGAGGAGCAGCGAGGCGCACGCGCCGATGAGCGCGGCGCGGGAGAGGCGACGAGGCGCCGCTCTCACAATCCTGACACGATCAGAAGCGACCAGCGGCCGTGATCCCCGCGAACCCGGGCGACACGACGGGCGCGACGGCGGCCTTGTCGCTGGGCTTGCTCATCAGGTACCACGCGACGCCTCCGCCGACGCCCGCCAGCCCGACGACGGTCAGGATGCCGCCGGTCGTCACCTGGCTGCGGCCGGAGTTGCCCTTCTCGGCGGCGTCCGCGCTGCAGCTCTTCCGGTCGGCGCCGCAGCCCGCCTCGGCGTCGGAGATCTTCGACTTGCCGCCGAGGTACACGACGGCGCCGATGAGGGTCACCACGCCGCCCGCGCCGGCGACCACGAGCGGCGCGATGCGGGGCTTCTTCGCGTCGCCGCCGGGCGGTGTCTCCGTGGGCGCGGTGGTCGGCGTGGCGGTGGGCGCCGCGGTGGGCGCCGCGGTCGCCGTCGCCTTCGCGCTCGCGGTCGGCGCGACCATCGCCGCGCGCTGCTTGCGCATGTTGTCGAGGCGCTTCTGGATGGTCGGCGCGTCGTCGGCCGTCGGGCTGCGCTTCAGGTAGGTGTCGAGGCTCGTGATCGCGGCGTCGAGGTTCCCCGATTTCTCGTAGGCGTTGGCGAGGTTGACGAGCAAGAGGCTCGCCGTGCAGTCGCGGTCGAACGCGTCACGCCAGTACTGGATGGCCTTCGGGTGATCTCCCTCCTCGTACGCGGTGCGACCCGCGGCGAAGAGGCCCTTGGCCGCGTCCTGATCGGCCTTCGAGGGCGGGCCGGCGCACGCCTTGTACGACGTGTCCGCCGCGAGCGCGCCAGCGACCGAGAGACCGACGGAGAGAGCGAGTGCGAGCGAAGAAAATTTCTTCATGGGCGGCCTGCGCGGGCTTCGTGGCAACCTACAGCGGACGACGACGAAAGCGAAAGAAAAGGCGTCACGGCGCGCGCCCGACCTCCGGCAGCACCTGCGCGTGGAGCAGGCTGGGCGGCGCGGCGAGATCGGGGCGCTCGTCGGGCGAGAGCGCGAACGCCGCGCGGAGCACGGCCGCGTCCAGCCACGAGAGCCCCGGCGGGAGCTCCCCCTGCGGCGCGTCGAGCGGCGCGCGGGCGAAGAGAGCGTGTCCGCGGAGCCCGAACGTCGGGATCTCCGCGCGGTACGGGAGCGCGTGCAGCCCGGCGCCTGCGATCGAGGCGAGCGCGGAGGAGAACGCGCGCCGCTGGGAGAGCGGCGAGGGCAGCGCCACGGCGCCGACGCCGCCCTCCGCGAGCCTCTGCGCGATCCGCTTGAACCCCGCGCGGGTCGTCAGCTTGGAGCGCGCGGGCGTGTCGGGCTCGGGCGCGTCGAGGAGGATGACGTCGAACCTCTCGTCGCCACGCGCGAGGTACGCGAACACGTCGCTGCGCACCGCGAGGACGCGCGGATCGCGGAGCGCGCCCGCGTTGTGCGCGAGGAACACCGGGTGCTCGTGGCCCGCCGCGAGCACGACCTCGTCGGGCTCGACGACCACGACGCGCGCGACGCCGGGCCAGCGCAGGACCTCGCGCGCCGCGCCGCCGTCACCGCCCGAGAGCACGAGCACGTGAGCCCTGCGTCGGGCCGCCAGCATCGCCGGGTGCGCGAGCGCCTCTCGCCTGCGGTGCGCGTCGAGCGACGAGAACCGGAGCGCCCCGTCGACGTACGCCTGGTACGCGCCGCGCCCGGACGTGACGACCAGCCGCGACGACGCGCCCGTCGCCGCCGACACGGGCGGCTCGGGCCACGCGACCGCCTCGGCGAGCGGCGTGAACGCCTCGGCGAGCGCGAGCGAGGGCGCGACCAGCACGGTCGCGATCAGCGAGGCCCCCGCGACGCGACGCGCGCCCGGCGCGGCCCCGGCGAGCAGATCCGCGGCGACGCCGCCGAGCGCGATCGACACGACGCCCAGGCCCGCCGACGCGCGCAGCGGCCCGCCGCGCTCGATCAAGGCGACGAGGGCGAGGAGGCCCACCAGCGCGAGCGCGACCGGACCGGCCGACAGCGCGCGGGGGACGCCGACGCGGAGCGGGGTGAGCCCCACGGCGACCCGCGCGACCGACGCCGACGCACCGCCGAAGCACACCCCGAGCGCCGCGGCGGCGATCGGCAGCGCCACCTGCGCGCGCGCGCGGTCTGCGTACGCGGCGAAGGCACCGAACGCCGTGGTCGAGAGCGCGACGCCGAGCGCGATCAACCACACGCCCGCGCGCCACGGAGGAGCCGCACGCCCTCGGAGCGCGAGGTAAGCGCCGAGCCCCGCGGCCGAGATCAAGGTCGCCGCGAGCGCAGCGCGCGAGACCACGAGATCGTCGAGCGAGTAGGCGGCGCCGCGCCGGAGGACGACGCTCGCG
>JADLFU010000110.1 GCA_020849655.1 Polyangiaceae bacterium | reverse complement strand
GACGCCGGCACCGAGGAGCCGGAGCCGAAGCGTCCGGTGCGGTTCCCGGCGTCGATGGGGCTCTCGGTGTTCCTCCCGCCGGGGAGCGGCGACGCGATCGAGGTCGACGTCTGGTACGCGGACTACGACAAGATCGAGGTCGCGGTCGATCGCGAGGAGAAGAAGAAGCCCGGCTGGAAGCGCGTGCCCCACGGCCCCGTGCGCGTGAGCGTCCCGCTCGACCCGCGCGTCGTGCAGCACAAGGACGGCATCCCGGTGCCGGGCTCGCGGGGCCTCGTGCTCCGCGGCGAGCTCCGCACCACCACGATGGCGGGGCTGAAGGACGGCACGCGCGTCCTCTCGATCTTCCTCGTGAACGATCGCGGCTCGATCGAGAAGGACCGGGACCTCCAGTTCGCCTTCCAGGTGAAGATGGCGCTGACCTTCGAGCGCGGCTTCGTGTGCCGGCCCAATCGACGCGGAGAAGACGCGGCCGACGAGGATCAGCGCGTCCTCGCGCTCCTCTTCCGCGATCACATGGAGTGGGCGGTCGGGCACAACACGAGCGTCCAGCAGGTGGAGCGCAAGACCGAGAAGGTCACGCGGATCGTGACCACGGCGCTCCCCCGGTTCGAGGTGCCGCGGGTCGATCACCGGCCCGTGGAGGACGCGACGTTCGGGATGGCCGATCTCGCCAAGCTCGACGGCAAGGGGCTCGGGAACGCGCTGGCACCGCTCGTCGAGGCCTACGGGAGATGGATCGATCAGCAGCGGTACACGCAGCTCGACCGGCCCGCGCTCGAGACGACGCGCGACGATCTGATGGCCAAGGCCGACAGGGCCAAGGCGAGGATCGCGGAGGGCATCGCGCTGCTCGGCAAGGATCCGCAGGCGCTCCGCGCGTTCGGGCTGATGAACCAGGCGATGCACGTGTCCGCGGTGCAGGCCGACAGCATCCGCGAGGACCGGCGCTACGTGGGTGGCAGACAACCCCAGTGGCGACCGTTCCAGCTCGCGTTCGTGCTGATGAACCTGCCGTCGGTCGTCGATCCCACGCACGCCGATCGGAAGCTCGCCGAGCTCATCTACGTCCCGACGGGCGGCGGAAAGACCGAGGCGTACCTCGGGCTCATCGCGTTCGTGCTGCTGCTCCGGCGGATGCGCGGGAAAGGGACGTTCCACGAGGGCCGCGGCGTCGCGGTGTTGCTCCGGTACACCCTGCGCCTGCTCACCCTCGATCAGCTGGGCCGCGCGGCCACGTTGATGTGCACGCTCGAGCAGCTGCGCTCGAAGTACCCCGCCGAGCTCGGGAACGCGCGCTTCACCATCGGCCTGTGGGTCGGGGCGAGCGCCACGGCCAACAAGCTGAAGGACGTGCACCAGGCGCTGTCGGACTACACCTCGGGCAGGACGGACTCTCCGTTCCCGCTCACGAGCTGCCCGTGGTGTGGCGACACCATCGAGATCCAGAACATCAAGCTCGTCGACGCCGAGGGCAAACCCACGAAGAAGAACTTCGCGCGCGTCGCCGTGTACTGCGACAAGACGAGCTGTCTGTTCACCGAGGCCAAGGTGCCGGGCCTCGGGCTGCCCGTGCTCTTCGTGGACGAGCAGATCTACCAGGACGTCCCGAGCTTCGTGGTCGCGACCGTCGACAAGTTCGCCATGATGCCGTGGCGGGGTGACGCCGGGATGCTCTTCGGCCGCGCCACCCACGTGGACGACGATCGCGCGTACGGCGTCATGCACGATCCGCCGGCGACGGCGCGCTCGCTGCCCGAGGGGCTGTTGCCTCCCGAGCTGATCGTGCAGGACGAGCTGCACCTCATCAGCGGGCCGCTCGGCACCATGGTGGGCCTCTACGAGGCCGCCGTGGACTTCCTGTGCGAGCGCGCCGTCGGCGGCGCCGCGAGGCCCCCGAAGGTCGTGTGCTCGACCGCGACGGTCCGTCGTGCCCGGGAGCAGATCCAGGCCCTCTTCGGCCGGCCCATGAGCTTGTTTCCCCCGCGCGGGATCGACGAGGGCGACAACTTCTTCTCGACGGTGCTCCGGACCGCGCCCGGCCGCCTCTACCTCGGCGGCGGCGCGCCCGGGCGCGCCCTGCGTGCCGTGTCCGTGCGTACGTACGCGACGCTGCTCGCAGCGGCCGAGAGACACTACGACTCGAGGGGCGAGCCCAACCAGCCAGCCGATCCGTACATGACGCTGGTCGGGTACTTCAACAGCCTCCGTGAGCTCGGCGGCATGCGGCGCCTCGTCGAGGACGAGGTCGCGAACCGCGTGAAGGAGATCGAGCACGAGAAGCGGCCGCGCATGTTCATCGGCCCCCACCCGTGGGCGAAGGACCGGAAGCCCAAGATGCCGGCGGAGCTCACGTCACGCGAGAGCACCGAGCGCGTGAAGGAGACGAAGCGGCGGCTCGCGGCCCGGCGCACCTCCACCGAGCCGGAGCCGCTCGACGTCGTGCTCGCGTCGAACATGATCTCGGTCGGCCTCGACATCGATCGGCTCGGGCTGATGGTCGTCACCGGCCAACCCAGGACCTCGAGCGAGTACATCCAGGCGACGAGCCGCGTCGGGCGTCAGTACCCCGGGCTCGTCGTCGCGTGCCTCCACGTCATGCGGCCCCGCGATCGCTCCCACTACGAGCGCTTCGTCTCGTACCACGAGAGCTTCTACCGAGAGGTCGAGGCCACGAGCGTCACGCCGTTCAGCGGGCAGGCGCTCGATCGCGGGCTCGTCGGCGCGATGCTGTCGATGATCCGCCACGGCATCCCGGCCATGGAGGGCCCCACTGGCGTCATGCAGATCCACGAGCAACGCTCGGCCGCCGAGCAGCTCCTGACGTGGATGGTCGCTCGTGCTCGCGGGCACCGCTTCTTCCACGACGACGACGCCGAGGGCCGCATCGCCGATCTCGTGCGCGCCCGCGGCAGGAGCTTCCTCGACGCGTGGGAGCGCGTGGCCGAGAAGGCGAAGACCGGCGCTGCCAGCCGCACGTACAGCCGGATGGACCGCGCCGAGAGCAAGGGCACCGCGCTCCTGTTCACGGCCAGCGACGACCCGCCCATCGACCACGACGCGCGGGCCTTCCAGGCGCCGACGTCGATGCGTGATGTCGAGCCGAGCGTGCACGTGTGGCTGCGGTTCAAGCAACTGGACGAGAGGGGCTGATGGCGCAGGTACGGAAGAAGCTCGATGGCAGGAAGGTGGCGCGGCCCGAGGGGCAGCTCCGCCAGAGTCAGCTCGTCACCACGTTCGGGCCCGGCGCGATGGTGGACCTCGTCGATCGCGCCGTCGTGATCGGCGGCCTCGAGCACTGGGGCTACGGAAAGGAGGGCTTCGTCGCGCTCGACGACGCGCGCCTCCGCCGGTCCCTCCTGCCGCGCTTGAAGGCCCTGGACCCGGATCTCGATCTCGCTCGCGAGGGCTATTTCCGCATGCCACCCGAGGGAGACTCTCGCGATCCGTTCCACGGCGTCGGCATCCGGGCGCTCGAGTTCCCGCGGTGGTTCGTGTGCCAGGGGTGCCGACGCCTCGCCCGTGCCGTAGATGGCTTCGAGAACAAGAGCGGCCGCTACCGACACGAGTGCTCGAAGAACAAGTGGTCGAGCGCGGTGCCCGTCCGCTTCGTGGCAGCCTGCAAGCGCGGCCACCTGTCTGACTTCCCCTGGGTGCCGTTCGCGCACATGGACCGCGAGGGCGGCATCTGCGAGCGGCAGGAGCTGTACCTCATCGAAAAGTCCCTCGGTGACATCGCCACCATCTACGTCGAATGTCGGAACTGCCACTCCAGCACGTCGATGGCGAAGGCGAGCGTGCTCCCGTACCCGTGCAGCGGAGATCGCCCCTGGCTCGGCGGGCGCGCCACCAACGAGCGCTGCGACCAGAAGAGCGAGCTGCTCGTCCGCACGGCGTCGCACGCCTATTTCTCCCAGGTCGTCAGCGCGCTCCGGCTGCCGGACCCGCTGCCCGATCCTCTGCGGCTGCGAGTTCGCGAGAAGGACGTCTGGAAGGCCGTGCACAAGATCGAGAGCGCGGGCGACCTCGCCTTCGCGATGAAGCTCATGGACCACGTCGCGAGCGCCGTGCAGGGCCACGCGCCCGACAAGGTCCTCGCGGCCATCAAGGCCGAGAACGAGTCCGCGGACGCGACGGCCGGGCGCCCCCTGCGCAGCGCGGAGTACGAGCGCCTCACCACGGCGCCCAGCTACCAGCCCGGGATGGTCCCCGACGCCGGCGCGCAGTTCGCCGCCTACCGGATCCCGAAGGACAAGGTCATCCTGCCCGCCGGGGTGCGCGGGCTCGTGATCGTCCCCGAGCTGCGGGAGGTCCGAGTACAGATGAGCTTCAGCCGGTTCGACTCGGTCAGCCCGGATTTCCAGGGCGAGTTCGATCCGGACGCGCGGAGCGTGAAGCCCGCCGTGCTCACGCTGCCCAACGGGAACGAGAAGTGGCTCCCCGCGGCCGAGGTGCGCGGCGAGGGGGTGTTCGTCGAGCTCGACCTCGAGGCCGTGCGGGCATGGGAGGAGCGGCCTGCCGTGAAGGCCCGCGCCGAGCTGTTGTTGAAGGCCTTCGAGGCCGACGCCGACGGCGAGTTCCCTGGTGTTCGGTTCTTCTTGTTGCACTCGTTGTCGCACCTGCTGCTGACGGCGGTGAGCCTCGAGTGCGGGTACGCGGCCAGCGCGATCCGTGAGCGCCTGTACTGTGGCCAGTCCGAGGCCGACGGCCCCGACATGGCCGCCGTCATGCTCACGACCGGCACGACGGGCAGCGAGGGCACGCTCGGTGGTCTCGTGGAAGAAGGGCGCCGGCTCCGTCACCACCTGCGCGAGGCGTGGGAGCTCGGGCGGCTCTGCTCGAACGATCCCGTCTGCGCGGCCCACGATCCCAGCTCGCCCTCGAGCGACCGGCGGACCGAGGGCGCCGCGTGTCACGGGTGCCTGTACATCGCCGAGTGCTCGTGCGAGCGCTTCAACCGCTTCTTGGATCGAGCGCTCGTCGTCCCCACGATCGGCAACGATCCCGAGCTCGCGTTCTTCCGCGAGAGCCCGTGATGGCTGAGCGGGCGAGCCTCAAGCAGGTCAGCACGACGGTGCTCGAGCAGCTCCGCGCCGCGGTCGCGTCGGGCCTGCTGCGGCCGCCGGTCGACCGGGCATCGCTCGTCGGGTTCGGGGTGCGGCACCAGCTCGACGCGATCGAGGGCGCGCTCGCCGGGCACAAGACGGCTGCGTGCCTCGCGGTGCTCCATGTGACGCTGGCCGAGCGCGAGGACCGGAAGCCCACGCCCGAGCTCGTGTGGACGGGGCCCGAGGCGTCAGCGGGGACGGCGCGGGACACCGCGGTGGTGTTGCGTGCCCTCTTCGAGGGAGCCCGGGAGAGCGTCGTGTTGGCTGGGTACAGCTTCGACCACGCCCGCGACGTGCTCGCGCCGCTGCACGGCGCCATGGCGGCGCACGCGGTGGAGACGCGGTTCTTCGTGGACGTGCCGCAGATCGAGCGAGGGGTGGCCCAGGAGGCGCACCTGGCCGCGCACCTGGGGGCGTTCTTGAAGGACAACTGGCCGTTCGGGGAGCCTCGGCCGAGGATCTACTATGACAAGCGGGCGCTCCAGCCGGGGCCGCCGTGGTGCAGCCTGCACGCGAAGTGCGTGGTGGTGGACGGGGTGAGGGCGTTCGTGTCGAGCGCGAATTTCACGCAGCGCGGGCAGGAGCGGAACATCGAGGTGGGGGTGTTGATCGAGGACGCGAGCTTCGCGAGCTACCTGGCGGGGCAGTGGTTGGGGTTGATCGAGGCGGGGCTCGTTCACGACTGGAGCGCACCGTGAACGAGGAACACCTCGCTCCGACCCGCGTGGCTGTGGAAGCGGCCGTTGGCGCCGCAGGAAGGGCGGTGGAGGTCACGCGTCGGACGCGCGCCCCGCGCTCTCGTGGCTCAAGGCGCGGGAAGCTGGGGCGCCGGGGCGGCGCTCGCGGACGGGGCGCTCGACGCCGCGACGACCGGCGAGGCCGCGTGGGGGCGAGCGGTCGCCGCCCGCCAGGCCCACGCCGCGAGCGCGCCGACGCCCACTAGCAACAATATCAACACACCTCGAGAGGGCTGTGGCGCGCGGGTGGCGCGCGCCGAGAGCGCCCCCGCGCCGCTCATGGTCGTCGCTGGTCCCCCCTCCGCCGCGCGTCGGGCCGGCGCGACACCGGGCCAGCGCTCCTCGGACGGCAGGGCCGCCGCGCGCGCGACCCGCGCGACGGCGAGGTGGGCGCCCTCCCCCGCGAAGGGCGCGAGCGCGGAGGCCAGCTCGAGCGCGGTCTGGTACCGCTCCTGGCGCCGCTTCGCGAGCGCGCGCTCGACCACCGCGACGAGGCCCACCGGCGCGTCTCGACGCAGCGCCGCGAGATCGGGCGGGGGGTGGGAGGTCACGCGCGTCAGCGTCCCCGAGACGCTCCGCGCGTCGAAGGGGCGCGCCTTGCCGAGCAGCTCGAACAGGACGACGCCGAGCGCGAACAGATCGCTGCGCCCGTCGAGCCAGCGCGGATCGTCGATCTGCTCGGGTGACATGTACGACGGCGAGCCGATGGTCGCGCCCACGCGCGTCAGCTCGTCGTCGCCCGCGTCCGCCGAGACCCCGAAGTCACTCACCTTCACGTGCGGGCGCGCGCCGCCCGTCAGCAGGAGGTTCGACGGCTTGAGATCGCGGTGCACGACGCCGCGCGCGTGGGCCTCGGCGAGCGCCTCGCACGCGTCGATCACCCAGGCCACCGCCACCGCGATCGGCACCGCGCCGTCAGAGGCGAGCACGTCCGCGAGGGAGCCCCCGTCGGCGAGCTCCATCACCATGAACGGCGTCCCGTCGGGGAGCAGATCCGCGTCGGAGACGCGCGCGACGCGATCGCTCACGAGGCGCGCGGCGATGCTGGCCTCCCGGCGGAACCTCGCGTGCGCCTCCGCGTGCGCGCCGCCCTTCAGCAGCTTGATCGCGACCTGCCGGCCGAGCCCGCGGTGGCGCGCCGCGACGACCACGCCCATCCCACCCTGGCCGAGCACGCGCACGACGTCGAACCTCCCCGCGAGGCGCGCGCCGACCAGCGACTCGGGGCGCTCGAGATCGAGCCTCACGGCGCGTCACTCGTGGGGAGCGCGGGCGCGATGGACATGGAAACCTGGCGAGACGAGGTGTAGCACGCGCCCGTCATGGGATTCGCGTGCGGCATCGTCGGCCTGCCCAACGTCGGCAAGAGCACCACCTTCAACGCGCTCGGAGGCCACGCGGAGGCCGCCAACTACCCCTTCTGCACGAAGGATCCGAACGTCGCGCTCATCCCGGTGCCCGACGACCGCATCGACGCGCTCGCCAGGATCGTCGCGCCCGATCGCGTCGTGCCGACGAGCATCAAGTTCGTCGACATCGCCGGGCTCGTGCGCGGCGCGTCGCAGGGCGAGGGGATGGGCAACCAGTTCCTCAGCCACATCCGCGAGGTCGACGCGATCGCGCACGTCGTCCGCTGCTTCGAGGATCCGAACGTGATCCACGTCGACAACCGCGTCGACCCGGTCGCCGACGTCGCCACGATCGACACCGAGCTCATCCTGAAGGATCTCGAGAGCGTCGAGAAGCGCCTCGAGCGCGCGAAGAAGCTCGCGAAGGGCAACTCCCCGCTCGAGAAGGCCGCCATCGCGCTGTGCGAGCCCCTCGCGGCGCACCTCGACTCGGGCAAGCCCGCGCGCACGTTCGCCGCGCCCGACGATCCTCACTCGGCGACCGTGCTGCGCGAGATGTGGCTCCTGACGGCGAAGCCCATCTTCTACGTCGCCAACGTCAGCGAGGCCGCGCTCGCCGACCCGTTCGCCGACCGGCACGTCCAGGCGCTCGCCGCGCACGCGGCGAAGGAGGGGGCGAGCGTCGTGCCGATCTCGGCCGCGCTCGAGGCGCAGATCGCCGAGCTCGATCCCGCCGACCGCCCCGAGTTCCTGAAGAGCGCGGGCCTCTCCGAGCCCGGGCTGCACGCCGTCATCCGCTCGGGCTACGAGCTGCTCGGGCTGGCGACGTACTTCACGGCCGGCAAGGTCGAGGTGCGCGCGTGGACCATCAAGAAGGGCTGGCTCGCGCCGCAGGCGGCCGGCGTCATCCACACCGACTTCGAGCGGGGGTTCATCAAGGCCGAGGTCATCTGGTGGGAGGACTTCGTCGCGCTCGGCGGCGAGGCGAGGTGCCGCGACGCGGGCAAGCTCGCGACCGAGGGCAAGGAGTACGTCGTCCGCGACGGCGACGTGATGCACTTCCGGTTCAACGTCTGATCCGCCCGCGCGAGGCGGCGGACGAGCGCAGCCACGCGGGCATCGTCCAGCCTCCGAGCGCGCGCTCGAGCTCCTCCGCGACGGCGATGGTGACGTGGTCGCGCCCCTCGCCGCCGATGACCTGCACGCCGAGCGGCACGCCGTCGCGCGACAGCCCGAGCGGCACCTGCGTGATCGGCAGGAGCATCGGGTTCAGCACCGCCGTGTAGGCCCATTTCACGGGCGGCAACAGCGCGTGGCCATGCTTCGGCGCGACGGTGGCGTGCGGCGCGAGCAGCATCACCGTGCGATCGTCGAGCAGCTCGTCGAGCTCCGCCTTCAGCTCGCGGCCGAGCGTGAGCGCGCGGAGGTTCCGCTCGCCGAGCAGCTTCGTGGCCTTCTCGAGCGCGACCAGCCCGATCGACGGGAGCGTGTGCGGGCTGCGCCCCGCGAGCCAGCGCGCGAGCTCAGGCGCAGCGCGCACCGCGCGACCGTCGCCCAGCAGCTCCGCGAACGAGGCGCCGCCGCCGGCGCTCATCGCGGCGGACCAGATCTCGAGCCCCGAGGAGAGGCGAGGCAGGCGCACCCGCTTCACCTTCGCGCCCCGCGCCGCGAGCAGCCACGCCGCGCGCTCCTGCGCCGCCAGCAGCTCGTCCGAGACCGGCCACGCGATCTTCTCGCGCACGTCGAGCACCACGAGGCCGCGCAGATCGACGTGCGAAGGATCCCCGAGCGAGAGCGCGCGCGCGCCGCCGTCGAGCCCGTCCGGGCCGGCGAGGATCCGCAACAGCGGGAAGAGATCCTCCGCGCGGCGAGCGAGCGGGCCCGTCACCACGTAGCGCTCCATCGGGCCCGGGTTCGCCACGGGGTACTGGCCGGAGTTGGGCACGAGCCCACCGGTAGGTTTGTGACCGAACACCCCGTTGAAGAACGCGGGCATCCGGATGGACCCGCCGACGTCGGAGCCCAGGCCGAACGGGCTCGCCCCGGCGCCGACGATCGCGCCCTCGCCGCCCGAGCTGCCGCCCGCGGTGCGGGTCGGATCGTGCGCGCTGCCGGTGCGGCCGTAGACCCGGTTGTCGCTCTCCATCCACATGCAGAGCTCGCTCGTGTTGGTGACGCCGAGCGGGACGGCCCCGGCCGCGCGCAGGCGGGCCACGGTCGTCGCGTCGTCGCGCGCGACGATCCCGCGACGCGCGACGAGGCCCGAGGTGTTGGGCATGCCCGTCAGCCGGAAGCACTCCTTGATCGTGCACGGGACGCCGTCGAGCGGCCCGGCCGGCGCGCCGGCCCTGGCGCGGACATCCGCGGCGTCAGCCTCCGCGCGGGCCTCGGCGAAGCGCGTCTCGACCACCGCGTTGAGCCGAGGGTTCGCGCGCTCGAGCTGCTCGATGTGGGCGTCGACGATGTCCCGCGCGCGCGCCTCTCCGCCGCGGATGCGCGCGGCGAGGCGGGTCGCGCTCTCGGTCAGCAAGGTCGCGGGGTCGAGCATGCGCCGCGCGTACCACGGCCGCGGCGGCGCGCGCGATGCCCCTGGCGCCTCGGGGCTCGCGCTCCCCTGGCACAACATTCTTCACACTCCCCCACTTCCCCCCTGTGCCCGCCGCCCGCGCGCGTGATACCTCTACCCGATGCGAAGCTTCTCCCCGATCCGTGGTGTCGTGCCGCTGCTCTGCCTCTCGCTCGCCGCCGTCGTCGGAGCGTGCGGCGGGAACGCCTCGGGATCGAAGTTCGACGACTCGGAGAGCGCGGGCGCGAGCGCGCAGGGCGGCGGCGCGCAGGGCGGCGACGGGCAGGCCGGCGGCGGCGCGCAGGGCGGCAAGGGCGGCGCGTTCAACGCCGGGGGCGCGGGCGGCGGCGTGCAGCCTCCGACGGGCGACCCGAACACCTGCGAGGGCGCGGCCTCGCTGAAATCGTACGTCGGGTGCGACTACTGGCCCACCGTCACGGCGAACAACGTGTGGTCGTCCTTCGACTTCGCGGTCATCGTCGCCAACGCCGGCAACGAGCCCGCCGACGTCGAGGTCGAGCAGGGCGGCACGAAGGTGGGGCAGACGGTCACCGTCGCGCCGAACAGCCTCGAGAAGATCTACCTCCCGTGGGTGCCGGCGCTGAAGGGCGGCGACGCCGACAGCTGCGGCACCGCGAAGCCGCTCGGCGGGACCCTCGGCGCCGTGAAGGGCGCGTACCACCTCACCTCGACCCGCCCCGTCACCGTCTACCAGTTCAACGCGCTCGAGTACAAAGGCGCCGGCGGCCCCCCCGGCAAGAGCTGGGCGAGCTGCGCGGGCAACAAGGCCTGCGACAACATCGCGTCCCCGAGCTACGGCACGAAGATCGGCTGCTTCTCCTTCAGCAACGACGCTTCCATCCTGCTGCCCTCGACGGCGATGACTGGCAACTACCGCGTCACCATCCGCAAGGGCTGGCCCGCGGCGAACATGGGCGCGTACATGGTCATCACCGGCACGGCCGACGGCACCCAGGTGAAGGTGAAGCTCTCCGGCACGGCGAAGGTGCTCGGCGGCGCGGGGATCGCGGCGGCCGGCGCGGGCGCGGTCGTCAGCTTCACCGTCAACAAGGGGGACGTGCTCGAGCTCGTCGGCGAGGCCTCCGCGGATCTCTCCGGCTCGCTCGTGCAGGCGACGGCGCCGGTGCAGGTGTTGACTGGCATGCCGTGCGCGCAGGCGCCCGACGGCGTGCAGGCGTGTGATCACCTGGAGGAGACGGTGTTCCCGGCCGAGACGCTGGGCAAGCGCTACTTCGTCTCGCCGATGACCGGCCCGAGGGGCAACGCGCCGGGGCACATCGTGCGCATCTACGGCAACGTCGACGGCACGCAGCTCACCTACAAGCCCTCGAAGCCCGCCAACGCGCCGTCCACCATCAACGCCGGTCAGGTGGTCGAGCTGTCGGGCACGGTGAAGACGAGCTTCGAGGTCGAGGGCGATCACGAGTTCGCGGTGGGCACCTTCATGCCAGGCGCGGAGGTGCTCGATCCGAGCGCGGGCGCCGGCAAGGAGCTCGGCGATCCGTCGATGAGCATGGTGACGGCCGTCGAGCAGTTCCGCACCAAGTATGTGTTCCTCGCGCCCGACGACTACGACGTGTCGTACGCCGATCTGCTCATCCCGGACGGCGCGTCGGTCAAGCTCGACGGCGCGCCGATCACCGCGAAGCCGACGGCCATCTCGTCCGGCTTCGGCGTCGCCCGCGTGAAGCTAGGCGCGGGCCAGAAGGGCGCGCACACGCTCGAGTCTGACAAACCCGTCGGGCTGCAGGTGATGGGCTACGGCAGCTACACGAGCTACCAGTACCCGGGCGGCCTGAACCTCATCGCGATCGCGCCGCCCCCGCCGGACATCGAGTAGCGCGCGGTCACGGCCCGAGGCCGGCGGCGCACGCGATCGCGCGGATCTCCTGATCGTCGAGCGCGCGCGTGTAGATGGCGACCTCGTCGAGATCTCCCTGGAGGGTGTTGAAGGGCGCGCCGGTGGTGCGCCCCGCGGCGCCGAGCATCAGCGGCGCGGGCGTCGAGACGCTGCCGCCCGAGAGCCCGCTCGACGACGCGCCCTCGTACGGCGCGCCGTCGAGGAACACCCGCATGCCCTTCAGCTGCGTCGGATCGTAGCGGGTGACGACGTGGGTCCACACCTCGGGCGCGGGGAGCGGAGGCTTCACGTACTCCCCCAGCGCCTCGACCTGGGACGTCGGCACGCGGTTGAACAGCAGCGTCGGCGAGCCGCCGCAGCGCAGGTGCAGCGACGTGCCTCCGTTGGTGCCCAGCCCCTCGTCCCAGAACGTCTGCTTGGCGAAGGCGTACACACACCCGGCGTCGCCCCGCACCCGGAGGAACAGCGAGACAGTGTACGGGCCGGCGCCGAGATCGAGGGCGCCGCCGACGCGCACGCCCGCGCCGACGGCGCTCGGCGTGAAGCGCGCCGCTCCTTGGTTGGAGGCCGACGCGAACGCCGGAGGCGCGCCGAGCGCGACGCCCGCGCCGACGACGAGGCCGTCGACCCCTCCGACCAGCTCCGCGACCGTCGGCGCGCCCGGAGGATCGTCGAGGGGGAAGTACAGCTGAGGGCCCAGGGACAGCGCGACCGCGCGCGGATCGCCGCCCCCGCACGCCGCGCCCGCCTGCCCCGCCTGACCTCCCTGGTCGACCTGGCCTCCCTGCCCTCCATGATTGACTTGGCCTCCCTGGTTGACTTGGCCTCCCTGGTTGGCTTGGCCTCCCTCGCCCCCCTGCCCTGCTTGCGCGGCGTGCCCGCTGGCGCCGCTCGCGCCTCCCCCACCCGGCGCGCCGGCCGCCCCGTGGCCCGCGGCCCCTCCGCCCGGCGCGCCGGCGCTCGACGTGTGCGTCTCCGCGACGCGCTTGTCGTCGAGATCGAGCGCGGCCGCGGTGCACCCCGCGAGAGAAACCCAACACACCCCCCAGAGTGATCGCATGAACGCCGGAGGCCAAGCAACCCTCATGCCCACTGTCAGAACCTCCTCGACAGCGCGACGAAGCCGCCGCCCGGGCCGGCGCTGGCCGACACCGCGGGGCCGCTCGTGACGATGAGGTAGCTGCCCACCGCGAGGCCCGCGGCGCCGAGGACGAACGCGACGTCCGCGGCGCGGGCCCACCGGTGCGCGGAGGCGTTGTCGTCCACCGCGCCCGCCTGCGCGGCCGAGCACGAGGTGCCGGGGCACACGCGGTCCGCGTCGGCCTGGCGCGACCGCGCCACGAGCAGGAAGGCGCCGCCCGCGACGACCGCCGCCGCGCCCGCGGACGCGGAGAACAGTCCCCGCTGCTGACGAGTGGAGCGCGCGTGGTCGCGCGCGGCCGGCTCGAGCGTGAGCCGGGTGGTCACGCCTTCCTTTGCGTCGAACGTGAACACGCGCGGCGCGCTGCCGTCGGCGCGCAAGACTACCTCGTGGCGCCCGGGATCGACGGGGACGGCGACGCCGAGCGCCGCCGGGCCGAGCGCGAGCCCGTCGAGCAGCACCGACGCGCCCGGGGCGCCCTGGCCGACGGTGACGACGACGCGCGGCAGGCGAGGCTCGAGCGAGGTGAGGTGCTGCTCGGCGAACGCGACGCGATCGTCGCGCCGATCGTCGCGGGCGTCGCTCAGCGCCAGCTTGAACTGTGCCCACGCCGTCGCCAGGCGCCCCTGTCGCTCGCGGCAGAGCGCCGCGTTCATCCGCGTGCCGCCGCCCGGATCGAGGCGCTGGCTCTCGTCGAGCTTCGCGCACGCCTCGTCGAGGCGCCCGGCCTCCATCAGCCTGCGCCCCTCGACGAACAGCGCCTCGGCGACCGACGCGGCCTCCGCGGGGCGCGCGACCGCGAGCGGGGGCGCGTCGGCCGCGCGCGCGGCGGCGGTCGCCGCCAGGAGCACGCCGATCGCTCTCAGCATCGTCCGCAAGGCGGAGACAGGATAGCGGGCTCACCCTGGATCGCGCAGCTTGTGCTTGTCGGCGAGCTTCGCGACCCACCCGCGATCGAGCCCGGAGACCTTCGCGGCCGCCGAGACGTTGCCGCGCGTCTGCGCGAGCACGGCGGCGAGGTA
Organism: Polyangiaceae bacterium; assembly: GCA_020849655.1. Taxonomy (GTDB): domain Bacteria; phylum Myxococcota_A; class Polyangia; order Polyangiales; family Polyangiaceae; genus JADLFU01. Next base: position 26,675 of record JADLFU010000110.1, on the reverse strand, counting down.
GTCCCTCGCGAACAGCTCGAGCAGCGCCTCCTTCTGCTCGGCGTACGGTCGCCGCGGATCGAGCCACGCCCGCAGCGCGGCCTGGAGCGTGTCGCCTCGCGCGCACGCTGACTCCGGGACGTGCCCGAGCACCGCGTACGCCTGCACCGCGTTGCGCAGCTCGCGCGCGTTGCCAGGCCAGCGGGCCGCCTCGAGCGCGGACGACACCGACGGCGGCAGCTCGACGCCCGCCTCGGCCGCGAACGCGCGCGCGAGCGGCGCGACGTCCTCCGGCCGCTCGGACAGGGGCGGCACCGTCACGCGGATCACCGCGAGGCGATAGTAAAGATCCTCACGGAACCTCCCGGCGCGCACCTCCTCGACGAGATCGCGGTTGGTCGCCGCGAGGACGCGCGCGTGGCGCTTCGTCACGGCGTCGCTGCCGACCCTGCGCACCTCCCCGGTCGCGAGCGCGCGGAGCAAGACGGGCTGCACCTCCAGCGGGAGCTCGGCGATCTCGTCGAGGAACAGCGTGCCGCCGTCGGCCGCCTCGAACGCGCCCCGGCGCGCCTCGCCCGCGCCGGTGAACGCGCCGCGCACGTGCCCGAACAGCTCGCTCGCGACCAGCTCGCGGGGCAGCGCGCCGCAGTTCAGCGACACGAGCTTGCCCGCCGCGCGCGGAGACCTCGCGTGGATCGCCTCCGCGACCAGCTCCTTGCCCACGCCGCTCGGGCCCTCGATGAGCACGGTCACGAGCGACGCCTCGAGGCGCGCGAGCACGCCCGCCACGCGCTTCATCGCGGGCGAGCGGCACGTGAGCCGCTCGTAGGTGTCGGCGTCGTGGGACGGCGACGCCGCGACGGTCGCGGGATCCACGTCGAGCGCCACGACGACGCGCCCGAGCCGCAGCGTCACGCCGAGCGCGAGCCGCGCTTGCTCGACCCTGTGCTCGGCGACGTGCGTCCCGTTGCGGCTCCCGAGATCGCGCACCCGCACGCCCTCTGGACCGAGCTCCAGCTCGACGTGCCGCCGCGACACCGTCTTGTCGGCGAGCACCCAGTCGGCCGTGGCGTCGCTGCCGACGATCACCGGCTGCGCCGGGCGCAGGGTGAGCGGTCGCGCGAGCCCCGCCGGCTCGATGACGCGCGCCCGGGCGTCGAGCGCGCGCGCAGGCGGCGGCGGCGCGAGCGGCGTCGTGACCTCGTCTCTGCTCCTCGTCACCGGCCCAGGCTCGCGCGGGGAGGCGCGCCCGACAACCCTGTCGCTCGAGCGCGTCGCGGCCCCCTTTACAGCCGCCCCTCCGCCTCGTAACGACGCGCCACCGATGCGAGATCCCGCGACGGAGGGCTGGCCCCTCGATCTCCGAGCGTTCGAGCGCGCGATGGCCCGCGGTCGGGCGCTCGCCCGCTACTTTCGGCCGGAGTACCGGGGCTTCGAGGTCTACCGCCGACCGGGCGGCCTGCTGACGGTGTCGAACCACGGGCTGTTCGCGCTCGAGTCGGCCGCGCTGTCGGTGGGCGTCTGGGACGCCGCGCGCCGCCCGCTGCGCGGCCTGGGCGACCACGTCCTCTACGCCACCCTGCCGCAGCGCCGCGCGCTCGGGCGCCTGGGCGGCGTCGACGGCACCCCGGAGAACGCGCAGCTCTTGCTGTCACGTGGTGAACTATGTTGGGCTTGCCCCGGGGGCGCGAGGGAGGCTCTCGCGGCATCGGAGGACAGGTACCGGCTCTTCTGGGGCGGGCACGTGGGCTTCGTGAAGGCCGCGCTGCGCGCGCAGGCGCCGATCGTGCCGCTCGCGGTGGTCGGGAGCGAGGAGCTGTACCGCCAGCTGCTCGACGCCGACGGCGTCCGCGCGACGCTGTTCGGAAAGTGGGTGTCACGGGCCCTCGGTGACAAGTACGTGACGCCGCTCTACCTGGGCCTCGGCCCGCTCCCGCTGCCGGTGAAGCTCTACTTCCTCGCGGGCGCGGCGATCGACCCGCCGCCGGGCGCCACGGCGGACGACGAGGGCGCGGTCGCCGCGCTCCACGCGGAGGTCGTCGCGGCGGAGGAGCAGCTGCTGACGCGCGCGCTCGCGTGGCGCCGGGACGACCAGGCGGCGCTCTCGCCGGGCCTCGAGCGCACGGTCACGGGCTGGCTCAGGCGCCTGACAGACCAGGTCGACGAGGTGTGAGCCCGCTGTCACGAGGCGACGGAGAGGCGACGGAGGGGCGCCGGTTCGACGCTTCTTGCGCTACTCTCACCGGCCATGAAGACCCTTCCTCGCCTGCTCGCCTTCGCTGTCGCGCTCCCCCTCGCCTGCGGCGGCTCGGGATCGGAGGGCACGTCCCCCGGCGACGCGGCGGCAGGGCAGACGGGCGCGAGCGGCGGCGGGGGCAAGGCGGCGGCCGGCGCGGGCGGCGCAGGCGCGAAGGCAGGCGCGAGCGGCGTGGGCGGCGCGAAGGCGGGCGCGAGCGGCGCGGCGGCGCAGGCGGGGAGCGCGGGCAAGGCGCAGGCCGGACAGGCGGGGACCGCGGGCGCGGGCGGCGGCGCGGGCGGCGGCGCGGGTGTGAGCGGCGGCGCTGGTGCGAGCGGCGGCGCGGGCGCGAGCGGCGGAAAGGCAGGTCAAGCAGGCGCGAGCGGAGGTGGGCAGGCGGGCGCGGCGGCCTCGGCGGGCGCGAGCGGCGCGGCCGGGACGGCGGGCGCGGCGCAGCCCACGCCGCTGAGCCTCGTGATCACGCCGGGCTCGGCGACGATCACCGTCGTCGACGGCAAGGCCGCGACGCAGAGCTACACCGCGCGCGTCGTGTACTCGGACGGATCGATCGGCCAGCCGCTCGGCGACGCGACGTGGAAGATCTCGCCCGGCTCGTTCGCGACCATCGGCGCGGGCGGCCTCGTCACCGCGAGCGGCAAGAGCGGCGGAGAGGAGACCGTCGTCGCGACCTGGAAGGGCCTCACCGCCGACACGAAGCTCACTGTCAAGATCCAGACGACGCTCGGCGCGGGCGACGTCCCGCCGGGCAGCCAGACGAAGCTCGACACGCCGACCGGCAGCGGCGGCGGACCGCTGCTGTATCCGTACGACGAGAGCATCTTCCCCCGCGGGCTGTCGTCGCCGCGCGTGATGTGGACGCACACCCCGGGCGAGGAGCTGGCGTTCACTTTCACCTCGGCGTTCACGTCGATCAAGGCCTACTCGAAGCCCAGCCAGGGCGCCTTCACGCTGCCCGAGGACGTCTGGACGGGGCTGCTCGAGTCGGGCAAGGGCGGGCCCATCCAGTTCCGCGTGACCAGCCTCGCGCCCGGGGCGCCGGGCGCGACGGAGATCGCCAAGCAGACCTGGCACGCGGCGAGCGGCGCCCTGCGCGGCACGGTGTACTACTGGGCCATCAACACCGGCCGGGTCATGCGCATCAAGCCGGGGCAACAAGCGGAGGACTTCTTGCAGCCCCAGGGGATGGCCTGCCCGTCGTGCCACACGGTGAGCGCGAACGGCAAGTCACTCATCATGAACGTCGGCAACTGGCCGCAGGAGTCGTCCTACAACTTCGATCTGCTCGGGCAGAGCACCACGTACTCGGGCTATCCGTCCGGAGGCTCGGGCGCGTCCCGCTGGGCCCAGGCGGCCATCAGCGCGGACGGCGCGGTGCTCGTCCAGAACTTCTCCCCCATCCGCGGGCCCGTGGGCGTCGACACGGGCGCCTTCGACGCCGTGACGGCGCAACCCATCCCGAGCTCGGGCCTCGAGGGCAAGCAGCTCCACAACCCGGCGTTCTCCCCCGACAACAAGCTCCTCGCGTACACCCAGGGCAGCCCGGGCGCGCTCGCCGTGATGGACTGGGATCCCGTCGCGAGAAAAGCCACGAACGAGCGCGTGCTCGTGCAGCCTGGCGCCGATCCGAAGCTCAGTTGGATCTTGTTTGCCTCCGTCACGCCCGATCACAAGTGGGTGGTCTACCAGCGCGGCAGCGCGCTCGGGTCGGTGGGCTCGGTGGGCAACCTCTACATGGCCAGCGTCGAGAACCCCGGCGTGGAGATCGCCCTCGACAGCCTCAACGGAGCCTCCTACCCGTTCGCCGCCGGCGCCCGCGACCGCGACCTGAACTTCGAGCCCACGATCGCCCCCCAGGCGGCCGGCGGGTACTACTGGATCGTGTTCCACTCGCGCCGCACGTACGGCAACGCGCTCACCGGCCAGGCGTCGTGCGGTGAGGGCTGCGGCACGAAGCAGCTGTGGCTCGCGCCGATCGACCAGAGCCCCGCCGCGGGCAAGGATCCCAGCCACCCCGCGGTGTGGGTGCCGGGCCAGGAGCTGACGACGCTGAACATGCGCGGCTACTGGGCGCTCGACGCCTGCAAGGACGAGGGCGCGGGCTGCGGCGCCGCGTCCGAGTGCTGCACGGGGCTCACGTGCCTGCCCTCGACCAACAAGTGCGGCACCCCGCCCGACCAGACCTGCAAGCCCACCGGCGCCAAGTGCGGCAGCGCCAACGAGTGCTGCGGGTTCGCGGACGGCTATCAGTGCGTGAACGGGTTCTGCACCGAGCCGAAGCCCTGACGGCGGAGCGGGCGAGGGGGCGCGATCATCGCGCCCCGGCGCGCCCCTCGCTCAGCCGCACGTCGGGCACTGACACGACAGATGCGTGTCGTCCGCGTTGCAGACCGAGAAGACGCCGTCGCACACCGACGGCCCCACGCACTCGCAGCTCGGCTTGTCGCAGGGCTTGGGCAGCGGCACGCAGTGGGGCGGCTGCTGGATCTTGGAGCTGTACGAGACGCAGAGCTGACCCGCGTCGTCGCACCGCTTGCAGTCAGGCACGCTCGCGCACTCCTCGACCGCGATGCACGGGCCCCAGCACCCCGTCGCGGGGTCGACCGTCGGGGTCTTGCCCTTCTCGCAGTCCGGCGCGGCGGCCTTGCACTGCACCTGGCTCTCGTCGCAGTTGGCCGAGGTCACGCACCGGCCCGCGGCGCACTTTGCCTTCAGCTGCAGCGGCGCGCACCGGTCGAGCGCGCACGCGAGGGCGCAGGCCGGCCCCGGGCTCGGCACGCCCGCGCACGCGCAGCAGTCGGCCTGGAGGAAGCAATCTTCGTCCTTCTCACACTCGGCCTTCGCCGTCGCCGCGCCCGCCGACCCGCCCGCGCCCGCGGAGACGCCGCCTGCACCCGCGCTGGAGCCGCCCGCGCCCGCGGAGACGCCGCCTGCACCCGCGCTGGAGCCACCCGCCCCTGCCACCGATCCACCTGAACCCGCGGTCGCCCCCGCAGCGCCCGCAGACGCGCCGCCCGCGCCCGCCGTGGAGCCCCCCGCGCCTGCCGCCGATCCACCGGCGCCCGCGGTCGCCCCCGCCGCGCCTGCCGATGCGCCGCCCGCGCCCGACGTCGACCCCGCCGCGCCTGCCGATGCGCCGCCTGCGCCCGACGTCGACCCCGCAGCGCCGGCCTTGCCCGCCGCCGCCGTGCCCGCGGTGCCGCCGCCCGCGCCCGCCGAGGGACCGGTCGAGCTCGTCGTGCTGTCGGAGGAGCCCCCGCACGCCGCGACCGCCACGATGCCAACCCAACCAAGCCAGCCGATGATCTTCATGGGTAGCAGCCTAGCGCGATTCGCGCCCTGTCGAGCGGATCCAGTCCGGCATGCCGGGGAGGTCGCCCGCGCCCCTGCCCTCCGGCTGCGCGGGTGGCGTGGACGACGTGGACTACGTCGCCTGGTCGACGGCCTCGCGCAGCGCCTCGTACGCCGGCAGCCCGCTGATGCTGCGCGCGTTGACGAACAGGTGCGGCGTCGCGCTGATGTTCAGTCGCTCCGCGAGCTCGGCGTCGACGCGGAGCTTCTCCTCGGACCACGCCGCCTGCGCGTCGAGATCGTACTTGGCGAGGCCGAGCTCGGCCGCCCAGGCGAGCAGCACCTCGTCGGACGGCACCTCGACCGACGAGAAGATGCGGTCGTGCACCCGCCAGAACGCGTCGTTGCCCCTCGCGAAGTGCACCGACTGCGCGAACAGCGCGAGCGCGCGAGCGCGGTTGTGACGCACGAGCGGGTGGTGCTTGAACGCGAGGCGGGTCTTCGGGCGATCCGCCTGCAGCTGCTTCAGCATCGTCGCCGCGCCCGCGCAGAACGGGCACTCGAAGTCGCTGAACACGACGATGAGCACCCGCGCGTCACGTGGGCCCAGCTGCGGATCGCGGCCGTCGATCGACACCGGGCCGTCCTCCGTGCGCAGCACGTCGCTGCCGTCCTGCTGTCGGACGATGGCGGGGACGCGGGGCGCGCACGCGCCCAGCCCGGCGGCGCCGACCCCGGCGAGAAGACGTCGACGCGTGAGAGTGTCAGTCAAAAGGTCACCTTCCATCGGCCCGCCGGCAGCGGGAGTTCTTCGCAGTCGTCCGCGCCGCCCGCCTCCCAGACGAGGCAGACGAAGTCCGTCTCCCCATCGAGCGCGACGATCGGGTGGTGCCACACGCCCGGGTGGTACGTGATCCCGGCCGCGCCGGGGACGACGAACGCCCGCGCGGTCGCGGGGTCGGGCTCGCTCGCGCCGAGCGCCACGATGGCGAGGTAGCGCGTCGCGTTCATCGGGATGAAGGCCTGCGCCGACGCGGGGTGCCGCTCGAGCAGCGCGAGCTCGAAGGCCACGGCCTCGCGGGGGGTGGCGCGGAACACCGACGCGTGGAGCTTGGCCGCGCTGCCGCGGCGGTTCTCGAGGCGGGTCAGGTGCTCGAACTTCCTCGACGTGCCCTGGTTCGCGGGGCGCCCGCTGCCCCGACCCGCCGCGAGCACGTCGCCGTACGGCGCGTACGCCGCGACGTCGAGCGGGGTCGCCGCGAGCGTCGTCACCCGCGCCCCTCGAGCGCCGCGACGACGCGCGCGGGCACGCCCCCGAAGGCGCCGTTCGAGAGGAGCGCGACGACGTCCCCCTCGCGCGCCCACGCCGCGACCTCGCCGACGACGCCGTCGAGATCGCCGGGGCTGGTCGCGTCGACGCCGCCCGCGCGCAGATCGTCGACGAGGCGCGCGAGATCGAGCGCGTCGCCGTCGACCGTCGCGCGCCCGCGCGGCGCGACGATCACGCGCGCCGCGGCGCCGAACGCGCGCGCGTAGGCCTCCTGGTGCATCGCGCGGCACGCCGTCGCGCTGCGCGGCTCGAACACCGCGCAGAGGCGCGCGCCCCGGTGCTTCGACGCGAGCGCGCGCAAGGTCTCGTCGACCGCCGTCGGGTGGTGCGCGAAATCGTCGTAGACGGAGACCCCGCCCGGCGCGCCGAGCAGATCCTGCCGTCGCCGCACGCCCGAGAAGCCCGGGAGCGCCGCCCGCGCCGCCTCGAACGACACGCCGAACCCGTGCACCGCGGCGACGATCGCCGCCACCGCGTTGCGGACGTTGTGCTCGCCCGGCACCCGCAGCGCGAAGCGCCCGCACGCCGAGCCGCCCGCGAACAAATCAAACGTCGTCCCCTGGGCGTCCCTCACCGCGATGGCCGCGAGGTAGTCGGGAGGGACTTGGCCGGTGTCGTCGCCGTCGAGCGCGAACGTCGCGACCTCGGCCTCGACGCCCGCGACGAGCGCTCGCACGCGCGGGTCCGCGGCGGCCGCGACGATGAGCCCGGACGCGGGCACGCGCGCGACGAACCCGCGGAACGCGTCGAGGTACGACGCCTCGGTCGGGTAGATGTCGACGTGATCGTGCTCGATGGAGGTGAGGATCGCGACCTCGGGCCGGTAGTGCCAGCACTTCGGGGTCTTCTCGAAGAACGCCGTGTCGTACTCGTCGCCCTCGACGACGAAGGGCGGGCCCCTCCGCGCCTCGCTCGGCCCGACGAGGACGCGGCGCGCGCGGCCGAGCCGGTAGCTCGCGGGAAAATCCTTCGGCAGCCCGCCGATCAGGAACCCGGGCTCGCGCCCCGCGCGCTCGAGCAGGTACGCGCACATCGCGCTCGTCGTCGTCTTGCCGTGCGTGCCCGCGACGACGAGCGGGGATCGACCGGGCAGGATGCGCTCGCCGAGCGCGTGCGCCATGTCGGTGTACGCGAGGCCGCCGTCGATCGCGGCGCGCGCCTCCGGGTTGTCGCGACGGCACACGTTGCCGATGACGACGAGATCGGGCGGCGGCGACAGGTGCGCAGGGTCGAAGCCTGTCAGGCAGCGCACGCCCCACGACGCGAGCGCGGGGCCCATCGGCGGATCGAACGCGGCGTCCGAGCCGCTCACCTCGTGCCCGGCCTCGAGGAAGAGCCCCGCGAGCGCGCCCATCCCGGTGCCGGCGACCGCGACGAAGTGGACCCGCATCACTCCGTCCTCAGGATGACGTGGAACCCGAACTCGGTCTCGACGACCTCGCTCAGCTCGCCGGGCTTCAGCTTGAACGCGGCCGTCGAGAACTTGCGCACCATCTGCTTCCGGGAGAACTGGCCGAGATCGCCCTTGCGCTCGGCCGCGCCGGGCTCGTCCGAGTACTGCGCCGCGATCTCGCCGAAGTCGGCGCCCGCCTTCAACTTCGCGAGGGCCTCCTCCGCGCGCGCGCGGGCCTCGCGCTTCGTGCGCACCATCGTCGGCGGCGCGCCGCGGCTGTCCTTGTGCATGACGACGAGGTGCGCCGCGCGGATGAACGCGGGGCCCGTCGCCTCCACCGGCGCCGCGTCCTCGTGCGGCGGATCGGGGTAGACGGCGGGCACGCGCCCGCGGGTCGAGTGCAGCTCCGAAAGGGTGCCGTCGCACGCGAGCGCGCACAGGGCGCACCATGCGAGCGCGAGCTGGCGAACCATCGCCGCGCGGACTACACCGACCGCGCCATGAGCGCCAGCGTCGAGGTCTACGTGACAAATTACTGTCCCTACTGCGTCCGGGCGAAGCGCCTGCTCGACAAGAAGGGCGCGACCTACACCGAGATCGACGTCACCCACGATCTCGACAAGCGCAAGTGGCTCGTGACGGCGACGGGGCAGCACACGGTGCCCCAGATCTTCATCAACGGCGTCAGCGTCGGCGGCTCCGACGAGCTGCACGACCTCGAGCGGCAGGGCAAGCTGACGGCGATGCTCGCCGCGTCACCTGCGCCCCATCCCGAGCCACGCCCCGGCGCACGCTAGCACCAGCGCGACGGGCGCCGTCGTCAGCACGAACACGAACGCGACGCGCGACGTCACCCCGAGCGCGAGCAGCGTGACCACGATCGCGAGCGCTGCCGAGAGCCCAGGCTCGGCCAGCGTCGGCGCCCGCCGCGCGCGCGTCACGAGGAACCCCGCGATCGGGAACGCGGACAGCCCCGCCCCGCCGAGGACGGCGAGCGGCAGCGTCGCCCGCGCCCCCTCCGTGTCGATCGACGCGAACGGGACGCCCGCGCGGCCGCCGACGAGGAGCGCGAGGGCGAGCGTCGCGAGGAGCGCGCCCTGGTTCGCCAGCATCCCGACGAGGACGTACGGCAGCGAGACCGGCCGGTCGCGCCGCGCCAGCTCCTCGGTCGCCTCGTCGACGCTCGCGCGCAGCCGCGCGCCCCTCGCGCCCTCCCCTCGCAGCAGCAGGCCCGCGGTGAGCAACAGCAGCGTGAGCGGCGCGACCGCGAGGTGCGCGAGGGCCGCCGGCTGCGCGAGCACGTACGCGACGAGCCCGCGCACGAGCGCCGCCGCGAGCCACGTCGGGAAGAGCTTGCGCCCTGGCGCGCCCGGTCCGGGCCTCCCCGCCATGTAGCCCCACGCGCCCGCGAGCATCACCCAGGTCACCGTCGTCAGCAGGTGCCCGACCCACGACGCGGGCGCGCCGCGCCAGAGCCTCACGAGGTGATCGGACAGCGCGAAGCCCCCCGCCGTCGCCGCGGCCGCCCTGGCCGTCGCGAGCGGTCCATCCTGGAGCGCGCGGCGCGTCGCCGGCCACGCCGCCGCGAGCGTCACCCCCTCGGCCAGCGGCCCCGCGAACGCGAGGGCGACCAGCAGCGACACGGGCGCCCGCGCGTCGAGGCCGCGCAGCGACAGCGAGCGCCACACCCGCAGCTCGAGGTTCGCGGCGACCGCCCCGGCGAGGACGCCGAGCAGGAGCGCCCACGTGAGCCTCGGCCACTCGGCGCGCAGGTGCCGACGAGCGCGCGCGGCGACGAGCGCGGCGAGCGGCGCCCACGTCGTCGCCAGCCAGACGAGCGCGAGCCTGCTCATCGCGCGCGCCGCTCAGCGCGCAGCTCGGGGACTCTTCGCCGCGACGAAGGGCCCCCGGAATCCACGATCAAAGATGCAGCCCCAGCACCAGGGAGAGCGACAGCGCGAGGCCGGTGCCCGAGCCGCCGCTCGACAGCGGGCTCGCCGCGGGCGCTGCGACCGCCGGGCGCCCCAGGAACAGCGCCTCCGCCGTGGCGAGGCCGCCCACCGAGAAGCTCGGCGTGAGGTAGTAGTCGGCCCCCCCGCCGAGGCGAGCGTGCACGCCTCGCACCTTCAGACCGAGGTGCCCTGGATCTTCGAGGCCGCCGAGCGCGGTGTACCCGAGGCCCGCGAGCACATAGGGCTCGAGGTTGCCCATCGGCACGTGAAAGCTCGCCTCGGGCCCGAGGCTCCACGCCTTGAAATCCGGCAGGACCGCGAGGCGACCGCGCACGCCCGCGGTGAAATAGAGGAGCCGCGCGCCGAGCGCGACGCCGAGCTGCGTGCCTGTCTGCGCGCTCGACCCTGGCAGCACGCCGCCGGTCGAGAGGTGGGTCACCCCCAGCTCGGGCGCCGCATAGAACCACTCGAGCCCCCGCCCGGCGTCCCGGCGCTCCGCGTCCCGCAGCTCCGCCTCGGTGCGCCCCGATCCCGTGCGCTGCTGCTGCGGGTACGGCTGCTGCTGCGGGTAGGGTTGCTGCTGCGGGTACGGCTGCTGCTGCGGCGCCCACTGCGCGTGAGCGGCGGAGGTCAGCGCGACGACGGCCAGCGCCAGGCGACGGGTCATGGGTCCTGCTCTCTCGGCTCCAGCTCCACGGGCTCGCCGGGCACCGCGTACGCGCCGATCAGCCACCTGTGCAGATCGATCTCCTTGCACCGCGCGCCGCAGAAGGGGCGAGGCGGCTCGGGCTCGCGCGGCTCACGCGCGCCGCAGATGGGGCAGCGCATCACGACGGAGGGATCGAGTCGCGCGGCTGGCGCTTCAGGCGCTGGACGAGGTGGAACGCCGTCTCGCTCACGCCCATCATGATGTAGCAGCCGAGCAGCCACACGAGCACGAACGCGGGCCCGCTCCGCATCGACACGACGATCGACGAGCCGATGATCAGCGCGACGAACGCGAGCGTGCGGGCGTTCAGCTTGATCTCCTTGAACGACCGGAACTTGATGGTCGACACCATGAAGAACGCGAGCGCGACGGTCACGCCCGCGATCACCCACGCGTGGCGAGGCGCGCCGAGGTCGGTCGAGGCGGCGTGGTTCGCGACGATGATGCTGATCAGGATGCCCGCCGCGCCGGGGATCGGCAGCCCCACGATGTACTTGCTGGGCTTCGCCGGCTGCCCCGACTCGCTCATGCTGAGCACGTTGAACCGCGCGAGCCGCACGGCGCCCGCCGCGGTGAAGAGGAACGCGATGATCAGGCCCGCGTCGCCGAGGCTGTGGATGGACCAGTTGTAGACGAGCAGCGACGGCGCGACGCCGAACGACACGACGTCGGCGAGGCTGTCGATCTGCAGCCCGAACGCGCTCTGCGTCTTCGTCATGCGCGCGACACGGCCGTCGAGCATGTCGAAGAACATCGCGAACACGAGCAGCAGCGCCGCCCTGTAGTACTCGTCGGCCGACGTCGCCCGCGCCGAGATGCGGATGCTGTCGAAGCCGCAGAAGATGCTGCTCAGCGTGATCAGGTTGGGCAGGACGAAGAGCGTCTTCTTCAGATCGAGGCGCCGGATCCCCCGCGACAGCTTTCTCCGCTCGATGCCCATTCGTCCTCCGCTCCGCGAACCAGCCTCGAACCTACGATCTTCCGGGCGCGTTTGCCAAAGGGAATGCGCGCCGCGCCGCCCTCTCGCTTGACGCGGCTGCACCGCCTCCCTACGCGGGCACGGCTCGGAGGAGTCCCATGAGCTCGGAGGCCGTCCCCATCTCCACCCGCACGTTCGCCGCGAGCCCGGCGGATTTCGTCGCGCTCGCGAAGCCGCGGGTCACGCTGCTCGTCGTGGTCACGATGCTCGGGGGGATGTTCCTCGCGCCCGGCGAGGTCCGCCCGTGGTCGGCCGCGCTGGTCACGCTCGGCACCGCGATGATCGTGGCGGGCGCGAACTCGCTCAACATGTTCCTCGAGCGCGAGAGCGACAAGTATATGCAGCGCACGGCCAGCCGGCCGCTGCCCTCCGGGCGCATGCACCCGCACGCGGCGCTGATGTTCGGCGCGGTGACCACGGTCGGCTCCATCCCGCTGCTCCTGTGGGGCGCCAACGTGCCGACGACCGTGCTCGCCGTCGCGGCGAACGTCTCGTACGTCGGCCTCTACACCCCGCTGAAGCCCCGCACGTGGCTCGCGCTCGTCGTGGGCGCGGTGCCCGGCGCGATCCCGCCGCTGCTCGGCTACGTCTCGGTGCGCGGCGCGGTCGATCTCGCGGGGCTCTCGCTGTTCCTCGTGCTGTTCGTCTGGCAGATCCCGCATTTTCACGCGATCGCCCTGTTTCGTCGCGAGGACTACGCGCGCGCAGGGCTCGTCGTGCTGCCCGGTGCGCGCGGGGTGCCGGCGACGAAGCTCCACATCGCGGCGACGACGGCCGTGCTGCTGCTGGTCTCGCTGCTGCCGTACCTGACCGGCACGGTCGGCCCGCTGTACGTGCCAGCGGCGGGGTTCCTCGGCGCGGTGCTGTTCGCGTGGGCCGTGATCGGCCTGCGCCCGGAGGCGGGCGACCGGTGGGCGCGCAGCTTCTTCGGCGCGTCGATGCCGTACCTCGTGCTGCTGTTCGCGGCGATGCTCGCGACGAAGTAGCCCGCGAGCCCGGCGCGCCGCCAGGCTCGCGAGCGCGGCGATCAGAACAGCGCGTCGAACGTCACGGCGTCCTGCTTCTTCTGCTCGAGCAGGCGGTTCACGGCGCGCAGGATGCGGGTCTTCATCGGGCCGGCGACCTTGCCGCCCGAGAGCGCGGCGCTCATCGCGCGCGGGGTGACGGGGCGGCCGCTGCGCGGGCGCACCTTCTCGGCGTTCTTGTCCTTCGGCGCGTCGCCCTTCCTGCGCTGCTTCGCGAGCAGGCGGATGGCGCGGTCCTCGGGGCGGAGCTTCTCGATCGCGTCGGACGCGGCTAGCACGCGGCGCGCGTCGAGCTTCTTCGAGCTGAGGAACCCGGCGAGCTTGCTGTTGTTCTCGGCCGCGGGCGCGGCCTGCTTCTCGGTCTTCGGCATGGTGGGGCCGCGCGCGTAGCACGGTGTGGGCAGCCAGGGAAGCCGTCAGAACGCGCCGACCACGGCCGCGCCGCCTGGCCACGGGGTGACCGCGACGCGAGGGCGGTCGTAGCGGGCGGGATCGTCGCCGGTGACCAGCAGGTACGCGCCGACGCCGACCGCGGCCGCCCCGGCCCCGACGGCGGCCCAGCCGAACACGCGCCGCGAGCGGGACGCGTCGTAGTTGGATTTCGCGGCGTCCAGCTCCGCGAAGCACGCCGCCGACGCCAGCCCCGCCGCGCGGTCGCAGCGACCTCCGGGCTCGAACGAGTCCGACACCGAGAAGTACGCGGCGCGCCTGTCGCTGGTGGCAGACGCGTTCCACACGAGAAACCCGGCGCCCCCCGCGATCGCCGCGCCGCCGACCGCGGTGGCGACGATCCCCCAGGTGCGCCTGCTGCGCGCGCGGCCGACGTACGACGCCCGCGTCTCCGGCGTCGGCTCGAACGTGACGGTGACCGTCTCGCCCGCGGCGCCCACGTCGAGCTCGCGCTCGACCGGCAAGAACCCCGCGCGCTCGAGCTTCAGCGCGTGCACGCCGAGCGGGAGCTCGATCGCCGTCGCTGCGCCGCGCGGCGCGCCGTCCACGGTCAGCTGCGCGTCCGGCTCGGACGTCACGAACCTCACGCGGCCGCGCGCGGCGGACGGATCCTCCTCGAGCTGCGCGTCGAGCTCGGACGTCGCGCCCTCCGCGATCGCGACCTCTCGCGCCCACGCGCGGTAGCCGGCGCGCCGGAGATCCACGCGGCGCTTGCCCGGCGCGACCGCGAGCGGGCCTGGCACCGGCGTGCGCGCCGCGAGCTCTCCGTCGACCCGCACCTCGACCGCGGGCACCGCCGCGCGCACGGCGAGCCAGCCCGCCTTCCCCTGCATCGCGACGAGCTCGAGCGCGACATCGACGCGCGCGTTGCCCGCGACCGACACCGCGCGGCGGGCGGGCGCGTAACCGGTCGCGACGACCGAGACGACGTGCTCGCCGCTCGCGACCCGGAGCGGCGCCGAGAGCGGCGACGAGCCGACCGCGACGCCGTCGAGCTCGATCGTCGCGCCCGTCACCTGCGTCGTCACGGTGATCTCGCCGATCCGCCGCGCGTGCTCGTCGCGGGTCCGTCGGGCCTGCTCGAGCCGCGCGGGCGACAGCGTCCCCGGCTCCGCGAGGACGCGGTCGAGCGTGGCGACGGCCTGGACGGCCCGCCCCATCGAGGCCTGCACGAGGCCGATGTTCAGCAGCACCACCGGGTTCGGCGAGAGCGCGTGCGCGCGCTCGAGCTCGGCCAGCGCCGCGGGCAGGTTGCGCTCGTCGAACAGTCGGAGCCCTCGGTCGAACCGCTCGGCCGCCTCCTTGCGGGCGGCGTCGGCCTGCGCGTGGGCGCTCCCGCTCCCGAGGGCTAGCAGCAGCGAGGTCAGCGAGACGGCGGCGAGGTGGCGTGCGTGGTGCGTGGTCATCGATAGGGGTTGTCTCGGGCCAGTCCTGCGGGCTGCTCCGCTGTTCGCGCGGACGCGGCGGCGCGGGGCGCGACGACCTCCCGCACCTGCGCCGGCAGCGCGGTCAGCCGTGGCGCCGCGCTCGCGGAGGCCTCAGGAGGCGCCGCGCTCGCGGACGGCACGCTCGCCGGGGTCACCTCCGGCGCGATCGCCGTCCGAGCGGGAGCGCTCGGCTCCGGCGCGGTGCCCGGCGCCGGCGCGCGCGGCGACGCGACCCTCCACCCGATGAGGGCGGCACAGGCCGCGGCCAGCGCGACCCAGAGCCCGGTGCGTCGCGGCGCGCGCGGCGCGTCGGCGTGCGTGCGGGACATCGGAGCCTGCGACTCGGCGAGGCTCGCGCCCGGCACGGTCGCGCTCGCGGCCGGAGGCTCTCGGGGCGGCGCCGCGGGCGGGGGCGGCGCGTCGGTGGCGGCCGTCGCGTCGAGCGCGAAGGAGCGGTCGAGGTGCGACGGCTCGAGCTCCAGCGCGGCGAGCGCGCTCCCGAGATCCCGCGGGCACGCGTACCGCTCGGCCGGCGACGTGGCCATCGCGCGGCGCACGATCTCCTCCAGCGCGGCGGGGATCGCCGGGCGCAGCGACGACGGCGGCGCGGGTTTGCCCTCGTGGATCAGCACCGCGAGGTGCGGCAGCGTGTCGGCCTCGAAGGGCCTCTTCCCGGTCGAGGCCTCGTACGCGATCACGCCGAGCGCGTAGACGTCGCTCCGGCTGTCCGCCTCCCGCCCCGCGACCTGCTCGGGCGACATGTAGTACGGCGTGCCGAGCGCCGCGCCGTCCTGGGTGAGCGCCGCCGCGCCGGTCAGCGCGGGGTCGAACTTCGAGATGCCGAAGTCGAGCACGGTGACCCAGGGCGCGCCGCCGCGTGACGACACGAACAGGTTGTCGGGCTTCAGATCGCGGTGGA
Source organism: Polyangiaceae bacterium (assembly GCA_020849655.1). Classification (GTDB taxonomy): domain Bacteria; phylum Myxococcota_A; class Polyangia; order Polyangiales; family Polyangiaceae; genus JADLFU01. The sequence goes on along the minus strand of JADLFU010000110.1, from coordinate 10,967 downwards.
CGATCCCCGCGTCGTGCGCCGCCTGGATCGCGCCGCACGTCTGCACGAGCAGGTCGCGCAGGCGGGGCAGGGGCAGCGGCCCGCGCTCCAGCTCGTCGGCGAGCGACTCGCCGTCCAGCAGGTCCATCACGAGGTACGGCTCGCCCGTCGACAGGCGGCCAGCGTCGTGCGTCTCGACGATGTGCGGATCGCCGATGCGACCCGCGGCCGACGCCTCCCGAAGGAACCTCTCGACCACCGGCGCGCGCGCCGCCTGGTCCGGGTGCAGCACCTTCAGCGCCCGCCGGTGCTTCGTCACGGCGTGCTCGACCTCGTAGACGGCGCCCATCCCGCCCGCGCCGAGCTGACGGACGACGCGCAGCTTGCCGTCGACGACGTCGCCCGGCGCGAACGTCACGGCGCGCACTCGAAGATCGCTCCCGCCACCTCGCCGTCCTGCCAGATGACCGCGATGTGCGTGTCGTCGATCCGCGCGACGGTCGGATACGAGACCGTGCTCCCCCGCTGCAGCTCGGTGATCGGGAGCGGCGCGAACTTGGCTGGATCGGTCTCGCCGCGCGTCCCGAGGTCGCGCGGCACGACGCCCACCATGATGCTCGTGGCCGCCGTCCAGGCTATCATCGCGCCGCTGGGGAGCGCGACGGCGTCGCCCAAGAGGACGCTGGAGACTGACGTGTCCTTCAGCCGCCGCTGCGCCCGCACCACGCCGGTCGCCGCGTCGATCTGCAGCGCAACGGGGGACAGCGACCCGGCCGCAGGCTGCCCGAGCGCGAGCCAGTCGGCGCCGACGCGCACGAGCGTGGACGGCCAGAGCGGTTCGACCCCCAGGTCCTCCACGCTCGGCGACGAGACCGATCCACCGTCGAGATCGGTCGTCAGCAGCGCGACCTTGTTGTTCGTCAGCGACACCACCCCCAGCGACGACGGGCCGACGGCGGCGGCGAACGTGGGGAGCCAGCCCGAGACGGTCGCGTTCTTCGACGGATCCACGTACAGCGGCTGCGGGACCAGGAAGCCCTGACCCGGCAGCGCGGTCGTCCGGTACGAGCGCCACAGTCCCTGGTCGTGGTTGTCCACCCACGCGAGCACGAAGCGGGTGCCGTTCCACAGCAGCTGCGGGCGCGTCACCGACCAGTCGTTGGTCGTGGTGACCGTCGCCATCGTCGGCAGCGGCGCGTCGAGCGGAAACGTCGCGGCCAGCAGCCTGTGCGGCGGCGAGTACACGGAGACCGCGAGCGCGAGCGTCGACCCGTCCGTCGCGAGGGCGACCTTGCCGAAGTACCCCACGGGCGGGAGCTCGCGTGGCGCTCCCTTCTGCGCCAGGTCGGGGCCGAGCTCGAACAGCCGCAGCGCCACGCCGGAGGCCGCGACGAACACGCGCGGGGGCGAGCCGGGGACGACCGCCACCGCGGGCGGAGCCTGGTAGCCGAGCTCGTGCGAGAGCGGGTTCGCGAAGAGCGTCTTCGCGCCGGTGGTCACCCACGCGCCCTCGTCGATCGTGCCCTCGCAGTTGTTGTCGACCCCGTCGCAGAGCTCCTTCGCGCCCGGGTACACCCTGTCGTTCGTGTCGTCGCAGTCGTCGCCTCCGCATGTGCCGACCGCCTTGTGCGAGTCGCCGTCCAGGTCGCAGGGGCCGCCCGTCGTGCCGCCGGCGCCCGCCTTGCCGCCAGACGATCCTCCGCTGCCGCCAGGCGATCCGCCGCTGCCGCCCGGCGATCCGCCGCTGCCTCCGCCGCCTCCCGCGCCGCACGCGCTCGCGGGCGCGCAGGCGTGGTCGACGCAGCACGCGCTCGCGCAGTCGATCGGCGCGCTGCACTCGAACACGCACAGGCCGGACTTTCCGCAGATGAGCGGCGTCAGGCAGTCGCTGTTGACGTTGCACCCCGTGCCCCAGCCCTTGGGCGGCGGCGTCCCGTCGGGCGGGGGCGGCAGCGCGCAGCGGCTCTCGCTGCAGACGCGCGGCGACACGCAGTCGGCGTCGTCGAGGCACTCGGCCATGCACTGACCCCCGCGGCACACGAGCGGCGAAGGGCAGTCGCGCGCGTACACGCAGGCCCCGCCGGCCGGCGCGCCGCCGCTGCCGCCCGCGCTCGCCTCGATGGGCAGTCGCCCGTCGGTCAGCTCGGGCGGCTCCGCGCACGTCGCCTGCGCGCAGCGCTGGCCGGGCAGGCAGTCCTTCTCGGTCGCGCACTGCTCTCGGCACTTGCCGTCGACGCCGCACACCTGCGACCCGGAGCACTGGCTGTTGTAGGCGCACCTGGTCTCGCTCTGCAGCTGGCACACGTAGAACGGCTTGTCGCTCGCGACGCACAGCAGCCCGGGCTCGCAGTCGCGCGTCGACGTGCACTGGACGTGGCACTTGCGGAACGCGCAGACCAGCGGCGACGTGCAGTCCGTGTTCAGCAGGCAGCCCTCGGCGAGCTGCGCGTGGCGCGCCTCGACCGCGACGTCCTCGTCACCTCCGCACGCCGCGATCCCCAGCCCGACCAGCAGCGTCCCCACGCCCCTCCGCATCGACTCCCTCGAGTTCATTCCCGCCTCCGTTCGCTCGCGCAGCGTACCGCGCCCGCGAGGGACGTGGATGATCGTCGTCACCCGCGGCACGAGCTCGGCCCCGCGCTGTTCCGGTCGCCTCCCGCACCCCCTCACGTTCGTCCACGCTCTTCTCGACGGCGAGGACAGTCTGATCGGCGTCTCGCGCGCTGATCCCGCGCCCGCTCACGTTCGTCCACGCTCTTCTCGACTTCGTGGGACGGACCGCGTGAGCCTCAGGGCGGCGAGCGCGGCGTCTTCTCGCACGGAGGGACCCGCTCTTCCCGCTGCTTGCGGTAGCGGGCGCCGTCGAAGCCCCACGTCTCGATGACGTCGTGGGCGCAGCACTCCACCTGGCAACGGCTGCGGCCGCGCAGCTGCAGCAGGCCGCGCGCGCGCGTGTCGGTGAAGGCGAGGTTCGCGCTCGACGAGACCGCGCCCACGAAATGACCGCAGGGGCCGCGACGCACGTAGAAGCTCCGCGTGTCGGTCAGATTGGCGGCGCCCTGGAACACGACGAGGTCGGCGGCGCCATCGCCGTCGAGGTCCGCTGACTCGTCGGCGGTGAACATGCCCTCGAGGTGCTGGTTCGTCCGAGCGGCGACGTCGAGCACCGGGTCCACGCAGGGAGTCGCCAGCCAGGTACCCCCGGGGAGCTTCGTGCCGCCGGCGGAGACCACCCGCCGCTTCTTCTGCGGCGGAGGGGCATCGGAGGCCACCGGAGGGGAAGGCGGCGCGGCGGAAGAAGCGACCGGCGCGGAGACGATCGGAGGGGCGACCTCCCGGGGAGGAGGCGACGCGGCCGCGGCCGGGGAGGACGCTGACGCCACGGGCGCGCTCGACGCGGAGGGCGCGGGCGAGGCCGCCGGGGTCGTCGCGCTGCACGAGGACACGACCGCGGACGCGACGACCGCCGACAAGAGCGCGGACGCCGCGCGCGCCGATCGAGCCATGTCGTCCCCCGCCATCGCTTGCGCCCGCACCTGTGCCCCCGCGCGAGCCACCGCGCGTCGATCTGATAAGGGCGCCGATGATCTCCGCCGCCGCGCGTCGCTGCGACGCCCGTGGCGCCCGTAGCGCCTGCTGCCGCGCCCGCGGCGCCCGCGCTCTCGCCGGTGACGTCGAGCACGTTCGCGTCGCGCGCCGCTCGTGCGCCGACGCGAGGACGCCCGCGTGCTTCACGGTGTGGAGCCGCGGCGGCGACGAGGCGCGCGACGGGCTGCGGCGGGTGCATGTCGACCGCGACGGTCCCATCGCCATGACGCGCGCTCCCGCGGGACGCGGACGAGTCCGCCGAAGCGCCGCTCGACGCGCTCTTGCGCGATCGCTGGCCGCAGCGCGTAGCGCAGGAGGGCCTCGCGTCCTTGCGTGTCCAGGGCGCAGGCGCGCGCCGCCGCGTGCAGGGTACAACCGTCCATCGACGCGCACGGATGCTGGTCGAGCGTGAACGGCTTGCCCACCAGCTGCGCCAGGCCGGGTTGCCAGGTGGGGCCGGCTGGCGGCGTGCGACCGGACACAGCCAACGCGACGAGGTTGGGTTCCTGGTCGACGCTGTCGTCTTGGTCGGCGCCGACGGCGCCATCGATGCCGGGCAACACGCGTGACGACGCCGCCTCCGTTCGCTCGCACCCCGCCGCGCCCGCGACGGACGTGGATGATCGTCGTCACCCGCGCGCGGCGGACGAGGGGCTTCCCGCCCCCTCGCCCAGGGGCTACCTGGCCCGCATGAAGACGCGGATCCTGTCCCGGGCCGATCTCGAGAAGCTCCTCTCGATGCCCGACGCCGTGCGCGCGGTCGAGGGCGCCTTCCTCGCGCACGGCCGCGGCGAGGCGCTGATGCCGCCGAAGGTGTACCTGTCGCTGCCGCAGCACGGCGGGGATTTCCGCGCGATGCCCTCGTACCTCGACGGCGCGGCGGGCGTGAAATGGGTCAACTCGCACCCCGACAACCCGAAGAAGCACGGGCTGCCCGCGGTGATGGCGCTGTACGTCCTCTCCGACCCGGAGACGGCGAGGCCGCTCGCGATCCTCGACGGCACGCTGCTGACGGCCGCGCGCACCGGCGCGGCCGCGGCGGTCGCGTCGAGGCACCTCGCGCGGAGGGGCGCGCGCACGATCGGCCTCGTCGGGACCGGCGTCCAGTCTCGCTTCCTCCTGTCGGCGCACCGCGTGCTGTTCCCCGACCTCGAGGTGCTCGCGCACGATCTCGACCCCGCGTCGGCCGCGCGCTTCGCGGGCGAGGTCGGGGGCCGCGTGGCGCCGCTCGACGAGGTCGCGGGCTGCGACATCGTCTGCACGTCGACGCCCGGCCGCGAGATCGTCGTCCGGTCGGCGATGGTGCGCGACGGCGCGCACGTCAACGCGATGGGCGCCGACGCGCCGGGCAAGCAGGAGCTCGAGAGCGCGCTCGTCGCGCGCGCGAGGATCGTGATCGACGATCACGAGCAGGCGACGCACTCAGGCGAGATCAACGTCCCGCTCCACGACGGCGCGCTCCGCGAGGCGCAGATCTTCGGCACGCTCGGCGAGGTCGTCGCCGGCAAGAGGCCCGGCCGCGTCCGCGACGACGAGATCACGCTGTTCGATTCGACGGGCCTCGCCATCCAGGATCTCGCGCTCGCGCGCGTGCTGTTCGAGCGGGCGCGCGCCGCGGGCGCCGGCGTCGAGCTCGATCTCGTCGGGATCGCGTCATGATCCCGCGCGGCGTCATCGGTGTCGTGCACGTCCCCGGACTGCCGGGAGATCCCCGCCCCGCGCCCGGCGGCTTCGACGGCGCCCGACGCCGCAGCCTCGACGACGCGGCGGCCCTCGCGCGGGGCGGCGTCGCGGCGATCATCGTCGAGAACTTCGGCTCGGCGCCGTTCACGAAGGGCGACGCCTCCGCGCGCCTCCCGCCACACCAGACGGCCTTCCTCGCGCGGCTCGTCGCGGAGCTCACCGGGCTGGGGATCCCGATCGGCGTCAACTGCCTGCGCAACGACGCGGTCACGGCGCTGGGCATCGCCGCCGCGACCGGCGCCGCCTTCATCCGCGTGAACGTGCACACCGGCGCGTACGTCACCGACCAGGGGCTCATCGAGGGCGAGGCGGCGACGACGCTGCGCTACCGCGAGCAGCTCGGCGCGACGGGCGTCGCGATCGTCGCCGACGTCCTCGTGAAGCACGCCGCGCCGCTCGCGCCGCTGTCGGTGCGCGACGCGGTCGAGGACACGCTGCACCGCGGGCTCGCGGACGCGATCGTCGTGTCGGGCCGCGCGACCGGCGCGCGCGTGGACGTCGCGAGGCTGATCGACGCGCGCGAGGCGGCCGGTGACGCGCCCGTGCTCATCGGCTCGGGGCTCACGCCCGACGACGCCGAGGCGCTGTGTCCGCTCATCGACGGCGCGTTCGTCGGCACCTGGCTGAAGCGCGACGGCGCGCTGTCGAACCCGGTCGACGAGGGGCGCGTCCGCGCGCTGGTCGAGGCGACCCGTGGCCGTTTTCGCGGGTAATTTCTGCGCGTCCGCGTAGCGGCTCGGCGAGCTCGACCCCGCCTGGGAGCTCGGCGGCAGCCCGAGCGAGCGCAGCAGCTCGTCGAGCAGATCGCGGCACTCCTGCTTCGCGCGGAGGTGCCCGAGCAGGAGCGTCGAGACCTCGGCGAAGGTGCGCTCCATCGACAGGCCGTCGCGCGTGCGCACGCCGACCTTCTCGCGGCGCGTCGCGAGATCCTCCTCGAGCGCCTCCGCATAGCGCGCGAGCTGGGCGCGCAGCTGCTCGATCTGCTTGCGGAGATCCTTCGAGACCGCGTCCCGGCTCCTCGCGCGGAGCTCGGCCTTCGACGCCTGCTCGCGCCTCGAGGACGCGACGGCCGCGGCGGCGCCCGCCCGCTCGTACGTCTGGCGGGTCGCCTGCCCCTGGCGCTCGGCCTGATCGGCCTGGGCGCGCGCGTGCGCCGCTTGCTGCTCGAGCCCGGCCGCCTCGACGCCGATCGCGGCCACCTCCTCGTTGAGCTGCGTCACCTCGCGCAGCACGCGCGACTCCTCCTGCGCGAGCTCCTCCACCTTGCGGCCGATCTCGGCCCGGAGCGCGCGGCCGCGGCGCTCGAGCTGCTCGAGCTTGCGCTGATGGCTCGCCACCTCACCCTCGAGCTTGCTCGCCCGCGACGCGAGGTCCCACGCCTGCGTGATGGCGGCGGTGATCTCGGGCGGCGCGTTGCCGCTCGGGTACGCGCGCGCGACCATCCGCGCGAACAGCGACGCGCGGCTCGCCCACTCGATCACGCCGTCCGACTGCGGAGGAGGAGGAGGCGGCGGCGCCGCGGCGTCCGCGCCGGCGACGTCCCACGCCTGCGAGGGCAGGCTCCGCTGCAGCGCCTTCAGCTCCTCGAGCAGGTGGTGCGCGTCCTGGAACCGCTTGCGGACATCCTTCTCGAGCAGCCGCAGGCAGATGGTCTCCGCGCCCGGGTTGATGTCGCTCTTCAGCGTCGACGGCCGGGTGACCGCGCCCGTCCGCTGCAGCTCGAGCAGCGTCTCGCGGTCGTTCGCGCGGAACGGCAAGGCGCCGGTGAGCATCTCGTAGAACAGCACGCCGAGCGCGTAGAGGTCCGACTGCGCGCCCACGTCCTCGCCGCGCGCCTGCTCCGGCGACATGTACTCGGGCGTGCCGAACACCGCGCCCTTCGGGGCGAGGCGCGGATCGCGCGCGAGCGCCGCCAGCCCGAAATCGAGGATCTTCACGTAGTCCTTGCGCCCGCCGCGCAGCGTCAGCTGGATGTTGTCGCTCTTCAGATCGCGGTGCACGACGCCGAGATCGTGGGCGCGCGCGAGCGCCGCGCACATCTGCTCGAGCACGTCGACCGCGCGCGCGAGCGGCATCGGCCCGCGCGCGAGCTCGCTCGAGAGCGGGATCCCGACGATGTACTCCATCACCAGGTACAGATCGCCCTCCTCGGTCTCGCCGATGTCGTGGATGTCGACGATGTGCGCGTGGTCGACGCGGTTCGCGGCCCGCGCCTCGCGCAGCATCCACGCGCGCAGGTGCGTCTCGCTCTTCAGGTCGGGGCGGATGAGCTTCACCGCGACGACGCGGTCGATGAGGACGTGGCGCGCGCGGTACACGACGCCCATGCCGCCCTCGCCGAGGCGCGTCTCGAGCCGGTACCTCCCGGCGATGACCTTCCCGAGCAGCGGATCGGCCGGCTTCGCGGCCGGAACTTTCGGTGCGGATTGCATGGTTGGGAGGTGCGAGACGGTATCACCGGCCCGCTCGCGGCGTCCCGCGGGAAGATTCTGGCAAACGGATTGCTAAGGAGGAGCAACGGAAATCTTCGACATGCCTGCAAGCCCCCTCCGCCCCGCCGCGCCCCTGTCGGATCTCGACGATCCGTTCTCGAGCGCCGCCCGCCGCCCGAGCGGCGTGCAGCGAAAGGCCTCGCGGTTCGAGCCTCCCCCGCCGGAGCTGTGCGGGCTGTTCCCCATCCCGCCCGAGCAGCTGGAGCACGTCGATAGCACCGGCGCGCGGTTCCGGATGGAGCTCGACTGGAACGATCGTGCGAAGGCGTGACGTCGCGATCAGGGTGTGACGGCGTGGAGCGTCACACGATGACGTTGAACAGCTCGAGGAACGACGGGAACGGCTCGCGCGCCGGGTGGACGTCGACGAGGCCGATGCGCATCGAGATGGAGACCCCGTCGCCCCACGGCCACCAGAGCCCGTACGCGAAGTAGCCGCCCGGCGCGTCGCTCACCATCAGCGCCTGGCCCGAGCGGATGCCGCCCGTGGTCTCGGCGAGCTGCTGCACGCGCGGCGGCGCCTTCGAGAGGGTCGACGAGGTCCAGACGTTCGGCAGCCCCTCGGCGGACGCGGCGCGCGCCTTCGGCTCGTGCATCGCGGGGAACGACGACGCGATGCACTCGAAGCGCCCGTCCCAGCTGAACCCCCGCATCGGCCACGCGGCCTTCAACAGCGCGAGCCTGTCGAACAGAGGTTGCCATCGAGGAGGGACGGGCGGCGACGCCATGCGGCGCAGCGTAGTCGAATCGCGTCACGCGCGCACAATTCGCGCCCTACCCGCCGGCGCGCCCCGTCAGCCGCGCACGCGCACCCACGACCCCGCACCCGTCTGCTCGGTCGACCGCACGGCGTGCCAGTGCTCGGGCAGCGGCGGGTCCGTCCAGAAGAAGACCGCGCGCGCGTCGATCGGGGCGAGGTTGATGCACCCGTGGCTGCGCGGTCGGCCGAAGTCGTCGTGCCAGTACGCCGCGTGCAGCGCGTAGCCGCGCTCGAAGTACTGGACCCACGGCACGTCGCGCAGCTCGAAGCGGTTCTCCGGATCGTCGGCGTCCATCGTCGCCGTCACGTGCTTGTAGTCGATGCGGAACTCGCCGCGGATGGTCGACTTGGTCGTCTCGGGATCGCCCATGCCGTCGACGCCGGTCGAGACGAGCGTCGCGTAGACCGGCCGCTCGCCCTCGTAGAGCACGAGCGTCTGCTGCCAGATCGACACGTCGACCCACTTCGTCGTCTTGTAGTCGAAGCGCTTCGGCGGCTCGGGCGTGTCGAAGACCGAGATCTGGTCGTACCGGAGCCACCGCCCGTCCTTCGTCTCGTAGTACTTCGTGCTCGAGAACTTCTTCACGTTGCCCGTCAGCGGCACGATATCGCGGAACGTCATCTTCTCCAGCCGCTTCCACTTCGACTGCTCGTCGGGCTGGAAGTGGTAGGCGTCGTCGCGCCGTATCATCGCGAACGGCATCGGGATCGAGCCGTCGAGCGCGATCCCGTGGAACGGCGACGCGTAGTGGGGCTTGATCTTGTCCTCGCCGACGAGCCTCCCGTCGAGCAGCACCGTGAATTTTCTGTGGCCCGCCTTCTCGTCCGCGGTGAACGATCCGACGACCGCGAGCCCCGCGTGCCGGTACACGCGCCCCGCGAACACGGCGTACTCGGGCGACTTGTACGACGAGACGTTCGGGATCTGGCGGCGGCCTCGCAGCCACCAGGGCGTCTCGCCGTCCTCGAGGTTGCCGAACAGGTTGTCGACGTCGGGCTGCGGCGGCAGCGGCACCTCGTCCTTCGCGGCGGTCTTCGCGTGGCCGCGCGCGTCGAGCGGCACGTGGTTGGCGCCCGCCTTGTCGACGCGGTTCCACTTGACTTTGTTCTTGTGATAGGACGCGAGGTGCCCCTTCACCGCGAACTCGAACTTCTCCATGTCCTTCACGGTGGGCACCTGGTGGTAGAGCGAGCCGTTCGCGCGGACGAAGCCGTACGTGTAGGGCATCGGCTTCGACAGATCCGGCCGCACGCCGAGGGCGCGGATGATCTTGTGCCCGAGGTCGAGCGACGCCTCCTCGCCCGCGCAGACGAAGCCCTTCGGGTAGACGCCGTACCAGCCGTCGGGGCACTTGTCGCCCGGCACCGGCTTGTCGGAGCGCGCGACGGCCTCGCCGAGGCGCAGGTACCCGAGCGGCGTCGCGGCGTGGTCGGGCCGCTCGCGGATGGACGCGGTGAGCGCGATCGCGGCGAGCTTCGGGCCGCCCGGCTTCACGTCGACCCTGGGCGCGTCGACCGCGCCATCGCTCGGCGCCACGACGGTGAGGCTCGGGCCCTTGGGCTTGCCGCAGCCCGAGAGCGGGAGCGCGGCCGCGGCCGCGACGGCCACGGTGACGAGTGTGGTCCTCATGAGGGGCGCTTGTCACGCTTCGCGCGGCGTGGCCCAGTTCTCGGCGCCCCCCGGTCGCGCTGGTTCTTTCCCGCGTGGCCGCAGGCGGGTAGGGTGTCGCCCGATGTCCCGCGCCGTCCTGGCCTCGCTCTCCCTCGCCGCGGCGGCGACCGTCGTGTCGCTGTCGCCCGCGGTGTCGTCGGCCCCCCGCGACACCCGGCCGCTCGTGCTCCACGTCGGCGACTCGTTCGTCGGGGCCGGGTTCGCGCCCGCGCTGAAGTCGAGGTTCGACAAGATCGGGGTCGCGTACAAGTCGACGGCGTTCACCGCGGCGTACACGACCACGCTCATCCGCCAGGTGAAGCTCGACTCGCTCATCACGACGCTGAAGCCGAGGCTCGTGATCGTCACCATCGGCGCGAACGAGCTCGCGATGCCCGTGCCCGAGCAGCACGCCCACGCCGTGAAGAACATCACGAAGCTGATCTCCCAGGTGCCCTGCGTCTGGGCGCTCCCGCCGCGGTGGAACGACAAGGAGGCCGGGATCCTCGCCATCATGAAGCGAGAGGCGGGCCCGTGCCGCGTGCACGATCCCGCCGCGATCGAGCGGGACATCCCGCGCGGCCCCGACAAGATCCACCCGAGCGACAAGGGCGGCGCGATGTGGGCCGACCATTTCTTCAAGTGGCTGATGGCCGGGAAGGCCGAGGGCCAGATGCCGTGGGATCCCCCCGCCGCGCCGCCCGAGAAGGAGGCCGCGAAGTGAGCCGCGCGCCCCGCGCCTTCGCGCTCGTCG
>JADLFU010000109.1 GCA_020849655.1 Polyangiaceae bacterium | reverse complement strand
CCCCCCCGCCCGCTCGCCGCGCGCATCCTCCTCGTCGGCGCCGGCGGCGTCGGCGCGCCGGCCGCGTGGGCGCTCGCGCGCGCGGGCGTCGCGCGGCTCACCGTCCTCGACGACGATCGCGTCGAGCTCTCCAACCTGCACCGGCAGATCCTCTTCCGCGACGACGACCTCGGCGCACACAAAGCCCACACGCTCGCCGCCCGGCTGCGCGAGCTCGGCGTCGACGCCTCGAGCGTCGACGGGCGCGCGCTGCCCGAGACGGCGCTCGACCTCGTCGCCGCGGCCGACGTCGTGATCGACGGCGTCGACAACTTCCCGTCGCGGTTCCTGCTCGCCGACGCCGCCTGGCTCACGCGCACCCCGATCGTGCACGCGGCGGCCGTGCGATGGCACGCGACGATGTGGGTCTCCTCGGCGGAGGGGCGCCCCTGCTACCGCTGCCTGTTCGAGGACGTCCCCCGCGGCCCCGCGCCCGATTGCGCGTCGGCAGGCGTCGTCGGCCCCGTGTGCGGCGTCGTCGGAGGGCTCGCGGCCGACGCGGCGCTCGGGCTGCTCGACGGTCGTGAGGGGCTCGCGGGGACGATCACGACGCTGGACGGCAGGGCAGGGGAGCTCCGCCGCGTCGCCGTCCGCCCGCGCGCGGACTGCCCGCTCTGCGGCACGCGCGAGATCCACGGGCTCGAACCCTCGCGCTACCTCGGCCCCGTGTGCGACGCGTAGGCGATGCGCGCGCGTGACGTGCTCGGGCCCTTCGGCAGGCTCGCCCGGTCGCTCCCCGGGTACGAGCCGCGCGAGGCGCAGCTCGCGATGGCCGAGCTCGTCGAGCGCGCGCTCGACGGCGATCGCAAGGTCGTCGTCGAGGCCGGCACCGGCACCGGCAAGACGCTCGCGTACCTCGTGCCGGCCATCCTCTCGGGCCGAAAGATCATCGTCTCGACGGCGACCCGCGCGCTGCAGGACCAGATCGTCTCCAAGGATCTGCCGCTGCTCGCCGAGCACGCGGGCCTCTGCGCCGACGTGGCCGTGCTGAAGGGCCTGTCGAACTACCTCTGCCGGCGTCGGCTCGCCGAGCTCGCGCGGAGCGAAGAGGGCGGACGCCCGGCGACGCGCGCGACGCTCGAGCGGATAGAGCGCTGGCGGCACGAGACGGAGACGGGCGATCTGTCGGAGCTCGTGTCGATCCCCGAGGGCGACCCCGTGCGCGCCGAGATCTCGTCGTCGAGCGAGACGCGCCTCGGCCGGACGTGCTCGTACTTCGACGAGTGCTTCGTCACGCGCGCGCGCCGCGACGCCGACCGCGCGCGCATCGTCGTCGTGAACCACGCGCTCTTCTTCGCCGATCTCGCGCTCCGCGGCCCGAAGGTCGAGGCGGCCGCGCTGCCCGCGTACGACGCCGTGATCTTCGACGAGGCGCACCACCTCGAGGACGTCGCCTCCCAGGTGTTCGGCGTGCGGGTGTCGTCGGCGCGCATCGGCGCGCTGGTGCGCGACGCGTCGCGCGCGTTCTCCTCGGCCGGCCTCGGGCCGCTGCTCGATCCGCGCAGCGAGACGCGCCGCGTGACCCACGCGATCGAGCGCGCGTCGAGCGCCTTCTTCTCCGGGCTCGCCGCCGGGGTCGGCCCCGAGACGCGCGCAGAGCTCGATCCGCGCGGGTGGGCCGACGCCGAGATGGCCGCGTACCACGCGCTCGACGCGAGCCTCGAGGCGGCCGAGCAGCTCGGCGCGGCGACGCCGGGAGAGAGCGCGGAGGCCATCGGCGCGCGGGCCGCCTCCGCTCGCGCCGATCTCGCCGCGATCGTCGACGGTCGCCGCCACGCGGTCGCGTGGATCGAGTCGAGCGCGCGCGCTGTGTCCGTCAGCCTGACGCCCGTCGACGTCGCCGACGAGCTGCGCGAGAAGCTGTTCGAGCCCGTCCCCGTCACCGTGCTCACCAGCGCGACGCTCTCGACGTCGAGCGGCTTCACCTTCCTCCGCGAGCGCCTCGGCCTCGACGACGCGACCGGACCCGTCGACGAGGCGTGCCTGCCGTCGCCGTTCGATCACGCGTCCGCGTGCGTGCTCTACGTGCCGCGAGACCTGCCCGAGGTCTCCGCGCCCGGCTTCGTCGAGGCCGCGGCCGATCGCGTCGCCGAGCTGGTCGGTGTCTCCGATGGCGGGGCGTTTGTCCTCTGCACCTCGCTCCGCGCGATGCGCGCGCTCCACGCGGCGCTCGCCCGTCGCCGCGTCCCGCGGCTGCTCGTGCAGGGAGACGCGCCGAAATCGTCGCTCGTGTCGCGGTTCCGCGCGAGCGGGTCGTCGGTGCTGGTCGCGACGATGAGCTTCTGGGAGGGCGTCGACGTCCCCGGGCGCGCGCTGCGGCTCGTGGTCATCGACAGGTTGCCGTTCCCGGTGCCGACCGATCCGCAGATCGTCGCGCGCGGCCGGGCGCTCGAGGAGGCGGGCAAGAGCCCGTTCGAGCGCCTCCACCTGCCGACGGCTTCCATCACGCTGAAGCAGGGGTTCGGCAGGCTTCTCCGCGCGACGACCGACCGTGGCGTCGTCGCCGTGCTCGACCGGCGGCTCGTGACCCGCGGCTACGGCAAGGCGCTGCTCGCCGCGCTGCCCCCCGCGCGCATGACGCACGACCTCGCCGACGCCCTGGGGTTCCTCTCGACCTGCTGATGCTCCGCCGGGTGGAGACAGGGGCGACGAACCCCGCTAGACTCCCCGCGCTCGTCGGGCTCCCAGGATGACATTCCTCTGCGACAACTGCAAGTCGAAGTACCAGATCGCCGACGACAAGGTCTCGGGCAAGACGGTGCGGATGAAGTGCCGCAAGTGCGGGCACTTGATCGAGATCCGGGCGTCGGTGACCGAGACCTCCGTCGCGACGGGGCAGCACGCGCACGCCGTCCCGTCCGAGCGCCCGCCTCCCGCGCGGCCCGCCGCGCCCGCGCGCCCCGCCGCTCCTGCGCGCCCCACCCCCGCCGCGCCCGCGCGCCCAGGCGCCCCCGCGCCGAAGCCCGCGCCCGCGCGGCCCGCCGCGAAGCCCGCCGCTGCCGCCACGCCCGCTCCCACAGGCGCGCTCGCCGGCGCGTTCTCCCAGGCTGTCGCCGCGCCCGTGCCGGAGCCGACGCCGTCCGCGGCGCCGCTCGACGAGTGGCACGTCGGCGTCAACGGCGTCCCGATCGGGCCCATCCCGCTCGCGCAGGTCCGCTCGAAGATGCAGGCGGGCGCCGTCACCGAGGAATCGCTCGCGTGGCGCGAGGGCCAGGAGGAGTGGGCGCCCGTCAGCGCGCTGCCGGAGCTGATGCAGGCGCTCCGCGAGGTGCGCGAGGCGAAGCGAGAGTCGCTCGCGCCGCCGCCCGTCAGCGCCGCGCCGGCCGCCGCGATGGCGGACCCGTTCGGGCTGTCCCCGCCGCCGCCCGCGTCGTCGCCCGCGGTGCAGATCGCGGCGCCCGTCGCGTCGCCCGTGCTCGGCACGCCGCCCGTCACCGATGACATCTCGCCGGAGCGAGACCGACGTCGAGGCGGGGTTCCGCTGTCCGCGTGGGCGGTCGTCGTGCTCGCGCTCGCGACGGGGCTCATCGCGGGGTGGGCGTTCTTCTCGAAGGCGCCTCCGCCTCCCACGGTGCAGATCGTCACCGTCAGCGCGCCGGTGCCCGCCGCGCCTGCGCCGACGACGACCGACACCCCGTCTCCGGCCGATGGGCCGAAGGTCGACGCGAGCTCCGCGGTCGCGAAGACGGCCGGGCCCCGCGCGACCGGCGCCGTCGCAGCGGGCGGCGACAAGGTCAAGGACGTGCCCGCGATCCCCGCGGTCGGCGTCCCCGACGTGCCCGCGGTCCCGGGCGTGGGTGGCCCGACGCCGGGCGGTCCGTCGGCGAGCGGAGGCGGACAGGAGCAGCTGAGCGCGGCCGACATCCAGCGCGTCGTCAGCAACGGGCGCAACGCGCTGAAGCGCGCCTGCTGGGAGCCCGCGCTCGCCGCGAAGCCCCCCTCGGCGCCGGGCTCCGCGCGCGTCACGGTCGCGATCACGATCGGGCGCGACGGCCGCGTGCAGCGCGCCGCGCCGTCCGGCGGCGAGGCCTTCCCGACGCTCGGATCATGCATCGCGGGGCGCGTGCGGTCGTGGGTGTTCCCGTCGGCCAGCGGCGAGACGCAGACGAGCGCGGTGTTCAACTTCGTCGCGCAGTGAGCCTGCTCGTCAGCGCGGGCGAGGCGTCGGGAGACCGCCTCGCCGCCTCGGCGCTCGCCTCGCTCGGAGGCGGCGGGTTCGGGATGGGCGGCGAGGGCGTCCGCGGCGCCGGCGCGGAGGTGCTGGTCGACGCGCGCGACGTGGCGGCGAACGGCGTGGTCGACGTGCTCTCGCGCGCGCCTGCGCTGCTCCGCGCGTGGCGCACCCTCTCCGAGGCGCTCGTCGCTCGCCGCCCCACGGCCGCGCTGATCGTCGATTTTCCTGATTTTCATCGGCACCTCGCGCGACGCGCGCGGAGCCTCGGCGCGAGGGTCGTCTGGTGCGTGGCGCCGCAGGTGTGGGCGTGGCGCCCGTCGCGCGTGCGCGCGTTCGCGCCGTGGATGTCGCGGCTCGCGGTGCTGTTCGAGCACGAGCTCGGCGTGTGGCGCCGCGCGGGCGTGGACGCGGTCTGGGTCGGGCACCCCGCGGCCGAGCGCGCGATCCCTCCTCGCGCGTCGCGGCCTCGCCCCGTGGTCGCGCTCCTTCCTGGCAGCCGCCGCGGCGTCGTGCGCGCGCACCTCGGGCTCCACCGCGAGGTCGCGACGCTGCTCGCGCGTCGGGGCGTCGACTGCGTGTTCCTCTGCTCTCCCTCCCTCCCGGACGACGTCGCCCGCGAGATCGCGCGCGCGGCCCGCGACGTCGGCGCGCAGACGCGGCGCTGCCCGCCGGAGGGCGCGTCGCCGCTCCTCTCCCTCTGCGACGCGGCCTTGACGACCGCGGGCACGGCGTCGCTCGAGGTCGCGCTCTCGGGCGCGCCGTTCGTCGTCGCGCACCGCGTCGGCGCGGTCGAGGCCGCGATCGCGCGCCGCTCGCTGATCACGCGCTGGGTAGGTCTACCTAACGTGCTGCTCGATCGCGAGGTCGGCCGCGAGCTGCTGCAGGAGGCCGCGAGCCCGGGCGCGGTCGCCGACGCGCTCTGCCGCGCGCTCGAGCGGCGCGACGGCGGCGCGGTGGCCGACGAGCTGCGCGCGCGCGTCACGCCCGCCGACGGCGCCTGCTTCGGCGCGCGCGTGGCGTCGCTCGTCGAGGCGTGCCTTTGACGCCGAGCGCGGACGCCACGTCATCCAGGGCGGTCGGAGAGCGGAGGGAACCCGGCGCTGGCGACGGAGGGATGAGGCTGCTCGTCGCCCTGTCGGTCGCGCTCGCGGCGGCGCGCGCGTACGCGGCGACGCGCGTGGGGTTTGGGGACGCGGAGGCGCTGTACGCGACGTACGCGCTGCACCCGCAGACCGCGTACCTCGATCACCCGGGGCTCGTCGGCGTCGTCGCGTCGTGGCTCGGAGGCGGCGGCGCGCCGAGCCCGCAGGCGGCGCACGCGCTCACGTCGACGCTGGCGACGCTCACGCCGTGGGTGGGCGTCGCCGCGGCGCGCGCGCTCGGGGCGACCGCGAGAGGCGCGCCGCTCGCGGGGCTCGCGCTCGTCGCGGCGCCGGAGCTCTCGGTCGGCCTCTTCGGGATGACCCCCGACGCCCTGCTCGCGCCGATGTGGCTCGCCGCGGTCGGCCTCGTCGGCCTCGCGCTCCGCCTCGACGCCGACGATCCGCGCGCCGATCTCGCTGCGGTGCTGGGTGCGCTGGTCGCGGGCGTCTCCGTCTCGGCGAAGGTGTCGGGCGCGCTGCTCGTCGCGGGCCTGCTCTTCGCGCTCGCGCGGACGCGTCCGCGCCGCTGGTCGACGTGGGCGGCGTGTGGAGTCGCCGCGATCGCGATCGCCCCGCTCGCGCGCGCGGAGTGGGCGGGCGGGTTCGCGATGCTGCGGCACCGGCTCATCGGCACCCAGGCGGACGCGGGGCTCTCGCTCCGCAACCTCGGCGCGCTCATCGGCGGGCAGCTCCTGTACCTGTCGCCGATCGTCGCCGTCGGGGGGGCGATGACGCTGTGGCGCTCCCGTCGCGCGGCGCCCCGCCCGCTCGTCGCGCTCACGGTCGCGTGCGCGCCGCTCGTCGCCTTGTGCCTCTGGTCGCGCGTCGCGGAGCCTCACTGGCTCGGGCCTGTCTGGCTCGGCGCGGCCCTCGCGCTCGCCTGCCGCCCTCAGGTGCTGCCGCGCAGGCTGCGCGCGCTCGCGCTCGGCTCGGGCCTCGCGGTGACGGCGCTCGCGCACGTCGTCGTCCTCTCCGATGTGCTGCCGCGCGTCTCGGGCGCGGGCTACCTCGGGGCGCACGATCTCGCGAACGATCTCTACATGTGGGAGCGCGCGCTCCCGGTCGTGCGCGCCGTCCGCGCGGCCGAGGAGCTCCGGGACGACGCGCCGCCTCCCCTGGTCGCGCCGCACTGGACGGGGGCCGCGCAGCTCGCCGCGGGCCTCGGCGCGCGGGACGTCTCGACGACCGCGGGCGGCGACGACTTCGCGCGCTGGCGACCGCCGTCGAGCTGGGCCGACGCTCCGGCGATCGTCTGGGTCACCGACGATCGCTTCACCGCGCCGCCGCCCGAGCGCGGCCGCGTGCGCACCTCGTCGCTCGAGGTCGCGCTCGGGCGAGGAGGGCGCGTCGTCCGCACGGTGCGCGTCGAGGTCTGGCGCGCGCGCACCCTGCGAGGCGAGAGGTTACAGCGAGCGCATCGAGTCGACCGCGGCCTTGGCGTTAGGCTTGTGGTGACTGCCGACCTTCGTGTTGACCGCGTAGACGATCAGCACCTGGTTGCTGTTGCCGGGGTTCACCGTCGCGTACCAGAGGTAGCAGGGATCACCGCCCGGCAGCTTGCAGGTGCCCTCGCCGTACCGCGACGGGAAGCCGTTGCGCCCGAGGTTCGTCGCGCCCTGGCTCGAGCCCCACTGGATACCCTGGACGTTCAGGATGCCCGCCATCTGGCCGATGCGCGCCGTCGACTCGCCCGGGCGGTCGAACGTCACGAACGCCAGGCTCGCGTACTTGTCGGGCGCCATGAACTGCGTCCAGCCGTTCGAGCCGGACAGGCGCTTCCACCCCGCGGGCGCGTTGAACTGCACCCTCGCGTCGGACATCACCGCCAGCTCGCCGGTCGACCCGCCGAGCGAGCTCGACGATCCGGACTTCTTGCCGCAGCACCCCGTCAGCACCGTCGCCGTCGCCAGCGCCCCGCACACCGCTACCACGCTCCTCAGGTTCATTCGCGAGTCCTCCCGGCGGCCGAGAGGGCCGACCGCAGCCCGCGATGATACACACGAATCGCAGGCGGTGCGCGCGCGTGACGCGAGCCGCCCTCCGTGCTGACGTCGGCGGGCCATGACACGGAAGACGCCCCTCCTCGCCGCGATGGTTGCCGGCGCGCTCGGCACGGGCTGCACGTCGCTCGGGCCGATGCCGGCGACCGCAGGCATCTCGGCCGTGCCCGCCGGTCGCCCCGACGTCGCGCTGCAGTTCGGCGCCGTCCCGGGCTTCCGCCTCAGCGAGGCGACGGAGTCGTCGGGGGGGAGGCCTCAGTTCCAGGGCGCCGCGGTCGTCGAGCCCGACCGGTGGATAGGGGTGCCGGGCGTCATCGCCGGCGTGCGGAGCGTGAGGGGCGAGGGCGGAGACTCGTACGCGGAGCCGATGCTCGGGTACCGCGCGCACCTCGACCGCGGTCGGCACTTCTCGCTGCTCGGCGTGGGCAGCGCCGCGAAGGCGGGCCACTCGGACAGGGGCGCGAGCTACGAGGCCACGCGCGGCTCGGGCGAGGTCCTCCTCGACGTCAACCCGCACAGCTCGGCGATCGTCGAGCTGCACCTGATGGCCGGCGCCGGGGCGATGGCGCTGTCGGGGACGGGCACCTACTGTGTCCGCTCCGACGGCCGGGGCACGGACTGCGACACGACGACGCCTTCCTCTCAGCCGACGACCCCGCAGCCGACCGCGCGAGGCAGCGTGGGCGGGATGTACATGGCGCTCAACGGGGGCATCGCCCTCGACGTCGCGCGCGGGCTGAACAGCTGGTTCCACGGCGGCCGCGTCGCCTTGCTCGCGGCGCACGGCCAGATGCCGACGGTCGTGTGGGGCGCGGAGGGCCCGCCCCGCGCGTACACGACCGTGGGCCTCACCATCACGCTCGCCGCCGGAGCGCGGTGATCTCGGGGCGCGCGCTCCTCTCCGCGCTCCTGCTCGCGTCGGCGTGCGGCGGAGGCGACGCCGCGCCGTCTCGCCCCGCGCTCGACGCCGAGGTGCGGCTGACGGAGGCGCGCGATCTGTCGCCCGATCCGCGCGTCGTCGAGGTCGAGCTCGAGGCGAAGGTCTCGCTGCACACGATCGTGCCAGGCGCGCAGACGCCGCTCTGGACGTACGACGGCGGGCTGCCGGGGCCGCTCCTCCGCGCCAGGGTGGGCGACAGGGTGATCGTGCATTTTCGCAACTCCCTGCCCGCCGCGACGACCGTGCACTGGCACGGCGTGCGCGTGCCCGCGGCGATGGACGGCGCGCCCTTTCACAGCCAGCCGCCGGTCGAGCAGGGGGGCGAATTCACGTACGACTTCGTCGTCCCCGACGCGGGCCTGTTCTGGTACCACCCGCACGTCGACTCGGCGGCGCAGGTCGGCTTCGGCCTCTACGGCCCGCTGCTCGTAGAGGCCGCGGACGAGCCGCCAGGGCTCGGCGACGAGGTGGTGCTCGTGCTCTCCGATCTGTCGGTGCGCGACGACGGCTCGATCGTGCCCCCGCAGGCGGGCGGCAACCTCGGCACCATCTTCGGGCGCGAGGGCGACACGCTGCTCGTCAACGGCCGCCGCGCTCCCACGCTCCACGCGCGCGCCGGCCAGCGGCTCCGCCTGCGCCTCGTCAACGCCGCGCGATCTCGGTACTTCCAGCTCGCGCTCGCCGGTCACACGTTCACGCGCATCGGCGGCGACGGCGGCCTCACGGCGGCGCCCGTCGAGGGCGACACGCTCGTGCTCGCGCCCGGAGAGCGCGCCGACGCGCTGCTCGTCCCGCGGGGCGCGCCCGGAGAGACGTTGACGGTGCGCTGGACGCCGTTCGATCGCGGCTACGGCACGACGTTCAACCGCCCCGACGAGCCGCTGTTCCGCGTCGCGCTCTCCGACGAGCCAGCGGTCGCCACGCCGCCGCTCCCCGCGATCGCGCGCGCCATCGCGCCGCTCGACGCCGCCTCCGCGAGGCCGCGCGCGCTCACGCTCACGCAGACGGAGGTGAACGGCGTCACGCAGATGGGCATCGACGGCGTTCCGTCGTGGCTCGCGCCGCCGCTCTTGGCGAGGACGGGCGAGCTCGAGCTCTTCACCGTGACGAACGCGACCGAGTTCGCGCACCCGTTCCACCTGCACGGGTTCTTCTTCCAGGTGCTCGACGACGCGGGCGCGCCGCGTGTGCCGCTCGAGTGGAAGGACACGGTGAGCGTGCCGGTGCACGGCGCCGTCCGGCTGCTCGTCCGCTACGACGACAGGCCCGGCGACTGGATGTTCCACTGTCACATCCTCGACCACGCCGAGGCGGGCATGATGGGCGTCCTGTCGCTGTCGCGCCCCTGACGCGGCCCTCGTCGGCGCGCGGAGGTTGGGCTATGCCGTCCGGCGAGACTGGATGGCGACGCTCAAGTTCTATCCGCCGGTGGGGGCGCCCGTGGTCTACGCGGTGCACAAGCCGCTCACCAACATCGGCAAGGCGCTCGGCAACGATCTCGCGATCACCGGCGAGGGCGTCGCCGATCACCACGTGCAGATCGCGTTCGACGGTCGCGACTTCAACCTCAACGAGATCGATCGCGACGCCGACATCCGCATCAACGGCAAGAAGAAGCGCCGCGCGCGCCTGGTGCACGGCGACCGCGTCGAGCTCGGCGCCTCCGCGCTCGTCTCGTTCAGCATGTTCAGCGAGCTGCCGGCGCGCGCCCCGCGCGACGACGACGACGCGCCGCCGCAGCTCGGCGCCGAGCTCGCCGGCGTCCGCAAGCTGTTCGAGTTCAGCGAGCGCCTGATGCTCCGCGGCTCGCTCGACGAGCTGCTCGACACGATGCTCGGCGACGTCGTCGAGCTGACGGGCGCCGACCGCGGCATGCTGCTCCTGCAGGGCGACGGCGCGGCGGGCGAGGGCGGGCGCAAGTTCACGGTCCGCGCCGAGCGCAACGTCGGGCGCGAGCTCGCCGATCGCCACGGCGGGATCTCCGACAGCATCGTCCGGCTCGTGCTCGAGTCGGGGCGCCCGCTCATCGTCTCGGACGCGCTCAGCGACACGCAGTTCGGCAAGAGCGAGAGCGTGCTCGCGCTGCAGCTCTCGAGCGTCATGTGCGCGCCGTTGCTGCGTCAGGGGCAGGTCGTCGGCGCGATCTACCTCGGCTCCAACCGTGTCAAGCACCTGTTCGAGCGCTCGCACCTCGATCTGTTGACGGTGTTCGGCTCGCAGGCCAGCCTCATCCTCGAGAACGCGATGCTGCTGTCCGCGCTCCGCGCCGACAAGGAGAAGCTCTCGAAGGAGCTCGGCGACAAGCGCCTCGGCGAGATCATCGGCAGCTGCCCGTCGATGATGGAGGTGTTCCGCAAGCTGCAGAAGGTCGCGACGACCGACATCAGCGTGCTCATCACCGGCGAGACGGGCACCGGCAAGGAGCTCATCGCGCGCGAGCTGCACCGCCACAGCCAGCGCAGCAAGGGCCCGTTCATCACCATCAACTGCGGCGCCATCCCCGAGAACCTCATCGAGAGCGAGCTGTTCGGCCACGTGAAGGGCGCGTTCACCGGCGCGGTCGCGTCGCGCCCCGGCAAATTCCAGATCGCCGACGGCGGCACGCTGTTCCTCGACGAGATCGGCGAGCTGCCGCTCAACCTGCAGGTGAAGCTCCTGCGCGCGCTGCAGGAGCGCGTCGTCAACCGCGTCGGCGACGCGAAGCCCGAGCGCGTCGACATCCGCGTCGTCGCCGCGACGAACCGCACGCTCGAGGACGAGATCCGCGCCGGGAGGTTCCGCGAGGATCTGTACTACCGGCTCAACGTGGTGAACCTCTGGCTCCCGCCGCTGCGCGACCGCGGCGACGACGTCATCATCATCGCGAAGACGCTGCTCTCGAAGTTCGCCGACGAGCTCGCGAGCCAGGTGCGCGGCTTCGCGCCGCAGGCGCTCGGCGCGATCCGCAAGTACGGCTGGCCCGGCAACATCCGCGAGCTCGAGAACCGCATCAAGAAGGCGCTCGTCCTCTGCGACTCGACGCTGCTCACCGCCGACGATCTCGAGCTCGGCGAGCAGGCGATGGCGCCGATCCTGCCGCTCGAGAAGGCCAAGGAGGACTTCCAGCGCCGCTACGTGCTCGAGGCGCTCGAGAAGAACCAGGGCAACCGCACGCAGACGGCGCGCGATCTCGGCGTCGATCCCCGCACCATCTTCCGTTACCTCGAGAAGGAGGCCCACCCGATCCCCGCGGGGGGACAGGGCGGAGAGGGCGGGTGAGGCGCGCGCTCGCGGCGCTGGCGCTCGCCTCGTGCGTCGCGGGCTGCAGCAAGGGATCGAGCGGCGGCGCGCAGCCGGCGGCGTCGACGAGCCTCCCGGGCGGCCTCACCCCCGAGCTCGCGGCGAAGCCCGTCGCGAAGGTCGGCGACCGCGTGATCACGCTCGGCGAGGTCGCCGCGACGCTCGACGGCCTGAACGAGTTCGACCGCCTTCGCTACCAGGCCCCCGAGCGCCGCAAGGAGCTGCTGAAGGAGATGATCGAGCTCGAGCTGCTCGCCGACGAGGCGCGCCGCCGCGGGCTCGACAAGACGCCGGAGACCCAGGCCGTGATGCGCCAGATCCTCCGCGACGCGATGCTCGCCGAGGTGAAGAAGAAGGTGCCCGCGCCCGCCGACCTGCCGCAGGCGGAGGTCCGTGCCTACTACGAGGCGCACCGCGCCGAGTACCGCGAGCCCGAGCGCAGGCGCGTCTCGGCGATCTCGCTGCGCGACAGGCGTCGCGCCGAGAGCGCGCTCGCCGACGCGAAGAAGGCGAGCCCCGTCGAGTGGGGCAAGCTCGCGCTCGCGCTCTCCGAGCCGCCGCTCACGCTCGCGCCGGGCGCGCCCGTCGAGATCGTGGCCGACCTCGGGATCGTCGGCCCGCCGGACGATCCGCGCGGCGATCACCCCCGCGTGCCGCCGGAGCTGCGCCGCGCAGTGTTCGAGATCACGGGCGATCCCGGCGCGACGCTCGACCGCGTCGTGCCGACGGCCGACGGGCACTTCTTCCTCGTGCGCCTCGCGGGCAAGTCTCCGCCGCACGAACGATCGTTCGCCGAGGCCGAGCGCAGCATCCGCGGCGTGCTCGTGCAGCGCGCGCTCGAGGCTCGCGCGAAGGAGCTCGAGGCCGATCTCGCGAGGCGCTTCCCCGTCACGGTCGACGCCGCCGCGCTCGAGAAGATCGAGGTCTCCGCGCCGTCCCCGTCGTCCAGCCATGCAGCCCCGCCCGCTCCGAGCCGCTGACGCCGACGACTGGTCGTGGCAGCTGCGCGCGGCCGTGACGACGCTGGCCGAGCTCGAGCGGCACCTCGAGCTCACCGAGCTGGAGCGCGAGGGCGCGCGCCGCGCGGAGGCCGCGGGCCTGCCGATCTCGATCACGCCGTACTACCTCTCGCTCGCCGATCGGCGCGATCCCGCGTGCCCCCTGCGCCGCCAGTGCGTCCCGCACCTCGACGAGTCGGCGCGCGTGCCGGGCGATCTCGACGATCCGCTCGGCGAGGTCGCGCACGAGGTCGCGCCCGAGCTCGTCCAGCGCTACCCGGACCGCGCGCTGTTGCTCGTGACCGACAGGTGCGCCGTGTACTGCCGGTTCTGCACGCGCTCGCGGATGGTCGGCGACGGCGGCGGCGTGCGCAGCGACGAGCGCCTCGCCGCGGCCTTCGACTACCTCGCCGCGCACCCCGAGATCCGCGACGTCATCGTGTCGGGCGGCGATCCGCTCGCGATGGCGACGCCGCGGCTCGCGCGCCTCGTCGAGCGCCTGCGCGCGCTCCCGCACGTCGAGACCATCCGGCTCGCGACGCGCGTGCCCGTGACGCTCCCGCAGCGCGTGACGGACGAGCTGCTGACGGCGCTCCGCCCGCACCACCCGCTCTGGGTGATGACCCACTTCAACCACCCGAAGGAGCTGACGCCCGAGTCGACGCGCGCGCTCGCGCGCCTGGCGGACGCGGGGTTCCCGGTGATGAACCAGACGGTGCTCCTCCGCGGCATCAACGACGACGCCGCCACGCTCGCGTCGCTGTTCCGCGGGCTCGTGCGCGCGCGCGCGCGGCCATACTACCTCCTGCAGGCAGACCCGGTCGCCGGCACGGGGCACCTGCGCACGCCGGTCGCGCGCGGCGTCGAGCTGATGGAGGCGCTGCAGGGGCGCCTCTCCGGCATCGCGCTGCCGAAGCTCATCGTCGACACGCCCGGCGGCATGGGTAAGGTGCCGGTCGGCCCCGACTACGTCGTCGCGCGCCGGCCCGGCGAGACCGATCTGCGCACGCACCGCGGGGTCGTCGTCACGTACCGCGACCCGCCGCGCTGAAGCCGTCGAGCCGCCACGCTACTCCGCGTACGCGAGGTGCATCGCGCGGAACGCGCCCTTCGGGAGCTTCTTCGGATCGGTGATCTCCCTCCCGTCCTTCCCGATCGCGACCCAGATCGGCCTGCGCCACGAGCGCCCCTCGGTGTAGAGGATCAAGAGCTTCGGATCGCGCCGCGATGAAGCCCACAGATCGAACGCGAGCGCCTCGTCCGGCTTGTACAGCGAGCCGAGGATGACGTGGGCCTGCTCGAGCGGCGGGCCGAGGAGCTTGCCGTCGCCGTCCGCCTCGGTGTTCGCGTGGCCGAGCGCGCCCCACGCGGCGCGCAGCGCGGACGCCTGGACCTCGCGCGCGAGGCGTCGCTCCTTGTGCGTGCGCAGGACCACGCGCTCGCGCGTCGCGTAGCTGACGACGGGGTCGCGCCGACGCAGCAGCCTCACCGCCGAGGTGGCGGTCGAGGCGAGCGCGACGAACAGGAGCGCGAAGAGCTCGCGCCTGCGCCCCTCCGAGTGCAGCTGGATGACCGACGTCGCGAGCGGCATCAGCAGCCACAAGACGAGCACCGCCTCGACCGCGAGGCTGAGGCCGAACAGCGGCAAGAATTCCCGGAGGCCCAGCTCCGGCGGGAAGTAGTGGAAGTACGTCCCCGCGAACGACGCGACGAGGATCACGACGCCGACCGCGGTGTACCCCTTGAACAGCCACGCCTCGCGCCGCGCCGTCCGATCGTACAGCCAGTACGGGAACAGGAGCGGGTAGAGCGCGTAGTAGGCGAAGGGCTTCGGCGGGTGCGCGCGGTAGAACGCCGCGATCCTCAGCTCGCGCCCGAGCGCCAGCCGCACGATCCGCGACGAGCTCGCGACCTCCGACAGGCGCTCGCTCAGCAGGAACACGACGATGGCCAGCGTGACGCCGACGAGCGCCCCCCACACGGGGAAGAGCGCCGTCGCCTTGACGATCGCGAGCGGCGCGAGCGCGAAGAAGCAGAGGCGGGCGCCGAAGTCGAGCGCGCGACGGGGGGCCATCCGGCGCGCACCCGCTAGCACGTCAGCGACGTCCCGGGCGGCTCACGACGTGATGTTGAAAATCGATTTCAATGATGCTAGTCAGCCCGCCCATGCGGTCCTGGCGTGCGCCGTGTGTGATGATCGTTGGCTTCCTGGCGGGCTGCGGGGGCGCCGACGATCCCGCGCCGACGGCCGCGCCGCTCACGGTGGTGGCGGACGATCGCTCGGACGTGCCGATCGCGGGGCTGCCGGCGGAGTGGCGCGATCGGTTCCTGCTCGGCGACGCGCTGTTCGACCAGACCAACGGCGAGGCCGGCGGGCTCGGGCCGCTGTTCATCCGCTCGTCGTGCGGCGCGTGCCACGCCCTCGACTCGCGCGGGCCCGGGTTCGTCGAGAAGTTCCCCGCGACGACGGGCGTCGAGCTCCCGTACGGCGTCACGCGGAGGCCCTTCGCGACCGCGGGCGCGAAGACCCCCATCGAGACGCCGCCCGGCGTCGCGGCGACGGTGCGGCTGCCCCCGCCGGTGTTCGGGCGCGGCTACGTCGAGGCGATCGAGGAGTCGGAGATCCTGCGCGTCGAGGCCGAGCAGGCCGCGCGCACCGACGGCATCCGCGGCCGCGCGCACCGGCTCACGTACGCGTCGGAGCTGTCCGCCGATCCGCTGTTCTCCACGCTGACGAAGGGCGCGAGCGCGATCGGGCGCTTCGGCCTGAAGGCGCGCGTCCCGACGCTCGATGACTTCGCCGCGGACGCGTACCAGGGCGACATGGGCCTCACGTCACCGCTGCGTCCGACGGAGCTGCCCAACCCCGATGGCCTCACCGACGACGACAAGCCCGGCGTCGATCTGTCGCTGGAGACCATCTCCGAGGTCGCTGCGTACATGCGCCTGCTCGCGATCCCGAAGCGCCCGGCGCCGGACGCGCGCGGGGCGGCGCTCTTCGCGCAGGCGGACTGCGCCGTCTGTCACGTGCCGACCCTGCGCACGCGGGCCGACTGGCCCGTGCCGGCGCAGGCGGGCATCGACGCGCCCGTCTACACGGACCTGCTCTTGCACGACATGGGCGACGGGCTCGCCGACGGCGTGACCGATCTCGCGGCCGGCCCCCGCGACTGGAAGACCCCGCCGCTGATGGGGCTGCGCCTGCAGCGCGCGCTCCTGCACGACGGCCGCGCGAAGACCGTCGAGGACGCGATCGCCGCGCACGACAGCGAGGGCTCCGAGGCTCGCGGGTCGGCGCAGAAGTTCCGCGCGCTCTCCGGCGACGATCGCGCGGCGCTGCTCACGTTCGTCTCGTCTCTCTGACCCCACCTCCCCACCACTCCCTGGAAAGCCTCGCCATGCTCCGAAAGCTCACCGCCGTCACGCTCCTCTCGTTCGTCTCC
This sequence comes from Polyangiaceae bacterium, assembly GCA_020849655.1. Lineage (GTDB taxonomy): Bacteria > Myxococcota_A > Polyangia > Polyangiales > Polyangiaceae > JADLFU01. Next base: position 11,554 of record JADLFU010000109.1, on the reverse strand, counting down.
GTCGCCGGGTGCTCATCGTCCGACGAGGGCGCGACGCCCGCCGCGCAGTCCCCCGAGCAGCAGGCCACGCTCGGCGTGAAGCAGTACGTGCAGACGAACCTCGACGCGCTCGTCGTCGCCGCGGAGGAGATCGCCGCCGCCGCGCCCGCGCCCGACGCCGACGGCTGGAGCAGGGAGAAGGACGAGGCCGCCGTCGACAAGATGCGCGCGTCGTGGCGCAAGGCGCGCGTCGCGTACGAGCGCATCGAGGGGGCGATCGCGGTCCTCTTCCCCGAGCTCGACGTCTCGACGGACGAGCGCTACGACGGGTTCCTGGCCGACACGGACGACACCAACCTGTTCGACGATCAGGGCGTGACGGGCGTGCACGCGATCGAGCGCGTGCTGTGGAGCGACTCCGCGCCGGCGCGCGTGCTCGAGTTCGAGAAGACGCTGCTCGGCGACAAGTACCGCGCGCCCGCCTTCCCCGCGAACGAGGCCGAGGCCCGAGATTTCAAGGAGAAGCTCTGCGCGCGGCTCGTCGCCGACACGAAGAAGATGCAGGCCGACTTCGCGCCGCTCGCGCTCGATCTGTCGACCGCGTACAGCGGCGTCATCGGATCGATGGCCGAGCAGGTCGAGAAGGCCGACAAGGCCACCGGCCGCTCCGACTCCGCCGAGGAGTCGCGCTACGCGAACGTCACGCTCGCCGACATGCGCGCGAACATCGAGGGCGGGCGCCAGATCTACGCGGCCTTCACGCCGTGGGTGACCTCGCTCGGCGCGGCCGCGCAGGCAGACCACGACGCCGTGCTCGCCGGCTTCTCGCGCCTCGACGCGGCCTACGCGAAGCTCCCCGGCGACGCCCTGCCCGCCGTGCCCGCGACGTGGACGACGCCGCCCTCCGCCGCCGACGCCGCGACGCCGTTCGGCGCGCTGTTCGTCACGCTCTCCGACGAGGCCGACGAGAAGCGCGACGCGTCGCTCGTCGCCGCGATGATCCGCGTCGGCGGGACGCTCAAGCTCTCGGTGAACCCTTGACGCCCTCGCGGTGGCTCGCGGTGTCGCTCGGGCTCGCGCTCGCGGGCGCGGCCTGCGGCGACGACGTGCCCACCGCGGCCGATCCACCGCCCGCGACGAGCGGGGAATTCATCGCGTTCGAGCGTGATTTCGCGGGTTTTCAGGGGTGGCGCAAGGTCGACCTCGGCGTCAGCGACGGGCTCTCCGGGCACACGCCGGGCGGGCGCGTGGCGTACGTGAGCGCCTCGCTGCCCGCGGGCACGAGGGTGGCCCCGAGGGGCGGGATCATAGTGCACGTCACCGGCATCGACACCGAGACGCGCCGCGTGTTCGCGATGGCGAAGCGCGGCGGCGACTACAACGCGGCCGGCGCGCGCGGGTGGGAGTGGTTCGAGCTCGACGACTCGAGCGATCCGCCGCGCATCGTCTGGCGCGGGCTCGGGCCGCCGAACGGCGAGTCGTACGCGGGCAGCACCGAGTGCAACACCTGCCACTCGGCCGCCGCGTCCGACGACTACGTGCTCGGCCCCGAGCTGCGCTGAAGCGGCGCCCCTAGACGGGCGCGCCGGGCACGGGCTCGAACACCACGTGCTCGCCGCGCGCGATCTTCGTCAGCATGCGGAACGGCGTCGCCTGCCAGCTGACGTCCGCGCGGAAGCGGACGACGAGCCTCCGCGCCTCCGTGTGCGCGCGCCGCACGTGCTTCGCGATCGGCACGAGCGTGGAGGAGTTCATGTACTCGAGGGAGGTGAAGTCGAAGACGACGGCGCGCGCGCCCGCGCCGCCTATGATCTCGTCGAGGTGGCGCGCGATGACGACGTCTGCGTCGCGCGCCACGCTGCGCCCGAGCCACCGGACCACGACCTCCGCGTCGCCGTCGGTCGTCTCGAGCGCGAGCTCTCCCAGCCGGCGCGCCGTCACGCGACGCACCTCACCGCGACCGCGGTCACGTCGTCGTGCACCTCGACGTCGTTCAGCATCTGCTGCAGGCCCACCACCACCGCGCGCGCGCCGTGATCCGCGCTCTGTCGGAGCGAGTCGGCGATGGCGGTGACGTCGAGCATCGCACCGTTCCGTGCGCGCGCCTCCGAGATGCCGTCGGTGAACAGCAGCATCACGTCGTCTCGGCGCAGCGACAGATCGCTCTGCGGGAGGTGCGGCGCGATGTCGTCGTCGAGGCCGAGGAACACGCCGTCCGTCGGGAACACCTCGACCTCGTGCGCGTCCGCGCGGTGCACGAGGATGTCGGTGTGCATCCCCGCGTGCGTGATGCGGCCGTCGGGCGAGAAGCGCAGCACCGAGATCGTCACGTAGCGGTCCTCGCCGAGCGCGGCGACGTTGTGGCGGAGCACGCGGTTCGTCGCCGTCAGCAGCTCGGCGGGCGAGACGTGCGGGTTCGCCGCGAGCACCGCGCGGATGGCCGTCTGGCACATCATCATCACGAGGCCCGCGGGCAGGCCGTGCCCCGAGACGTCGCCGATGACGACCCAGTTGAGGTGCCCCGCCTCGATCACGTCGTAGAAATCGCCGCCGACCTCCGCCGCCGGCCGCGTGAAGGCCGCGAGCTCGAAGCCGGGCAGGAGCGGGCGCGGCGGCACGAGCACCGTCTGGATGCGCCGCGCGAGCTGCATCTCGCCCCACAGCGCGTCGCGCGCCGCCTGCAGCTCGCTCGTGCGCTGCTCGACCCGCGCCTCGAGCTCCAGGTTCGCCCGCTCGAGCGCGTCCTCGGCGCGGCGGCGATCGCGCGCCTCCATCGCCCGCGCGACGAGATCCGCGAGGCTGGCCGCCAGGCTCTGCTCGTCCTGGGTCCACGCGCGCGCCGGGCCGACGTGCTCGTGGCAGAGCACGCCCACCGTCCTGCCGTGGAACCTGATGGGCGCGTCCAGCATCGCGCCGATGCCGAGCGGCGTGAGGTACGGCGCCGAGAACTCGCGCGTCGCCGGGTGGCGGTGCGCGTCGTCCGCCACGATCTGCCGCGACTCGGCGAGCGCGTCGAAGTAGCCCGGAAAATCAGCCCGCGCGAGCTCGACCCCGGCCGCGTGCGACGCCGACGACACCTCGTGCAGATCGACGCAGCGAATGAGCGTGCGGCCCTCGTCGTACAGCCACACGCTCGCGCGGTCGCACCCGATGCCCGACGTCGCCGCCTCGGTGAGCACGCGGAGCGCGGTGTCGAGATCGCCGTCGTCGATCTCCTCTCGCTTCGCCAGGTCGAGCAGCAGCTCGTTGTGGCGTCGCAGCGCGGCCTCCGTGCTCGTCCCCGCGACGACGCGCTCGTGCACGGTGATGAACAGCTCGTCGTCGCCCACCGCGCCGCCGACCGCGACCGCCGCGACCCTCGCGCCCGACGCCGTGATGAACTCCTTCTCGTAGGCGCGGCCGCCGCCCGACACGAGCGCGTTCAGCTCGCGCTGGCGGTCGCCGTCGGGGGATAGATCCCAGTAGCTCGAGCCGAGGAGCTCGTCGCGCTCGCGCCCGACCAGCCGCGCGAACGCCGAGCTCAGCGCGACGAACTCCCCGGTCACCCGCGCGACGCAGGTCGCCGTCGGGAGCGCCTCGAGGATGCTCGGCCAGGGCTCGGTCATCGCGGGCTCAGAAGAGCACCCCTTGCACCATCGCACCAGCCCCGCCCCCCGGCATCGGCATCGGGCCGACCCCGGTGATGCGCGCGAGCGACGGGCGCGGGCCGCGGAAGGGATCGTCGGACGCGATGTCGTCCGTGTCGTAGAACGTGAACATCGCGCCGGCCACGATGCCGAGCGTCGTGCCCACGCCCTGCACGATGAGGCCGCGCTTCGCGGGCGACTCCGACCCCGCGTAGAGAAGGTAGACAGGAGAGGTCGCGGCGAACCCGGCGGCCGCGCCCGCCCACATGAACGCGGTGTTCTTGTACGTCGGCACCCACACGGTGCTGAGCGCCGCCGAGCCCACGATGCCGAGGTTGTAGCCGATGAGCCCGCCGAGGCTCGCGCCGTCGTTCGAGAGGCCGTAGCCGCGGCCCTTCGCCGTCGAGCCGTAGCCGAACATCGATCCGATGCCCGCGCCCCACAGCGCCGACGAGCCGATGAAGAGGCTGCTCTTCGGCGAGGGCTCCTGGAGGAACCCGACGGCCGCCCCTGCCGCGCCGCCGACCGTGGCGCCGATGAACGAGCTCCGCGCGAGGCCGCGGAAGCCCCACGCGTTCTCCTTCGACGAGGTCACGAACTGGTAGCTCCACACGCCGAAGCCCTCGCCCGCGCCGAGCGTCAGGCCGAGCGCGATCGACGCGGGCACGCCGCGCGGCATCTGCGGGTGGTCGAGGAAGTACACGCCGATCGGCGCGCCGACGCCGAGCACCGCCGGCGCGATGAAGTTCAGCCCAGGGTCGGAGATGCCGAGCTCCGCGTCGAGCCAGACGCCGGCGCCGATGCCGTACGCGGTGCCGGCGACGTACAGCGTGCCGATCTCGAGATCGGTCGACTTCGCGCCGCTGCCGCCGCTCGAGGTGGGCACGGGCATCGCGTAGCCGGAGCTCGTCCCGCCGCCCTGCGAGCTCCACCCGATCGAGCCGCCCATCTGGGCCGCCGCCGTCGCCGAGAAGGTCGCCGGGAGGAGGGCGACGAGGACCGAGAGTGCGCGCTTCATGGCCGCGTCGGCTTACCACGGAACTCCCTCTCTCCTCCCCTTTTCGGGGGCGGGCGGCTTCGAGCCGGCGACGAGCCGTGCTACCGACGCGCCCCCGATGACCGCCACGCACTCCGACCTGCGCCACGACTGGACCACCCCCGAGGCGCTCGCGATCCACGAGCTGCCGCTGTTCGAGCTGGTCGATCGCGCGCGCGCCGTGCATCGGGCGCGGCACCCCGACGGCAAGGTGCAGCTGTGCACGCTCCTCAGCGTCAAGACGGGCGGCTGCTCGGAGGACTGCGCGTACTGCCCGCAGTCGTCGCACCACGCGACCGGCCAGAAGGCCGAGAGGATGCTCGATCTCCCCGACGTGCTCGACGCCGCCGCCCGCGCGAAGGACGCCGGCGCGACCCGGTTCTGCATGGGCGCCGCGTGGCGCGAGGTGAAGGACGGCCCCGCGTTCGACCGCGTCGTCGACATGGTGAAGGGCGTGAAATCGATGGGCCTCGAGGCCTGCGTCACCCTCGGCATGCTCGACGAGGGGCAGGCCGCGCGCCTGAAGGAGGCCGGCCTCGACGCGTACAACCACAACCTCGACACCAGCCGAGAAGCTTACAAGTCTATCATATCGACGCGCACCTACGACGAGCGCCTGGCGACGCTGCGCAACGTGCGCAAGGCCGGCATCACGGTGTGCTCGGGCGGCATCATCGGCATGGGCGAGACGATCTCCGACCGCGTCGCGATGCTCGTGGAGCTCGCGCGCCTCACGCCCCACCCGGAGAGCGTGCCGGTCAACGCGCTCGTCCGGGTGCCGGGCACGCCGCTCGCCGAGCTGCCGCCGGTGCACGGCGTCGAGCTCGTGCGGATGGTCGCGACCGCGCGCATCATGATGCCGGCGTCGCGGGTGCGCCTCTCGGCCGGGCGCGCGGAGCTGTCGGAGGAGGCGCAGCTGCTGTGCCTGTACGCGGGCGCGAACTCGATCTTCTATGGTGACAAGCTGCTGACGACGCCGAACCCCGGCGCGAACGAGGACGCGGCGCTCCTCGCGCGGGCGGGCCTCACGGCGGAGCCGCCGAGGGCCTAGCCTCCAGCGAACATGGGCGGGCGGAGGACCCGGAGGTCGCGACGAAGGGCTCCATGCTCAGTGTCTCCTGCGGTGCGGGCGGGGGCGCGAGGCGTCGTCCCCGTCGACGCGCCAGACGGCCGCGACCTCGTCGCGCCTCGGCGAGAGCCCGAGACACGCTGACGGCGCCGCGTCGACGAGCCCGCCGAGCGCGAGCTCACGACGTCGCGCCACCTCCTCGGCGTCGCGCGTCGGCTCGGTCGGCAGCGCCGCGACCGCGGCGAGCGCGACCCGCAGCGCGTCGGCGCTGACCGCGCTCCACCAGCCGCGGCTCTGCGGAGAGGGGAAGCACCCGAGCCCCGCGACGGCGGCCGCGTCCCTCCTCGCGCGCCCTGGGCTGGCCCCACGCGGCGGGGGTAGGGTGGCGACGGCGGCCTGCGGGCCGAACCCGAGCGCGAGCCCGCCGCGGGCGAGCTCCAGCACGAGATCCTCCGCGCACCGCGCGTCGCCTGCGAGCAGGATCGCGTCGACCCGCTCGCGTCGCCACTGCTCCCAGGGGAACCTCGCGACCGCGCGCGGCCCCGTGATCACCGGGCACGCGACCGACGGGAGCACCGACGCGCCTCCGCCGGCCACGAGCGGGCGATCCGCGCCGACCACCGCGATCACCCTCGCGCCGCGCGCGGAGAGCGCCTCCAGCGCGGCGGCCGCGCCCGTCGTCGGATCGGGCCCGAAGCGCAGCGCGAACCTCACCGCGGCGGCGCCGGTCGGTGCGAGCAAGAGCGCCGGCATGTGCTCGGCCTCTGCCGCGTCCGCCAGGCGCTGCGCCCCCGTGCGGTCGACGCCCCCGATCACCGCCGCGACCCCCTCCGCGCCGAGCGCCGCGATCGCCGCGCGCGTGGCCTCGGGCGTCTCTCCCGCGCCGCGCGTGATGAACCTCGCGGGCTCCCCGAGGGCGGGGCTCGCGACCCCGACCGCGCCGTCGATCAGCGCCGCGCCCACCGCCGCGAGCTCCGTGCCGTCGGGGATCAACAGCCCGACCCGGCGCCCCGAGACGGTCGGCACGCCCTCCGCCGTCGCGGCGAGTTCGACGATCGCCGCGCCGCGGTCGCCGAGCTTGCCCAGCCCTCCTTCGCCTTGCAGCAGGCGCTGCGCGAGCGCGGGATCGTTTCGATCGAGCGCGACGCCCGCGAGCCTCGCGACGATGGCGTCCAGCAGCGCCTGCGGGTGCCTCGCCACCCCCGCGTCGTCGTCGCGGATCATGTCGGCGAGCGCGCGCTCGAGCGTCCCGACCGGGACGGCCTCGAGCGCGCGCCGCGTGGCCTCGAGCACGGCCGGGCGGTCCTCGTCCGGCACGTCGCGCAGCCACGCGTCGAGCAGCGTGACGACGTCGCTGTGCCGCTCGGCGGCGACGGCGGCGCGGACCGCCTCGGCGTGCAGCAGGTCGCGCGCGTACGGATCGAGCAGCTTGCCGACGAGCGGCATCATCCGGTCGAGCCCTGCGCTCGGCTCGCCACGCCGCGCGAGCGTCGCGCCCTCGATGAGCGTGGCGAGATCGCGCGCGTTCCCCGGATCCTTCGCGGCGCGGGCGGCCCGCGTGAGCGCGTCGTCGTAGCGTCCCCGCTCGAGCGCGATCCACGCGAGGAAGACCTCGGCCATCTTCGCGGCGGGCTCGCGCGCGTAGCGCTCCGCGAGATCGGTCACGTACGGCTCGAGCGAGACGCGATCCTCTCTCGTCCCTCCGGCGAACCGCCGTCGGAGCAGCGAGAAGGACTCCGCCGCGCCGCTGCTCTCCGCGAGCGCCGGCACCGGCGGGCTCGGAGGCCTCGGCGCCGCGCACCCCCAGGCGGCGAGCGCGACGAGCGCCCAGCGCGGGCGGGGGAGGGACGACGGGCGCATCGACCTCGGCGAGCGAACCACGGGCTCCGGGCGCGCGCAAAGCCTGGCGAGCCCGGTGTTCGAGGAGTGTGCGGCCGGCGCGCGAGGCCGTGCGTTCGCCGACGACCTCCGCTAAGAGCGCACGCAATGCGCCGCCGGTCTCCGCTCCTGCTCGTGCTCGCCGCGTCTCTCGGTCCGTCGTCCGCGCTCGCGGCGGAGTGGCTGCCTGCGGGCACCGCGATCTCTCGCCCCGCGGACGTGGAGGTGCAGGCGCGCGCGCTCACCTCGCTCGATCTGTCGGCCGTCTCGACGCTGCCGTCGCCCGCGGGCTCGGTCGTTCGCCTCACGCAGCGTCACCGCGGCGTGCCGGTGCTCGGGCGCGCGCTCGCCGTGCGCGTGTCGGGCGGGCGCGTCTCCGGGACGCGCGGCGCGCCGGCGCGAGGGCTCACCGTCGACGTCACCCCGGCGATCACGCCCGCGCTCGCCGTAACGCTCGCGGCCCGCTCGCTCGACCGGCCCGGCTCGGCCGGCGACGCGTCGCTCGGCGTCGTGCCGACGTCCGCGGGGGGCCGGCTCGTGTACCGCGTCGAGACGGCGGCGCGCGGCGGGTTCGTGGTCGACGTCGACGCCCGCTCGGGCGACGTGCTGCAGCGCAGGCCGTCGCGCCTGCACGCGTCGGGGCGCGTGTACGCCATCAGCTCGGAGGTGACGCCGAAGCCGGTCGATCTCACGCTCCCGAGCCTCGACGTCGACAGCCCGCAGCACCTCATCGGCTTCAGCGGCGGCGTCAGCGTGTTCGAGTACGCGGGCGCCAACCCCGACGGCACGTACAAGGTCACCCAGACGATCGAGGCCGACGCCGACGGCAACTTCCTCTTCGATCCCCCGAAGAACCCGCTCGACGAGCACGATCCGTTCGCCGCGGTCAACGCGTTCTTCCACATCGGCCGGGCGCGAACGTTCTACGCTGACACGCTCGGCGTCGAGATGTCGTCCGCGCGCTGGCCGCTCGCCGTCGTCGTCAACGTGCTCGAGGACGGCGGCTCGCTCGACAACGCCGCCTTCTCGCCGCAGGCGCTCGCGTCGAAGAGCGGCAAGAAGAACACCATCATCATCGGGCAGGGCAGCGAGACCGACTTCGCGTACGACTCCGACGTCTTCCTCCACGAGTTCCAGCACTACATGGCGCACAACGCCATCGGCTACGGGCAGGGCCAGCTGGGCTTCGACGAGTGGGGCTACAACCCGTTCACGGGCGCGATCGACGAGGGCACGGCCGACTACTTCGCGTGCACGATCAACGGCGACTCCACGCTCGGCGAGGCGTCGCTCGCCCCGCTCGGCGCGGTGCGCGACCTGTCGGAGGACGGCCAGCGGTGCGTCGACGATCTCGTCGGCGAGGTGCACGAGGACGGCAAGCTCGTCGGCAACCTGACGTGGCGCGTGCGCGAGGTGCTCGGCAAGGACCGCGCGGACGCCGTCGTCTGGGGCGCGCTCTCGATGCTCGACGAGACCGCGTCGCTGGGGGACTTCGCGCGGGCGTTGACCGGCGCCGTGGGCGATCTCGTCGCCGGCGGCGGCGCGACGCAGGCGGAGGCCGACGCGATCTCCGCGCTCGTCACGGCGCGCGGGCTCGACGACTGCGACCGCGTCCTGTCGATCGACGGCGGCAAGCGGCGCGAGATCTCCACCCTCGGCCTCTCGTACATCGGCAGCCTGTTCGGCGCGTCGTGCTCCGACGTCATCGGGTACGGCTTCGCGCTGACGCTGCCGTTCCAGCTCTCCGCGACGGCGACCGCGCCGTACTACGAGCTGACGATCGGGTCTCCTGGCGGGCCGACCGGCGCCGGCAAGACCCAGCTGCTCGTGCGCAAGGGCGATCGGGTCACCTACTCGCAGGGGTCGATGGGCCAGCTGAAGCCCGACGCCTTCGACGCCGCGATCGAGCTTACGACCCAGAAGAAGGTCCTCCTCGGCACGCCCGAGAGCGGCGTCGCGATCACGCCCGGCGAGACGTACTACTTCTCCATCATGCACCAGTCGTGCGGGTTCCACTCCACGTGGACGGTGGAGGGCAAGAGCCTCACCGAGCCCGGCGGCGCGGCCGGCGCGGGTGGAGCGGCAGGCGGCGCGGGCGCCGCGGGGAGGGGAGGGCTCGCGGGCCGCGCGGGCGGCGGGGGACGGGCGGGCGCCGCCGCGGCGGAGGCCGTCCCGGTCGAGGTGACGGGCGGATGCAACTGCCGCGCGAGCGGCGCCGAGGGAGGCCAGGGCCTCGCGCTCGGCGCGCTGTCGGCGCTCGCGCTCGTCGCCGCGCGTCGCCGGGCTACTGCCGCCAGAGCTCGACGCTGAACCTCCCGCTGCCGCGCGTGACGGCGACGTCGACGGCGTACGTGTCGTCGCGCGGAGCGCACAGGGACGCCGCGAGCGGCGCAACCGCGACGCCGCCCGAGTCGTCGTCGCGCGCGAGCGGGCGCCCATCCGGGCCGCGCAGCATGGCGTCGAGCTCGACGACGCCGTCGCCTCCGACCGCGAACACGCGGTAGCAATCGCCACCGCTCGCCGCGAACGTGAACCTCGTGACGGGCGTGTCCGCGGTCTGCGTGACGGTGCGCGTCGGCCCGAGGCGCGCCACGGCGCCGCACGCGCGCGCGAGCCGTGTGACGTCGGCGCGATCGTCGCCGCTCGGCTGAAACCCCTCGTGGCACGCGGTGACCGAGCGCCCGGGCGGCGCTCGCGCGTCGTCGCGCGCGATCCCGCCGGTCGTCGAGCAACCGGCGACGAGCGCGAGCGGCGCGAGCCAGGGCGCGTTCATCGTGGAGCTCTCTCGGCGAGGAACCGCTCGATGCGCAGCTGCACCAGCTCGGGGAACTCCAGGTGCGCGAGGTGGGTCGCCTCCTTCACCGTGAACAGCTCGCCGAGAGGCAGCGCCCGCGCGAGCCGTCGCGCCGCGAGCCCGCCGCCGTAGCGATCCGCGTCCCCCGCGACCACCAGCGCCGGCGCGCCGACGTCTGCGAGCGCGCCCGTCGCGGGCGCGCGCTCGAGCGACTGGACCAGGCGGTCGGCGGCGACGAGATCGAGCTCGTGGACGCGCTCGCCGAGCGCGCGCCACGCCTCGGAGTCCAGCGTCTCAGCGGCGAGCCCCAGCCGCCGCGCCCACGCCTCGGACCCAGGCCACGCGGAGATCCGCGCGCGGAGGCGGCTCCCGACCGGGCCCGCGCGCCGCAGCGCGAGCGACGCGCGCCGGAGCGGCGTCGCCCGAGGCAGGCCGAGCGTCCGCGCGAACGTCTCGCCGAGCACCGGCGACAGGAGCACGAGCGCAGAGACGCGCGCCGGCCTCGTGAACGCGAGCTCGAGCGCGATCTCGGCGCCGAGGCTCCAGGACACGATCGCGGCCGTGTCGAGGCCCGCCACGTCGAGCGCGCGCTCTGCATCCGCGACGTGCGCCGCGAGCCCGATCTCCCGCCGCGCCCCGACCTCTGCCGATCCGAACGTGCCGCGGAGGTCCCACGACGCCACCCTGCGGCGCGCGCCGAGGTGCCCCGCGACTCGCCCGAAGACCTCGACGCGCGCGCCGGGCGGGGCCACGAGCAGCAGCGGCGTCTCCGTCCCCGCGCCACCGATCCGGACGCCGATCTCCACGCCATCGGGGGACCGCGAGCGCGACTCGGCGAAGGAGAGGAGGGCCGCCATCTCGGCCCGTTGTTACACGACACGGCGCGGCGCCGCGCTGATTTGGCGCGTCAAGCGCGAGAAGGGAGGCTTCTCGCGTTGACATCGTACGACGCGCGCCGCTAACGTGCGCGCTCCCGAGGCCCCCGCCTCGGATGCGCGAGACAATCGATGGCCGAAGAAAAAAAGCCGAAGATCGACCTGAAGGCTCGACTCGGCAAGACCATGGTCGGAGCGGGCGGCGCCGCTGGCACCCCGGCTCCCGTCGTGCCCCCCGCAGCCGGCAGCGTCCCGCCGCCTGTGATCCCCGCGCCCGCCGCGGCCGCGCCCGCCGTG
>JADLFU010000108.1 GCA_020849655.1 Polyangiaceae bacterium | reverse complement strand
GATCCCGCGACCGTCGCCGAGCCGAAGCCCGCCGTCGTCACCGTCCCGCCCGCCGCGCCGCCCGTCCCCGGCGCGCCCCCTCCGACGCCCGTCCCCGGCGCGCCCGCTCCGACGCCCGTCCCCGGCGCGCCCGCCCCGATGCCCGTCGACGACGGCCCGTCGTTCGAGATCCCGTGGCGGAAGATCGGCGCCGTCGTCGGCGTCGGCGCGGTGGGGGCCGTCGCGGCTGTAGTTGGGTTTGTTTGGATTGTCGCGTCGGCGCTGACGGGCGGAAAGCGCCGCGCCGCCGCCCGTCACGCGGCCCCCCCGCCCGCCGCGAGGTACGTCGCCGCCCCCGCGTTCTCGCCCGCGCCCCCGCCGCGCGCGCCCACCCGCTCCGCGCCCGCCGTGGGGTGGAGCGCGACGCTCTCGGCGACGGAGGGGCCGACGCTCGGCACCGTCACCGCGATCACCGACGCGCCGATCTCCATCGGCCGCGCGACGACCTCGGTGATCCGGCTCGAGTCACGGCAGGTGTCGTCGACGCACGCGTGGATCCAGAAGACCCAGGAGGGGTGCTGGATCACCGACGCGGGCTCGCGCAACGGCACGACCGTGAACGGCGCCCGCGTGTCGAGGCACTTCTTGCAGCCGGGTGACGTCATCGGCGTCGGCCCGGCGCGGTTCCGCCTCGACGTCTACCCCATCTCGCCCGCATGACCGCGCCGCGCGTCCTTCGACCGTCGAAGACCGTGGTGGTGGTGCTCGCCGTCCTGTCGGTGGCGATGCAGGCGCTCGCGGCCGGGTTCGCGCTGTCCTCGCCCGTCTTGTGGGTGATCCTCGCGCTGCTCGTCCCCGTGAGCTTGTTGATGCAAGTGACGGTCGTGCGGCTCGCGTGGCCGGGGAACGTGTGGCTCCGGCTGGACGACGCGGGCCTCACGATGAAGTACGGCCGCCGCGTCGACGCGTTCGCGTGGGGAGAGATCGAGCGCGTGTGCCTCGCGCCGGAGGGGCGCTCGCACGCCGTCGGCCTGTGCCTCGTGGCCGATCACCCGAAGAGGTCACGCCACGGCGCCGGCGCCGACCTCACGCTGGGCACCCACTGGGAGCTCGCTGCCCCCGCGCTGCTGGAGGAGGTCGCGGCCTGGCACGCGCGGGCGAGGGGGGCCCGGCGTCCGTGGTCGGGCTAGCTCACTTGGGGCTTCGCATCGCACCTCCCATTTCGTAGGCTGACGCCGCCATGAAGCGCACCCTGATCGCACTCGCCGCGGCGCTCGCCGCGATGTCCGTCCTCCCTGCGTGCGGAGGAGCCTCGGGCGGCGGCCCGCAGGTCGCGAAGGTCACGCCCGGCTCGCTGCCCGCCGGCGAGACGTTCAAGGGGGTCTGGTACAATCGCGTGTTCGGCGATCTGCACCTCGTCCCCGAGGGCAACCACGTCGAGGGCAAGTACAAGAGCCAGCAGTCGGGCGTGTGGGGCAAGATCTACGGCACCATCACCGGCGACGTCATCCGGTTCGAGTGGACCGAGTACAAGACGGGCGCGATCGGCCCCGGCTCGACGAAGACGGGCAAGGGCTACTGGAAGTTCGTCCCCGGCGAGGCGCCCGCGCCCGCCGCGATGAAGGGCGAGTGGGGCCTCGGCGAGAACGAGGTCGGCGGCGGCGAGTGGGACTGCATCCGCCAGAAGGACGTGCAGCCCAACCTCTCCTCCATCGGCAACGAGGTGGCGCCCACCGACGGCGCCTGGGACAAGGAGACGGCGCCGCCCCCCGACAAGAAGAAGTGAGCCCGTGCCCGTCCTGCCGGGCGGACGAGCTGACGCCGCTCCGGCGAGGCGGGTACTTCTGCGAGGGGTGCGGCCGGAGGTTCGACGCCGAGCTCGCGCCCTTCGTGGCGCCTCGCGCCGTCGCGCGTGAGGCGTGGGACGATCCGTCGCTCCCGTTCACGATCGCGCACCCGCTCTCGGCGGCGCGGGACGCGAGCGCGCCGCTCTCCCGCAGGTTCGACGCGGCGGCGACCGCGGCGTACGAGATCGTGCGCGGCGTCGGGCTCCTCTTGCTGTCCGACTACCTCGCGTCGACCGCGAGGAGCCGCCGCGTCGCGGTCGCGCTCCGGGCCCTGCGCGCGCCCGACTGGTGGGCGTGGACGGTGCTCAACAACCAGCTCTGCAGGTTCTGGAGCGGCGAGCTCGACGCCCCTCCCGACCGCGAGACCGCGTTCCCGAGGGTCGCCGCCGGGTGGCGCAGCGTGAACCGACAGCGCGCGGCGAAGCGCGAGAGCCGCTGGGGCACGCTGCTCGAGGGGCTGCCCGGGCGCCGCGCGACGGCCGCGGAGAGCGCGAACGACGCGCTCTGGCGCGCGCGCGAGGACGTGGAGCGCGCGCGCGACGGCGACGGAGAGGTGCGCGGCGAGGAGGAGCTCGAGCGGCTGCTCGCGGTCATCGACGCCTCGACCTCGCGGCTCTTCCCGAGGGGGAGCGTCGAGCTCGTTCGCCGCGTCGCGGGCCCGCTCGACGAGGCGCACCTCGTGCGGCTGCACGGCGCGCACGCCGATCTACGGTTCCCTGTCGAGGTGAAGGAGCGCGAGTGGGCGGCGCCCTTCGGCGTGAGCCCGATCATCGCCGTCACGCGCGACGCGACGGTGCCGCTGCACCCTGTGTTCCTGAGGTTCGACGGCGCGACGCGACGCGCGAAGCTGCCGACCGCCGGGCTGCTAGAGCCGCTGGTGCGTGACGGCGCAGGCGCGAGGCTCGTGCCGTGGGCAGCGAGCACGGAGGCCGTCTCGTCGGGCACGTTCGCCGCGCTGCGCAGGCGGGGCGCCGACGTCCTCGCGGGGAGCCTCGAGCTCGTCCCGGCGAGCCTGTCGCAGATCGCCGCGGGGATGCTCGAGGCGGCGGCCGCCGAGCCGTCGCTGCGCGGCAGGGGCGCCGTCCACGTGGCGCGCGCCGGGGTCGACGACGTCGCCGAGGAGGCGCTCCGCACGGCGGGCCGGGCGCTCATGATCGTCGGCGCGCGCGGGGTCGGCAAGACGACGCTCGCCGCGCGCCTCGCGCTCTCGCTGGCCGGGCTGCCGGCCTCGAGCGGCTCCCCACCGGACGCCACGCCGAGGCCGGACTCGACGGGCGCGCTGGTCGTGTTCCTGTCGGGCCGCAACGCGTACGCCGGGCCGGACGGCGAGCCCGTCGCTCGCAGCCTGAAGCGCACCGTGCTCGCGCGGCTCGGCGTGCGCGACGACGCGTTCCCGTCGCTGCACCACTTCTTCGCCGCGATGGACGAGCCGGCCGCCGCCGAGGGGCGGCGCGTGGTGCTCGTGCTCGACGCGATCGACGAGGCGGACGACGTCGACGGCCTCGTCGCGGCGCTCGACGATCTCTTGCCCGCGCTGTCACGCCACCGCTCGCTCCGCCTGTGCGTGACGATGCGGACGTCGTCGTTTCGGGCGCTCGGACGCGGCCGCGGTCCGCGCGCGCTCGAGCACGTGGGCCAGCTCCTGTCGTTCCCGAGCGGGAGGGGCGACGGCCTCGTGCCGCACCTCGAGGTGCGCGCGTTCTCGCCCGACGAGCTCGCGCGCGCGTACGCGGCCCGGCGCGCCGGCCAGCCCGCGCTGCCCGCGCTCGCCGAGCTGCCCGAGGAGACGCGCCGTCTGCTCGCGTTGCCGCTGCACCTCGAGCTGTGGACGGCTGGCTTCCCCGCGACGGGCGCCGCCACCGACGCGGCGCGGCTGTTCGACGCGTTCTTCGAGGAGAAGCGCGCGCGGCTCCCCGAGCTCGGCCCGGCGCTCGCGGAGGTCGGCCAGGCGCTCGTGCGTCGGCGCACCTACGATCTGCTGGGCGTCACGCGCGCGCCGTCGAAGCGCAAGGGGACGCTCGCGCCGCGCGTGCCGTCGGGCGTCGAGCCGTCGGCGCTGGTCGAGCTCGGGGTGTGGCGACGGCCGGAGGACGACGGTCGAGACGGGCCGCTGCCGTACGCGTTCGCGCACCCGGCGCTCGGCGATCAGATCGTGCTGGAGGCGCTCGGGCTCGCGCGCGGCGTGCCGAGCGGCGAGGCGCTGTTGAAGGCGGCCGAGCTCGCCGCGACGACGCCCACCGACGCGTTCCCGGCGGTGCTGTCGGCGCTGTCGGTGCTCGTGGAGCGCCTCGCGCGCGCGGGCGAGGGAGAGCCGCTCGCGTGGCTGCTCGGGGCGGAGGACACGGCGGCCTCCGAGCACCTGCTCACCGCGGCGCTCACGTCGCTCGGACCGCTGCTCCGGGACGGCGGCGGCCCCGGCAGCTTGGCGCACAAGACCCTCGAGGAGCTGGTCATCGCGGCGCAGAGCGATCCGAGGTTCGGGGAGCGCCTCACCGAGCCGCTGCGCGCCGCCCGCGCCGGCCTGCTCGCGTCGGGGCACGTCGCCGCGGCGATCGCGGTGGAGCGCGCGGCGCTGCGGGCGCTCCGCGCGCGGATCGCCGAGGCCCCGGACGACGTCGAGCTGCAGCTGCGCCTCGGCGCGTCGATGACGGAGCTGCTGCGCCTCGCGATCCTCGGCGGGGACTGGCCGCTCGCGCGCAAGCTCGCGCACGACACCCAGCGGCTCGGGGACGCGGCGATCGCGGCGCAGCCCGACGATCCGTCGCTCGCCGGCGCCGTCGCGGAGGGATCGCTGCTCGCCGCGACCGTGCTGTCGCACGACGCCCGCCTCGACGACGCTCGACGCGTGCTCGAGGCCGCCAAGGCGCGCGCGGCGACCGCGCGAGATCCTCGCCTCAGCGCGCGCGCCGACGCCGCCCTCGCGGAGCTCGCCGTGCGACGCGGAGACCTCACCGAGGCCCGCGCGCGCCTGCTCGCCGCGCTCGACGAGGCGCGCGTCGCCGCGACCTCGAACGGCGCCGGCGACGCCGACCTCCGCGCGATCGCGGGCACGCTGCGCCGCCTCGGTGACGTCGAGCACGCGGCGGGCAGGGGCAAGGAGGCGCGGCGCCGCTGGGAGGACGCGACGTCCACGCTCCGGTCGATCGTCGCGCGCGAGCCCTATTTCTTCGGCGCCGCGGCGGATCTGTCCGCGACGCTCCGTCGCCTGGGCAACCAGTCGCGCGTGGACGGCAGGCGCGAGGACGCGCGGCGCGCGCTCGACGAGGCGATCGAGGGCGCGACCTTCCTCGCCGCCCAGCCTGGCGCGGCGACCGCGGTCGAGGTGGAGCTCGCGCTCGCGCTGCACGACGCCGGCGTGCTCGCCTTCCTCGAGGGCAAGCGCAGCCGCGCGACGAAGCTGCTCACGCGGGTCATCGACGTCGCCTCTCGCCTCGCGGGGCAGGCCGCCGGGGACGAGCTCGCGCACGCCCGCGCGAGCGCCGTCGCGCACCTCGGCCACGTCGCCCGCGCGGAGGGCAAGCGGGGGCTCGCTCGCGCGCGCTTCGACGAGGCGCTCGCCGAGGCGCCGCTGCCGGGCCAGCGAGAGGATCGCGCCGTCGATCTCGCCAACGTGCACCTCGCGGCGGCCGAGGTCGCGGAGAGCGCGACGATGAAGAACGCCCACCTGATGGACGCGAAGGGGCTGCTCGCGCCGTACCGCGACCGCCCGGGCGCGGCCCGCCTGCTCGAGCTCGTCCGCCGCGCCGAGCGGTCTTGATGCCCGCGCGGAGGCTCGCGTGGGGCGCCGTCGCGCTCGGGGCCGTGGTCATCGCGCTCGACGTCGTGCGCCGCGCCGGTCGCGTCGCCGAGCTCCGCTCGCTCGAGCTCGTGTCGTACGCGGCGAGCGCGCTGCTCTCGGGGTCACTCTGGGCGGCGCTGCTCGTGGCGGGCCTCGGGCCGGGGCGCGGGCGCCACGCGGCGCGGCTCCTGTTCGTCGCGCTCGCCGCGGCGCTCTTCGGCGGGCAAGCGTATTTCCACCACAACTACGCGGCGTACATCGACGACGCCGCCGCGCGCTTCGGCGCCGCGTTCTCGACCAGCGTGCTCGCGCAGCTCCGGGCGGACGGCCGCCACCTCGCGTGGACGCACGCTCGTCCCGCGCTCGCCGCGGCGGCGCTCGTCGGCGTCGTCGCCGCGCGCGCGAGGGTGGAGGCAGGCGTCGCGCGCCGCGCGTGGGGCGTGGCGGCGGGCGCGCTCCTGGTCGCCGTGGCCGTCCCGTGGATCTCGTCGCCGCGCCAGGCCGCGACGCCCGACGTGCTGCTCGTCCACGCGGTCGGCTCGCTCGCTCGCGCGAAGCTCGGCCTGGCGGGCGGGCGCCAGGCGCTCCCCGGCGAGCACTCGCCCGAGTACATCCCCGCGTTCGTCCCCCGCCCCTCGCGCCCGCGCAACGTGCTCTTCGTGCTCACCGAGAGCGTGCCGCGCGATCTCGTGTGCCTCGCCGGCGAGCAGGCGTGCGACAAGACGCCGTTCTCCCACCGCGCGGCGCCGCGGCGCATCGGCTTCACCGGGATGCGGGCGAACGACAGCACGACGGCGATCAGCGTCGGCGTGCTCTTCACCGGGCTGTCGCCGACGGCGTCGCGCGACGCCATCCACCGCGCGCCGATGATCTGGGAGATCGCGCGCGCCGCCGGCTACGACACCGGGTACTTCACCAGCCAGGATCTGCGCTTCGGCAACAGCGACATGTTCATCCGCAACGTGCCCGTGTCGCGGCGGGTGAGCGGCGCCGAGCTCGATCCCAACGCCGACCTCGATCTCGGCGCGCACGACGGGCTCGCGACGGCATACGCGCTCCGCGAGCTGGCGACGATGCGCGAGCCGTTCCTCGCCGTGGTGCACCTGTCCAACACACACTTTCCTTACAGGATCGACGAGGGCGACGAGCCGTTCCAGCCGGCGGAGTTCACGAAGGATCCGGCGAAGAACGACGCGTTTCGCCGTCATTTTCAGAACGCGGTGCGCGCGCAGGACAGGACCGTCGGCGCGCTCATCGACGGCGTGCGCCGCGCGGCCTACGGCGACCGCACGGTGATCCTGTTCACGAGCGACCACGGCGAGGCGTTCCGCGAGCACGGGCAGCTCGGCCACACGCTGAGCGTGTACGACGAGGAGATCCTCGTGCCCGCGTGGATCGACGCGCCGGCGCCGCTCTTGACCGACGACGAGCGCGCGTCGCTCGAGGACGCCCGCGCGCGGCAGGTGTTCCACACGGACGTCGTGCCCACCCTGATCGACCTGCTCGGCGCGACGGACGCGCCCGAGGTCGCGCGGTTCGTCGAGCGGCTGCCGGGGCGCTCGCTCCTGCGCCCCTACACCCCGTACGCGGCGCCGCTCACCAACTGCAGCGAGCTCTGGACGTGCCCGTTCAAGAGCTGGGGGGTGATGCGCGGCCCGAGGAAGCTCGAAGCGCGCCAGTGGGACCAGGGGTTCCACTGCTTCGACGTCGTCGCCGATCCGCGCGAGCAGCGCGACCTCGGCGCGGCCGCGTGCGGCGACCTCGAGGCCGAGGCGCGGCGGGTCTTCGGTGGGCACCCCGGCGACGCCGCGAGGTGACTACTCCGCGCGCTGCTCCGCGCGCCAGTCGATCGGTAGATCGAGGAACCCCTCGTTGCACAGGAACTCGTACAGCGCGTCCGAGGCGACCGACACGACGTCGCTGTAGAGCCGCGGCGACTGCACGAACGCGATCGTCTCGCTACGGAACGCCTCCTCGCTCGTCTGCAGCCCCGCGATCACGCGCTGCTGCACGTAGCCGACGAGGTGGCCCATCAGCTTGCGCTCGAACACCTGGCGGAACGCGCCGAACGACTCGTGCAGCACCTTGTACCCGACCGCGTGCTTCGACTTCGCGGAGCCGCTCTCGCTGACGACGGCGCGCGCGAACTCCTCGATCTTGGGCGGGAACCCGCGCTGGAAGAACTCGAGCGAGGCGCCGCTTATCACGCCGAGCAGGCGCTTCAGCTCGGGGCTGCGCCGCGAGAGGAACCCGACGCGCAGCTCGTTCACGTCCTTGTCGAAGCGATCGAGCGCGGCCGCCTTGATCTCGGGATCGACGTAGGTGAACCCCTCGAGCTCCGCGATCAGGCGGTTCTGGTAGCGGCGGTAGACATAGAAGAGCGCCTGCTCCGCGTGGTGCATGACGCGCGCCTTGCTCTCCGTCGCCGTGACCTTCTCGCTGAGCTCGGAGTCGAAGAAGAGCTTCGTCACGCGCTTCGTGACGTCCTTCATCACCTTCTCGAGCAAGACCGAGATCTGATCGTCGCGGAACACGCGCCCGAGCAGGACGACGAGCGATCGGGCCTGCTCGAGCTCCGCCGACGCGCGGCTCTCGGGCGAGCGATCGGCCGCGACCCGCGACTGCAGGCCCTTCAGCTGCGCGACCACCTCGGCGGTGATCGCGTCGAGCTCCGCGTTCGTCTCGAGGTCGCCCTTGTAGTGGACGATGCGCGCCTGCACCTGCTCCTCGCGCAGCATCATCGCGAGATCCGCGAGCTCGTCCTCCTGCTCCTCGCTGACGGCCTGCGGGCTCGTCTGGATGTCGCTCGGCTTGCGCGGGGTCCCGGTCATTCGGGCACGGAGTGTACAGACGCCGCGCGCGGTCGGCGGAGAATTGGCGCGCGGATCGGCTCACCCCCTCGACGGCGGCCGCGTCGTCATCACGGGGCCTCGGCGGTATTTCTCGGCCTGCGCGCGGAGCGACAGGAAGCGCCCGGAGATCACGTCGTGCGCGCGCGTCTCGGGCGTCGTCACGAGGAAGGGCATGCCGTCCGGCCCCACCCAGAGCGGCGCGAGCGAGGGCTCCGCCGACAGCGTCCCGAGGCGCCGCGCGCCGTCGGCGAAGAAGGGATCGTCCTCGTCGGTGACGAACAGGATCCACGACGCGCGCCCGAGGGCCGGCGCCGCGCGCTCGAGCGACCGCCGCGCCGAGACGACCGTCAGCGGCAGCGGGCTCGTCCGCGTCAGGAGCACGATCGGGGGCTGCGCGCCCTCCCGCAGCGCGGGGATGCGCGAGACGTACCTCCCGAAGCGCTCGAGATCGTCGACCGGTCGGTCGATCATCCGCTCGATGTCGCCGCCGCACGACAGCAGGATCGACGCGCACGCCTCGCGGTGCGCCGGGGCGTCGGGCATCCCGTACGGCAGCAGCACGAGCGTCCGCCCCGGGGTCATCGCGCGGAGCTTACGCCGGGCCGGCCTCGCGAGGCTATTTTTTCCCTGCCGCCTCGCGCATCAGGCGCTTCAGCCGCGCGTCGTCGTCCTCGTCCTCGGGCTCCGGCGCCGAGGGCTTGCCGCTCGCCGCGTCGGCGGCCTTCTTCATCAGGCGCTTCAGCCGCGCGTCGTCGTCCTCGTCGGCCGGCGCGTCGTCGTCCGCGGGCGCGGCGTCGTCCGCCTTCGGGTGCGGCTCCTTCGCCTCCGAGGGCGTGTTGCCGCCCGGGTAGCGCTTCTTCTCCTCGTCCGTGCACGGCTGCGGCTGGGTCTGATCTTCCTGCACGCACTCGAGCCGCCAGGCCTCGCGCGGCGGCTCGTGCTTCGCGAGCGCCTCGGCGCGCGCGGCCGCGGAGTCCTTGTCGACGAGCACCGTCGAGACCTTCGGCACGTACATCACGATGAACAGCCCGAGCGTCAGGATCGCCGTCGCAGGCAGCACGATCTTGTACAGGCTGACGACGGGCCGGTTGAACCGGAAGCTCGAGATGTAGAGGTTCAGCCCGAGCGGCGGCGCGCAGTACGCGATCTCGAGGTTCAGGAGGAACATCATCGCGAGGTGGAACGGGTGCAGCCCGAACCGCGCGCCGAACGGCAGGATGAGCGGCACCGCGACGAGGATCGCGGAGAACCCGTCCATCACCATCCCGAGCACGAGCAGGAAGATGTTGAGGACGATCAGGAACTGCCACTTCTGCGACAGGCCGAGGCTGATCATCGCCTCCAGCACCTTGTTCGGGATCTGCTCCTGGATGGCGTAGTTGATGAGCGCGTTCGCCATCGCGAGGATGATGATGATCGCGCCGGCGAGGCTCATCGAGCTCTTCACGACGCGCGGCAGATCCTTCTTCAGGCTCAGATCGCGGTAGACGAACACCTCGATGATGAGCGTGTAGAGCGCCGCGAGCGCGGCCGCCTCGTCGAGCCCGGTGAGCCCGGAGCCGAGCCCGCCGAGGATGAGCACCGGCACCAGCATCTCCCACTTGATGAGCCAGAGGGCCGCGCCCATCTCGCGCAGGTCGGGCTTGCTGCGCGGGACCTTGTGCTTGATGGCGACGTACGCGGAGTAGACCGCCAGCATCGCCATGATGCCGAAGCCGGGGATGAGCCCGGCCTTGAAGGCCTTGTTGTAGTCGATCTGCGCGACCAGCGCGTAGACGAGGATCGGCAGCGACGGCGGCAAGAGGAGGCCGAGCGAGCCGCCGGTCGTCACGAGCCCGAGCGAGAAGCCCTCGGGGTAGCCCTGCTTGCGGAGCGCCGGGTAGAGCAGGCCGCCGATCGCGACGATGGTGACGCCGCTGCCGCCCGTCAGCGTCGTGAAGAACGCGGACGCCACGATGCACACGATCGCGAGGCCGCCCGGCATCCACCCGAAGAACGCCTGCGACGCGCGCACGATGCGATCGGGCGTCTTCGACTCGGCCATCAGGTAGCCGACGAACGTGAAGAGCGGGATGGTGACGAGGATCGGCGAGCCCGCGAAGCGCGCGTCGAGCACGTCGGGCGCGAGGTACCGCAGGCTGTGGAAGTTCGCGTCGCGGTGGTACAGCCAGGCGACGCTCGAGAGGCCGCCCATCACCGTGAAGAGCGGCATCCCGAACAGCGCGAGGGCGACGATGACGAGGGCGAGCGCGGCTCCCATCAGGCGGCCTCCTCGGCGGCGTCACGCTCCGAGGGCGCGTGACCCTCCTCGCGGTGGGCGGCGTCCGGGTCGACCTCCACGTGGCCCGAGATCGCGAGCAGGCAGCGCAGGAGGAACTTCAGCCCGATCATGAAGAACCCGAACGGGAAGAGCAGGTTGAGATCCTCGACGAGGATGCCGCGCGGCGAGCGGCCGCCGGGGATGGTGACGAGCGGCGTCACGTAGGCCTCCGTCGCCGGCACCCGCAGCGCCTGCGCCTTCTCCGCGCCGTAGCGCGCGGCCCAGCCGCCCGACTCGATGATCTGGTTCCACTCCGCGCCAGAGAGGCTCTTCAGGTGCCGCTCTCCCGAGAACACCCGCCAGCCGACCACGCGATCGAGGCGGAGCTGCGCGCTCAGGAGGAAGCGGTGCTCGCCCATCTCCTCGGCGATCGCGCCGACCTTTGCGCCCATCGTCGCGTCGCTCTTCGCGCCGAACGACGTGACCGCGATGTGCTCGACGAAGCCCCACGCCGCGGCGAACGACACCACGGCTGCGGCGGACCACGCGGCGACGGCCACCGGCACGCGCAGGCGCGTCGGCATGAAGCGCATCACGACGTCGACGTTGATGTGCTTGCCGCTCGAGGTCGCGAGGCTCGCGCCGAGCATGGCGAGCCAGATGGTGCAGCGAGTACCGACCGCGCGCAGGCCGCCGACGAGCGTGAGGGTCGAGGCGTCCTGGTACCAGCCGACGAGCTCGGCGCCGTACGCGACGCCCACCGAGACCCACGCCCTGCCGAGGAAGAGCCCCGCCGCGACCGCGACGCACGTCGCGACCTGGCGCACGACGGGCGACGCGTTCTTCAGGCCGAACCACGCGGCGATCCCGAGCGCGGTCGCCGTCACGCCGGCGCGGAACACGAGCCCCGCGGCCGAGACGCCGGGCGGCGACGACAGGCCCTTCAGCGCGATCCACGACGCGAGGGAGAGGATCTCGGCGATGACGATGACGACGGAGAGCGTCACCTCGAGCCTCACCCAGCGCTCCTGGAACCTGTGGAGCGGATCCCCCCAGGCAGCGGGGGACGGCTTCGGCGCGCCGTGAGGGCCGGGCGCGTCAGGCGCGGATGCGGGCTCGACGCTCGAGGTCGCCGCCGGCTCGTCGGTGTCGGAGGAGGGCTCGGACATGAAGGCCCGCGAGGGTAGCGGAACGCCGCCACGCGGGGGAAACGAACGGCGACGCGGCGGGCTGGTAAGGTGCGTGCGCGTTGTCCTCGACGCCTCGAAGCCCAAGGAGCGCTACTTCGACGCTGCGGCTCGTCGCGCCCGGCGCCTGGGTGGCGCTCGTCGCCTGCGGGGCCGTCGCGCCGTCGGTGGAGCCCGCACGGCCGAGCGCGACGCCGCTCCCCTCCGGGTCCGCGCCTGCGTCCGACGCTTCGCGCGGCGCGCCGCCGGCGCCGCCGATCGCCGCGCCGACGTCCCTCGCCCCCGCCGCGTCGTCGGCGGCGGCCGCGCCCTCCGCGCCGCCCGCGTCGCTGCTGGTGACCGCCAGGTGGCTCCCGATCCACGAGCGCCCGGATCGGGGCTCGCCTCGCGTCGGGCTCTCGCGCCGCGGTCAGCGCGTGCCGCTGTCGTCCGCCGCGCGCGCGACGCACCCGTCGAGCCCGTGCCGCGGGGGGTGGTACGCGGTCGCGCCGCGCGGGTTCGCGTGCGCGGGGGCGGACGCCACGCTCGGCGAGGATCGCGGCGCGGAGGCGGCCGCGGCGCTGCTCCCCGACGCGAGCAGATCGCTGCCGTTTCGCGTCGGCGCGGCGTCGTTCGGCCCGAGGTACCGGCGGCCCCCGACGGCCGGCGAGCAGGCGGTGACCGAGCTCGATCTCACGAAGCTCACACGGACCGCGCAGGCGGAGCCTCCGCTCATCGACCCGTCCGCGCTCGCGGCGCTGCGGGGGCGCGAGCCGCGCCTGCTCTTCGCGCGGGGCACGTACGCGAGCGAGCGCGTCGCGTGGGCCCGCGAGCTCGCGGGCGACGGGCGCGCGTTCGTGGTCACGCCCGACGGCGCGATCCTCCCGAAGGATCGGGTCACGCCGCTCGACGAGCCGCCCGCGTTCGGCGCCGATCTCGCCGCGCCCGGCGCGTCGAAGCTGCCCGTCGCGCTCGTCGTGACCGAGGACGCCCGCAGGCTCGAGGTCGAGGGAGATCACCTCGTCGAGCGCGAGCCGCTCGCGCGACGCAGCGTGATCCCGGTGGACGGCGGGCCGGTGACGACGCTCGGCGTGCGGCTCCTCCGGGCGCGCGGCGGCGGCTGGGTGCGCGCCTCCGACGTCGCCTGGGCAGAGGCGCCCGCGTCGCTGCCCGTCGGCGTCGGACCCGACGCGCGCTGGGTCCGCGCGAGCGTCGGCCGAGGGACGTTGCTCGCGATGCGCGGGCTCACGCCCGTCCGCGTGTTCGCGATGTCCCCGGGCGCGGGGGGCGTCGGCCAGGGCGTCACGCACGGCACGCCGCTCGGGCGCTTCATGGTGTCGTGGAAGCACCTCACCGCCGACATGTCCGGCGAGGAGGGCGGCGTCCGCTGGAGCGTCGACGAGGTGCCGTGGGTCGCGTACTACCTCGACGGCTACGCCGTCCACGGCGCGTACTGGCACGACGGCTTCGGCCGCCCACGGAGCCACGGCTGCCTCAACCTCACGCCCGCCGACGCGCGCTGGCTGTTCGGCTGGATGGACCCGCAGCTGCCCGAGGGCTGGTACGCGGTCGCGGCGCACCCGACGCTGCGGCCAGCAACGATCATTGACGTCGCGCCGTGAGGGGGTCGACGGGTTGACGCGCAGGTCACGGGGAAGGCAGGGTAAGCTGCGCAGATGCGCCCCACCTCGCCGTTCACACGCTGCGCGCTCGCGCTCGCGCTGCTGGCGCCGTCCCTCGCGATCGCGGAGCCCACGCCACAGCAGATCAAGGCGGCGTCCGAGGAGTTCGACAGGGGCGTGAAGGCCGCGCAGTCGGGCGATCTCGAGGGGGCGGCCGTGCACTTCGAGAACGCCGACCGCGAGGCGCCGTCCGACGCGACGCTGAAGGCGGCGATCCGCGCGCGGCGCGACGCGAAGCAGCCCGACCGCGCCGCGACGCTCGCCGAGCTCGCGCTCACCCGGCACCCCGACAAGGAGGAGCTGACGACGTTCGCGCGGAGCGTGCTCGTCGGCGCCGACCGCTCGCTCGCGAAGGTCGAGATCACGTGCAAGCCCGCGTGCGAGCTCGCGATCGACAAGAAGATCGTCCACGGCGAGGCCGCGACCAGGCGCGTGCTGTGGCTCGTCGGCGGCAAGCACGTCGTCGCCGCCGGCTGGGGCGCGAAGGGCGCGTCGAAGGAGCTGACCGTCACCGCCGGCACGACCACGCAGGCCGCCTTCGCGCCCGCCGAGGAGCCGAAGCCCGCGCCCGCCGCCGCGCCTCCGGGGGCAAGCGACGCCGCCGAGCCGGAGCCCGCGCCCGCCGAGCGCCCGGCGCCCGCGAAGGGCGGCAAGCTCGGCCCAGGGTTGTTCATCGGCGGCGCGGTCGTCACCGGCGCGCTCGCCGCGGCGTCGATCTGGAGCGGCCTCGACACCAAGAACAACCCCGGCCCCGACAAGGTGAAGCAGGTCTGCGCGGGCAAGGGCGACACCTGCCCCGAGTACCGCGACGGCCTCGCCAAGCAGAGCCGCACCAACCTGCTGCTCGGCCTGACGGCGGGCGCGGCGGTCGCGACGGGCGTGATCGGCCTCGTGTTCACCGACTGGGGCTCGGGCGACAAGGCGGGGCGCGTCGTGCCGGTCGCGGTCGTGGGCGGCGGCGGCGCGACGGTCGGCGCCGTCGGGCGGTTCTGAGCTGAGGCGTCGGAGGCACCGCTGACGTGGCCACGGCCAAGCTGCTCGATCGCACGGAGGGCGCCCAGCGGCTCGATCGCTACGAGCTCATCGGCGAGCTCGCGTCCGGCGGCATGGCCACCGTGTTCCTCGCGCGGCTGGCGGGCGTCGGCGGGTTCCAGCGGTTCGTCGCGATCAAGCGCCTGCACCCGCACCTGTCGAGCGAGCCCGACTTCGTGCAGATGTTCCTCGACGAGGCGCGCCTCGCCGCGAGCATCCACCACCCGCACGTCGTGCCCATCCTCGAGGTCGGCACCAGCGACGCGGGCTACTACGTCGTGATGGAGTACGTGGAGGGCGACACGCTGTCGCGCGTCGTCGCGCGCGGGGCGAGCGCGGGGCAGAAGATCCCCGCCGGGATCGCGCTGCGCGTCGGGCTCGACACCCTCGCCGGGCTGCACGCCGCGCACGATCTCGCGGACGACGCGGGTCAGCCGCTCGGCCTCGTGCACCGCGACGTGTCGCCGCAGAACATCCTCGTCGGCGTCGACGGCAGCGCGCGCCTCACCGACTTCGGCGTCGCCCGCGCGAGCTCGCGCCTCGCGACGACGCAGGCCGGAACGCTGAAGGGCAAGCTCGCGTACATGCCGCCGGAGCAGGCGAAGGGCGGCGAGCTCGATCGCCGCGCCGACGTGTTCGCGATGGCGATCGTGCTGTGGGAGGTGCTCGCGGGCCAGCGGCTGTTCAAGGGGAAGAGCGAGCTGGAGACGCTCAATCGCCTGCTGTTCGAGCCCATCCCGCGGCTCTCCTCGGTCACGCCCGAGGTGCCTCGCGCGCTCGACGACGTGCTCGCGAAGGCGCTCAACCGCGAGGTCGACGCGCGCTTCTCGACCGCCGCGGAGTTCGCCGACGCGCTCGAGCGCGCGGCAGGGAGCGTCTCGACCGTGCGCGACGTCGCGGCCTACGTGAAGGGCGTGCTCGGGCAGGAGATCGAGGCGCAGCGCGCCGCCGTCCGCGCGTGGCTCGCGGCCGAGCCGAGCCAGTCTGCGCCGACCTCCTCGATGGTCGCGATGATGGCCGGCGGGCCGAGCTCCGCGCGAGGGCTGATCGGCGGCCCCGTCAGCTCGACCGCGCGGCACGGCGCGATCTCCGACGCGTCGGCCGCGCGGCTCGTCGACGGCGCCGCGGAGGACGCGACCCTGGGCCGCGCGGGGCGCCAGTCGGTCTCCGGGCCGTCGTCGCCCTCGCCCTCCGGCCCCGTGTCCGCGCCCGACACGCCTGCGCCGCGCGCCGCGGGTGCGCGCCCGGGGCCCGTCATCACCGGCGGGACGCTCGCGAGCCCGACGTACGACGCCCCGCTCGAGGGCGCCCGCGTGGTCGGGCCGCCGCCCGCGACGCCGTCGGTGCTGGTGAACGAGTACGAGGCGGGGCTCAAGCGGCGTCGCCCGGTCGTGCTGCTCGCGCTCGTCGGGCTCCTCGGCCTCGGCGCCGCCGCGGTCGTCACCTGGAAGCTCCTCACCGCCGGCGCGACGCCGCCCGCGCCGGGCCCCGCCGCGACGCAGGCTCCTCCCCCCTCGCCAGCGAGCACCGCGGCGCCATCGCCCCTGCCGAGGCCCGCGCCCGAGCCCGCCCTCCCCGTCACGGTGGACGCCCTGCCGACCGCAGAGCCGACCCACGTGCCCGCGGCGCTGCCTGGGCGTCCATCCCACAAGCCTGACACCCCCAAGCCTGACACTCCCAAACCTGACATCCCCACGCCTGACATCCCCAAGCCTGACACCCCCAAACCTGACGCGCCGAAGCCCCCGCCGGACGACTACAAGAACCCCTACCGCTGATGACCACGGACGCCGACTTTCGACGTGAGGTGCTCACGGAGCTGGCGCCTGTGCTGCGCGAGGCGCTGGCGTCGCACGCGTGGGGGCGCCTGCTCGTGCACACCGCGCGGCGCGACGACGGCTCGCTCCGGGTCAGCGATCTCGAGGTCGACGACGTCATCGGCCCCGAGGCCGACATCGAGCGCGCGATGGGCGCGCCCGACACGCCCTCGCTGCTCCCCGTGCTCGCGACGGCCGTCGAGGCGCTCGCGTCGACGTGGAGCGTCGACGTCGACGACGTGGGCGGGGGGACGTTCGTGCGGGACGACGAGGGCGCGTTCCACCACCTGCCGGGCCTCGTGCGCGCGCCGAGCGCGGCCGTCGATCTGCGCGCTGCCGCCGCGCTCGCCTGGGCGTCGTCGTCCTTCGCGGGGCTCGGGCTCGGCGAGGACGCGACGCTCGTCGAGGTCGACCCGGAGCGCGCCGTCGCGGTGTGGCAGAGCGGCGACGCGCGCCGTGAGCTCCGCTGCGTCGTGCTCGGCACGTTCGCGCGGGCGTCGTGGACGCTGGTGTGGGCGCACGCCAACCCTTCCCTGCCCGAGGCCGCGCGCGCGAGGTGCCACGAGGCGCTCGACGCCTTCACGGATCGCGCGGTGTGGGAGGTGTCGACGCCGCAGCTCGCGACCGACGAGCGCACCGCGTGGACGCTGGCGGCGCTCGTCGCCGAGGACGCGCGCCTCGCGCCGGTGGCGGTGCGCCAGGAGCAGGGTACGCTCTTCCTGTTGCTGGAGGCCGCGTGACGGCGGAGCGCCCGGCGCCCCGGAGCGGCGCGCGCGTCGAGCTCACGCTGCGCGGCGTCGACGATCGCGAGGCGCGCTACTCGGCGACCGCGGCGTTCTCGGGCACCCAGGCGATCGGGGACGCGTCGGTGTCGCTCGCCGACGGCGCGGTCTCTCTCTCGCTCTCGCCCCCCGCGCCGGACGCGCTGCACGCGTTCGTCGTCGCCGTGCTGCGCCGCGCGTGGGCCAGCCGCCGCGAGGATCCCGCGCCGTGGCCCTCGCGCATCACGCGCTGGCGCGGGTGATCAGCCGCCGAGCGCGCGGTCGAGATCGGCGTACAGATCGTCCTCGTCCTCGATGCCGACCGCGAGGCGCAACAGGCCGTCGGTGACGCCCGCGCGGGCGCGATCCTCGGCGGGCATCGTCGACGCGGTCGTGCTCGCGGGGTGCGTGAGCAGCGTGCGCGCGTCGCCGAGGCTCACCGCGTGCGTGACGAGCCGGACGCCGTCGCGCACGCGCCGCGCGGCGCCCAGATCGGCGACCTCGAACGACAGGATCGCCGGCATCGCGCGCATCTGACGCGACGCGATCGCGTGGCCCGGGTGCGCGGGAAGGCTCGGGTGGTGGACGCGCCGCACGGCCGGGTGCGAGGAGAGGCGCGCCGCGAGCGAGGTCGCCGTCGCGGTGGCCGCGCGCATCCGCAGCGCGAACGTGCGCAGGCCGCGGCAGATCAGGAGCGCGTTGAAGGGCGCGAGCGCGCCGCCGAGCCCCTTCACCGTCAGCTCCCGCGCGCGCTCGACGAGCTCGCGATCGCCCGCGACGACGCCGCCGATCGCGTCGCCGTGACCGCAGAGGAACTTGGTCATCGAGTGGACCACCAGGTCGACGCCGAGCTCGAGCGGCCGCTGGCAGTACGGCGTCGCGAACGTGTTGTCGACGATCGACAGCGCGCCGGCGCGCCGCGCCACCTCCGCGACGGCGGCGACGTCGGTCACCGCGAGCGTCGGGTTCGACGGCGTCTCGACGTAGACGACGCGGGTGTGGGGCCCGAGGGCGGCGCGGTAGCCCTCGGGCGAGACGTCGTCGACGAAGGTGGTGGTGATCCCGAGGCGGGGCAGCCGCTCGCGGAGCAGCCGGGGCGTCTCTCCGTAGATCGACCGCGGCGCGACGACGTGATCGCCCTGGCCGCACACCGACAGGAGCGCGCCGGAGATGGCCGCCATCCCGCTCGCGGCGGCCGCCGCGTCGCGGGCGCCCTCGAGCGCCGCCACCTTCCGCTCGAGCAGCTCGACGTTCGGGTTGCCCCAGCGCCCGTAGACGTACGCGTCGTTGTCGCCGCGGAACGCGCCCTCGGCCTCCTCCGCGCTCGCGAACCCGAAGGCCGACGACAAGACGAGCGGCGCTTCGAGCGGGCCGACGGCCGGCGAAGGCTCGCCCGCGTGGACGCTGAGCGACGAGAGGCCGAGCGCGCGCGTGGTGGTCATCCACGCGCCCTACCTCAACGGCGCCGGGGCATCACTTCGGCGCGACCCGCACGGTGATGCAGTTGAACTGCCCCATGAAACAGGAGGACATGCCCGAACCGGAATTCCCGACCACGATGTCGGGGCCCGGGGTCTGCCCGTTGCACTCGTAGTGGAAGGTGGTCAGCGTCCCGGCGCCCGACACCGCCGCGTCACCGATGTCGGTCGCCTCGTTCGAGTCGGTGTACAGCTTCGCGTAGCCCGTCTGCGAGCCGAACGAGACGTTGCCGCCCACCGACTTGGGGCCGACGACCTCGAGGATGGGCACCTTCACGCCGGCCTCCCTGTACTCGCGGTAGTCGATGGCGCACCCATAGCCGACGCTGGCGCCGCCGTTGGTCTCGCGGCCCATCATGCACGCCGTGCCCCTGAGGCTTCCGCTGTACGTGCCGGAGCCCAGCTCGAACATCAGCTTGTAGTCGACCTCGGGGCCGCTGGTGGCGAACTCGTCGTCGCCGGCGAGCAGCGCGTCGGAGCCGAACAGCGACGGGCGCAGCATCCCCGTGAAGAACGTCTCGCAGCGGTAGCACGCGGCTGGCACCACGTCGGCCTGCCCGAGGTATGTGGCGTCGTCGATCTTGCCATCGCAGTCGTTGTCGACGTTGTCGCAGACCTCGGGCGCGCCGGGCAGCGGCGTCGCGCTGCACACCGAGAACGTCTTGTTGACGCACTTCAGGTTGCCGACGGTGTTGCAAGGAGTCCCGGGGAGCGAGTTGCAGGCCGCGCCGACCAGCGCCTGCTCGTCGCCCATGCCGTTGCAGTTGTCATCGACGCCGTTGCACACCTCGCTCGCGCCCGGGTGCACCGCGGCCGCCTGGTCGTTGCAGTCCGTCGCGCCCGGGCAGACGCCCGCCTTCGGCTTGTAGCCGGGCTTGCTGCCGGGGCACGCGACCTCGCAGCGGGAGAGGTTGCAGTGCCCGTCGCTGTCGGCGTCCTCGCACTGCTCGAGCGGGACGTCGTCGCCGACGCAGGCGGTCCAGCCCGACGCCGTGCACTGGCGCGAGCCCTTCTTGCAGACGCCGCAGTCGCTCTCGACGGCGCCGATCTGGCACGGGCACCCGCCCTGCTTGTTGTCGATCAGGCCGTCGCAGTCCTCGTCCTTTCCGTCACAGATCTCGGTCACCGGCTCGATCGCCCCGTAGCAGGCCGTGTCCCACTGGCCGCTCGGCAGGCAGAGCTGGACGCCCGACTTGCACGTCCCGCGGGTGACGCCGCAGGGCCGGGCGGTGCCCGCCTGGCACGCGCCGCAGAACACGGTCTTTCCGCCGTCCTGCACCTGCATGTTGTCGACGAGCGTGTCGCAGTTGTTGTCGACGCCGTCGCAGCTGTCGGGGTGGTCGCCCTGCGTGGGGTCGGACATGGACGAGAGGATCTGCTTCGACAGTCCGGGCCCCTCCCACCGCAGCTGGACGATCGCGTTGACGGCGAGCTCCACGTACTCGAGCACCAGATCGACCTCCTCGCCCGCGGCGAGCGCGATCGTGCCGGCGTGCTCGGTCGGGGCCTGTGGCACCCACTTGTCGATCAGCGGCTGCCCCTTGACCCACAGCCGGGAGCCGTCGTCGCTGCGCACATGGAACGTGTAGGTGCCCGCCTGGCCGGCCCTCACCTTGCCTGTCCAGCGCGCCGACCAGTAGTCGCCGTTCGTCAGCGCGGCGTGGCCGCTGCCGCTGCCCCAGTTGGCGTTGACCTGGTAGTCCTGGCGGGTGCCGAGCGGGGCCCCCACGAACCCGTCCGCGAGGCACTGCGGCTGCGTCCCGCACTGCCAGAACTCAGCCTTCAGCGTGCCGATGATGCCCGCGGTCGTCTTCGCGGCCTGGGGGCCGTCCCACGCGGTCGGGTAGACGCTGAGATCGGAGTCGTTGCAGTCGTCGGGGACGATGCCCTTCTTCCACAGCGGCGTCGGCGGCTGGCACGACGGCTTGCCGGGCGTGAGCGCGTCGCCGTGGCCATCGCCGTCGGCGTCGAGGTAGTGGACGGCCTGCCCGATCGCGTCGTTGTCGATCACGCCGTTGCAGTCATTGTCGGCGCCGTCGCACAGCTCCTGGGCGGGCTCGACCGCGCCGGTGCACGGGCTCCAGGTGCCGCCCGCGAGGCACGTCTTCGAGCCGAACTTGCAAGCGCCGACGGGCTTGCCCCCAGGGAAGGTGATCTTCTGGCCGTTGTCACGCTCTGCGCACTGGGTGACGTCGCCCGGGGTGCAGGTGCAGGTGGCGCCCGCCGCGGTCTTCCCGTCGCCCTCGATGCCGCTGCAGTCCTGGTCGACCCCGTCGCCGCACGCGTCCGTGTGGCCGTCGCCGGCGGGGCCGTCCCAGCCCTTGGGGTTCACCTTGCCGGAGGTGTCGTCACAGTCGTCGCCGAGCAGGATCACGGTCCCCGCCTGCGCGGCCTTGCAGAGGTTCGTGCGGTAGCCGTCGCCGTCGGCGTCGCGCCCGCGCAGCCTGCACACGCCGGCGTCGCAGAACGGCTCCGCGCACCCGGCCGGGACGGCGGCGGCCGTGGGGCAGTCCGCCGCGACCGCGCAGCCTCCCGCCCCCGCGGTGCCCGCCTGTCCCCCGCCCGCGCCCGCCTTGCCCGCGCCGCCTGCGCCTGCCTGACCCGCCTGACCGGCCCCGCCAGCCTTGCCGGCCTGACCGCTCGCGCCGGCCCCGCCCGCGGAGCCTCCGCCCGCGCCGGCGGACGCGGCGGGAGGCGCGCTCTCGGCGCCGTCCCCTCCCCCGCCGCACCCGAGCGACGGGAGACAGCACACCATCGCGCCCAGGCCGCCCAGCACCAGCACTCGTCGGATCGTGATCATCAAGCACCCCCTCGAAGGTTTGCCTCCAGCCTACCGCGCCGTCCGGGCGCGCGTCTCGGCCTTCTTGGGAGGGGTGGCGTGGGGCCGCCCGAGGTCAACGCCCACGCTGACGCTCGAAGTACCGCCGCCCGTCGCGCGGCTTGAAGTACGTGCGCAGCACACGCCTCGCCGAGACGACCGCGAGCTCGCCGGTCGCCTCCTCGAAGAAGCAGGTGTCGCCGTCGGCCTGCGTGAGCGCGTCGATCCCGGGCCCGCCGCGGACCAGCGCCTGAGCGCGCGCGAGGTACTCCTCCTTCGTCGCCGCGCCCAGCTCGGCGCCGTGCTTCGCGAAATGCGCCTCCAGCTGGCCGCGCGCGAAGCGAGGCGCCTCGGCCGCCTCGCTCGACGCCTGCGGGGACGCGCCGTCCCGCCCGCGCCCGTCGCGGCACCCCGCGAGCGCGAGCGCGACGAGCAGCGCCGACGCGCGCCTCACTTCGGCGCGGGGAGGCCGTGCGTGAGCTTGATGGCCTTCGCGAGATCGGTGAACCGGATGCGCTGCTCGTTGAGGCCGAGCCGCACCTCGACCTTGCGCTTGTTGATGTCGTTCAGGCGCGACGAGTCCTTCTGCAGGCGCTCGGTGAGCTCCTTGCGGAGCAGCGCGGCCTGCGGGTTCTTCTCGATCGCCTTGATGTTGTCGCGCGTCTCGGCGGTGCTGCGGAGCAGCTCCTGCTCCTCGATGTCGAGCTTGCTCTGCTCCTCCATCGACTTCATCAGCGCCGGGCGCAGCTCCCACAGCTTCTTCAGCTGCGCGGCGGCCGCGGCGTCGGCGCGGCTGTCGGCGACGTACGCGAGCACGGCCTCGTTGGCGAGCTCGGAGAACCAGTCGACGCCGCGCGAGAGCGTCTGGCGCTCGTCGACCGGGAGCTCGATCTTCGCGTGGGGCCCGAGCTCGCCAGGCACGAGCGCCGCGCCGGTGCCGACGTTGTCCTCGGTGCCCGTCGGCGGCTGGTACAGGCGCGTGCCGCCGTGGCGCGGGTGCTTCACCATCACCTTCACCTTCTGGTCGCCGCCGTTCTTGAAGGTGTAGACGGTGCGAAACTGCAGGTCGCGCTCGATCGTCAGGCCGCCGCCCTCGATGCGCGCGACGCGCGCGCCCTCCTCGGTGACCTTCCCGGTCGTCTCGACGGCGATCGCGCGCTCGAGCGCGAAGGGCACCGTCGTCGTCGCGCCGGGCGGCAAGGGATCGACGAGGCCCGAGCCGAGGAACGCCCCCTCCTCGAACACCGCGATCGGCCCGCGCTCGAGCAGCCCGGCCGTCTGGTTGGTGAACCGCGCCACGCGGAACGGGTGGCTCTGCGAGTCGGGCACGCCCGGCGCCGGCGCGTAGAGGAAGACGCTCTCGCCCGGTACGCGCGTCGAGACGAGCATCACCATCGTCGCGCTCTTGTCGGGCACGCTGACGGTGACGGGGATGTCGTAGCGCGTCGTGCTGCCCTCGATCGCGACCGCCGCCAGCGACGCGAGATCGCGCGGGCGGCTCACGGCCTGCCGCGGGACGGGCGCCGTCGCCTGTGCCGCCGCGGGCGCGTCATACGCCTCGGCGTCCTTCTTCGGCCGCTCGTCGTCGTCGCCCCGTGACGGCCCCGCGCCCGAGGCGGCCGCGCGGCTCGAGGGCTTCGCGGCGGCGCGCGCCTTGCGCTTCTCGGCCTTCGCGGGCGCCGCCTTGCTGAGGCCGCCCATCCCGCCCGGCCCTGCCGACGGCTTCGGCTCGGGCGGGGGCGGCGGCGGGGGCGCGGGGGGCTCGGGCGCGAGCGACGTCTCGGCCCCCGGCATCGCGCCGATCACCTCGCCGCTGTCGGTGACGGTCGGGCGCGGCGGGATGATCGCCTCGCCGAGCGTCGGCTGAAACGAGAGCGGCGCGCCCGCGACCAGCGAGAGCCGCACGTTCGACCAGTCCTCGCCGGTCACGTTCTGCACGATGCCCCACGCCTGGAGCTCCGCGGCGCCGCCCGGCTGGATGACGAGCCGGTACGACGGGCGCCACACCGGCATCTCGCCGACGTAGCCCACCTGCAGATCGTGCCGCTTGCCGTCGAGCGACAGGAGCACGTCGACGAGGCCGTTCGGATCCTTCTTCTTTCGCGGCTGCACCGGCCTCAAGTACGGGCCCTCGGGCTCGTCGGGCTCGTCGTCGCCGCCGTCGTCGATCTTCATCGGGAACGACGCGCTGCGCACCGAGCTGCCCCCCGTCTCCATGACGGCCATCGTCGCCAGGAAGTCGCCGACCTCACCTTGGCGCAGCTTGAAGCGCACCTCGGGGGCGTTCACCTGGCCCGCGCGCTCGAAGTACCCGACGCCGTTGCGGTAGATGACGACCCTGCGCAGCGGCAGGTCGCTCTGCACGAGCGGCGTCGTGGTGGCGCACCCGGTGAGCGCGTAGGCGAGCGGCAAGGCGAAGAGCAGCGTGGTCTTCCTCGGCATCGTGATGTCCCTCTGACGCGTGAGCGCGCGGGACAGATCTACACGCTCACCCGGCGGCGTTCACCAGCATGTTCGCGACCTCGAGGAGGCGCTGATCGAGCAGCGCGCGCACGTCGCCCGCGACGCCCTCGTCGTCCATCGCGCGGCGCATCGCGCGCACCCACGCGTCGCGCATCTCGATCGTGACGGGCACCCGAGCGTGCCGCATCCGCAGCCGCGGGTGGCCGTGCAGCTCCATGTACGTCTGCGGCCCGCCGAGCCACCCGATGAAGAACAGCGCGAACCGGTCGCGCGGCCCCCGCGCGACGCGCCCGTCGTCGTCGACCTCGTGGAGCCTCGCGAGCGCGGGCTCGTCGCGGCTCATCACGTCGTAGAAGCGCTCGGCGATCGCGCGCACCTTGGCCTCGCCGCCGAGGCGATCGAACGGGGTCTGCACGCGGCGGCCATAGCGGAACTTGGCCAGGACGTGCAGATCGATCCATTGCCTCGACGTGGACCACCGGCTGCTCTTCCCGCTCGCCCTCGCCCTCCTGCCCGCGTGCGGCTCGCGCGCGCCCGCCGAGCCGCCTCGCGCGCCGTCGGTGCCCGTGGCCGACGCGCCCGCCGAGGTCGCCGCGAAGCCGAAGCGCGCCGTGCCCGCGGGGCACCTCCGGCGCGAGGACGTCGTCGAGATCGTCTCGGCGGGGCCGCCGGCGTTCCTCGCGAAGCTCGACGTGCGCCCCGCGCGCGATCCCTCGACGGGCAGGTTCGCGGGCTGGGAGATCGTGCAGATCTCCGACCCGGAGCTCGCCGCCGGCGCCGTCCGGCCGGGCGACGTCGTCACGCGCGTGAACGGCAAGAAGATCGAGGATCCGTTCCAGTTCTTCGACGTGTTCCGCTCCCTCGTGCTCGCGCCCGAGCTGCGCATCTCGGTCGTGCGCGGCAAGGAGACCCAGGAGCTGAGGTTCCCGATCGACGAGGAGCCCGGCGCCGCCGACGCGCCGAGGCCGCGCGCGAGCGCCGCGCCGTGAGCCGGGCGCGCGGGCTCGTGGCCTCACCCCGCCCACGACCGTGAACCAGATGCCGCGCCGTGGGGTACGGTTCTCCCATGCCGCCCGCGCTCATCATCGCTCTCTCGATCGCCGCGGGCGTCGCGCTCCTGGTGCTGCTCCTGGGGTGGGCACGGCGTGGCATGGCGGCGGCCCGCGCCAACC
The DNA here is from genome assembly GCA_020849655.1 of Polyangiaceae bacterium. Classification (GTDB taxonomy): domain Bacteria; phylum Myxococcota_A; class Polyangia; order Polyangiales; family Polyangiaceae; genus JADLFU01. The sequence continues at coordinate 19,001 of JADLFU010000108.1, read as the reverse complement.
TCGCGGAGATCGCGGCGGGCCGGACGGCGCGACGAGAGAGCCCTGCGAGCAGCTTCGGCCTCCGCTCGAAGGGCGCGGCCCAGCTGCGCGGCGCGGGCCGCCTGGCGCTGTTCGACGACGAGCTGGTGTTCGTCCAGGCGATCGCCGAGAACCACGTGCGCGCCAGGCTCGTCGACATCGTCGGCGTCAGCACGCCGCGCTCTTTTCTGGGCAAGACCCAGGGGGTCGAGCTGCTCGCCGTCGAGTGGCGGGCGGGCGACACGACCGAGCAGGTCGCCCTCCGGGTGCCCGACCTCGAGGGGTGGGTCCGCGAGCTGGGCGGGCGGAGGGGCGCCGACGAGGCTCGAGGTCCGGTTCGGGCGAGCGCGCGCGCCTGATACGTTCGCCTCGCGCATGGCGTACTTCTTCCCGGCTCCTGTGGACGAGCAGCTCGCGTACCTGCGGCGCTCGGTCGAAGGGCTCCGCGCCGGGGGGATCTGGGGAGGGGCCTACCTGCACGACACGACGCTGGCGCTGCTGGCCGTCGAGTCCGCGATGGCGCGCGATCTCCTCCCGTTCGAGGCCGTCCGACGGCATCGCCGCGACGTCTCGGAGGCCCTCGCGCCGTTCGGCGAGCAGCTCGCGGGGTACGTCGAGATCGTCGCCGACGAGGCGATCGCGGCAGACGACGACGCGTGGCCCGAGCTCTGCGGGAAGCGATCGGCGATCGAGCTCCTGCTCACACGGTACGCGGGCTCGCCGGCGGTCGCCGCGGTCGACCCGTCCGTCGTGGCGCGGCTGGACGATCACCTTCGAGCGCTCGGCCGCGAGCACGGACCGGTGGACCCGGCGTTCCGGATCCCGGCGATGCCCGCCGCGCACGCGTGGTGGTGGATGCCCTCCGAGCCGCCGCGGCCCCTCGCGCCGATCGACGAGGCGCGGAGCATGATCGAAGAACGCCTCTCCGAGCGCGCCGAGCGAGGTCTCCGCCTGGCGTCGCTGGAGACGCTCCGGGCGCGGCTCCTCACGGTGCGCCGGATCGTCGCCGGAGAGGGCTCGCCGCGTCACGACGACGCGGAGCTCGAGCCCGCGAGCGTGCTCGCTCCCGACGAGGTCGCCTTGGCCGCGCCGGAGCTGGCGGCGCTCCTCGCGCGGATCGCGGGCGAGCTCGCGCGGCGCTGAGCTCTCCCGGTTCGCGCGGCTCCCCCGGCGCTCACCTCGCCCGTGGTCTACGTCGTGTCGCGGGCGTCGATCGCGGGCGCCGCGGGCGGCGCTCGGCCGGGACGATGACGCGTGGGCGTGAGCGGCGAGGCGACATCGGCGGCGATGGGCATGGGGCGGACGTGTGACACCGTCTGCGAAATGGCGCCGTTCTTCGCGATCTCGACCTGCCTCGGCCGCTCGTCGCCGTCGGCATGGCCGTGCCGCGGTCGTGCGGCCGGCCGACCGTTCGTCGGCCGTCGTCATGGCCGTGCCCGCCGCGGGGGGCGCTTGATTCTCCCGTGCACCGCCTGGCTCAGCGGGACGGTGTCGTGCGGCGGCGCGGCGTCGGAGGACATGCGGGCGGCGAACGGCATTGGATCCGGGGCCGCCCGCACGACCGCGACGAGGCCGCGGTGATACGCTGCCGGCACCCCGAGGCCACGATGACGATCCCGCTCGCCACGTTGAAGGCGCAGGTCCGCGCGCAGAAGACGCTCATCCCCGCGCTGTACGGCGGGGTCGACTTCGAGGTGGTGCCGGAGCGCTTCGCGCGGGACGCGCGCGACAGGAGCCTGCTGCCCGACACCTTCGCGGAGAAGCACCGCGCGCGCAGCCTCGCCGACGCCGACGCGGTCGAGCGGATGCTCGCGTACACGATGCTGGGAGACGGCGGGCTCGTCAGGCGCATCGACGAGCTGCTCGTCAGCTACGGGAACGCGGAGTACGCGACCGATCCGAGCAAGTACGCGGTCTCGCGCGGCGCAGCCACGGGAGGGGGGGCGACCGAGCCGCGCCCCGCGGTCGCTTGAGCCTGGCTCGGGCCGGTGCGGCGTGGACGGCCGCCGCGTCGATCGCGTCGTCGGGCTGCGCGTCGCCCCCGGTCGCGCCTCCGTCTGCGGCTCCTGCCGCGCAGGCGTCGGCCCCCCCGTCGTCGACGCCCGCGCGCGCGACCGCGGGCCCCGCGAGCCACGTCAGCGGCCCCGTCGCGGGCCGAACATTGACGGTGAGGAGCGCGGTCTACCTGTGGCGCGCGAAGGCCGACGACCTGACGATCGTGCTCTCGGACGGAGACGCGCTCTGCGACGCGATCACGCGCGGCGGCTGGCCTCGCGCGTCGACGATGTGGATGGCCACGCTGAAGCAGGGCGGCGACGCGCGCGATGCTCCGTTCTCGCGCGGCGAGTATCCGCTGCGCGAAGCCGGGGTCCGACGCGCGCGCGACACGAAGCAGGCGTCGTTCACCGTGCTCGACGACGCGTGCGCGCCGAGCGTGAGCAAGCGAGCGACGGCGGGCGTCGTGCGCCTCTCGACGACCGAGGTGAAGCTCGGCGGCGTCGCGGAGGGCACGTTCGAGCTGACGATGGAGGGCGGAGAGCGGCTCGACGGCGCCTTCGTCGCGACGCACTGCCCGACGCCCGATCTCGAGCCGAGCGGCTGCCGCTGATCCGCGCACGCGTCAGCGGCAGCGCGGCGTCGATCCCGCGCGGATCGCGTCGAGGTAGCACGCGCGCTTCGCGCAGAAGTCGGCGGGCAGCGGGCCGTTCGCGGCGGTGTACGCGCGGGTCTTCGCGAGGTCGGCCTTCGGCACCGAGCACACCGCGCCGGGCAGCACGTGCTCGGCGAACACGTACGGGTCGCCGGCGACGCCGGCCTCCCACTTCAGGCTCTTCGGCAGGTCGCGGCCGCCGGTCTGCTCCGACGCGACCCACGAGCCGAACATCTCCACGTTCGCCGCGCCGACCACCTTGCCGGGGCGCACGACGCCGACGTCAGTGGGGTAGTCGACGTCGACGAGCTTGCCGCCCCAGACGTCGTAGTCGGTGATCACGTCCACCTCGGCGCGGCGCTTCGGCGTCACCGCCTCGTTCGCGCGGTACGCGCGGCGCATGTCGACGCCGAGCGCGTGGGTCAGCTCCACGACGTGCTCGCCCATCATGCGGTTGCAGCCGCCGGAGACGGCGCCGCGCTTCAGCACCCAGACGTCGTCGGCGCTGGTCGCCGCGTCCGCCGACGTGATCGGTCCGTGGAAGGCGATCCCGTCGTTGTACGCGACGAACGGGAACCCGCCCCAGGGCACGAAGTGGTTGCCCTCCTGCTGCGTGAACGCCGCGCCGTCAGGCCGGAACGGCTTCACGAGCTGCAGCTTGTATGTCCCGGCGCGCGAGTTGGCCTTGCCCGGACGCGCGGTCGCGATCGGATAGACCGCGTCGACGCGCGTGCGCCCGGCCTCCGCGGTCAGCCGGACGTGAGGCAGCGGGGGCAGCGTCGCGCCGACGGGGAGGAGGCCCGACAGGCGCGCGGTGTGGCCCTTCAGCGAGACGGTGACCTTCGCCTGCTCCAGCGCGGGCATCGCGCCGCCGTAGAACCACTCGGCGTCCGCGCGGGCGAGCAACTCGTCGGCGGTCGACTCGGTCGCGTCGGCGTCGGCGTCCGGCTGGGCCACCTCCGCCGCGCAGCCACAAGCCAACGAACCTGACACAAGCACCGCGAGCCACCAGCGAGACATGGGCGCCCGGTACCATGTAAGCCTGTCGATGCCAATGTCGCTCTGTGTAGGTGACAGGCGTACGTGCCCGTCACCTCGGGCCGAGCTCGCCGCTCGCGAGCTTCGCGTGCAGCGTGGCGTCGATCGGGCGGTACGCGCCGCCATCGAGAAGGGGGTCACCGCGAGAATCTGTGGGTGAGCCACTGCGGCTCCGGGAGGTTGTCGAGCCTATGAAACAAGGCGATCTGCGCGTGTTTCTCGGTGCGAAATCCGGCTCGCCGCGAGCGCTCTCGCGGGGCTCACGATCGACAACGGCGTCTACACCTGCTCATCGCGAGCTTCTACGGCTCTCACCTCGGGAGCGTCGCGTTCCGTGTGAAGAAGTGACCGGCTGTTGATGGAGACATGAGCAGAAGTCCTGGATCGGCCCGAGCTGAAGAAGCGGCGTACCCTTCCGGTAGAAGCAACCTCCAAGCCGCCCCTGGCAGGGCGGGGAAAGAGGCACGCCGATGCTGAAGGTAGTCGAGAAAGAAGCCGGAGGACGAGACCGAGCGCGAGGTGTCTGCGCTCGGCCGCCTGGCGCGTGAGGGCGCGCGACGGATGCTGAACATGGATTTCGGGATCCCTTCGTCGCGACCGCCGGGTTCCTCGCGTCCTTCGGCCGCCTTGGGTGCAACCGTGCTCGACGTGGCACGGCCACGCCTGCGCGCGGTTCCAGCCAATCCGGCTCGAATTCCGCTTCGGATCCCGGACACTCGCTCCTCGGGCTCCCGAAATCCATGCTGAAGCAGGCGCTGGAGGCGGAGGTCCAGGAGTACATCGAGCGCCACCGTGACGCCCGAGATGTGGGCGGACGCGCGCTCGTCGTGCGCAACGGGCGAGCCCGCGCCCGTGATTTACGTCGTGTCGCGGGCGTCGCTCGCGGGCGGGCTCGGGCTGGGATCTCGGACCGCGCGCGCCCGATCGCTCGCCTCGCTGGTTCGCGACGCCGAGCCGCCCGCGCGCCGACCCGCGAGCCAACGCCACGACAGCCACGCGACGACGGGCAGCAGCATCGGCGCGGCGAGCCCGGGCCCGCGCAGCCCCGACGGCAGCCACGCCGCGCCGTCGGCGGCGAGCACCGCTGCGTAGACGCAGTCGCCCGCGGCCGACGCCGCGAGGAACCCGGCGAGCGGCACGCGCTCCGCGCCCGACGCGACCGAGACCGCCTCCGCGAGCACCGGCACGGGGCGGCTGAGGAACACGACCCACAGCGTCGGCGCGCGCGGCAGCTCGCTCGCCCACCGCGACGGGACGAGGCGCCCGAGCGAGTAGCCGACGACGTGCCCGACCCACAGCCCGGCGAGCGACCACGCGAAGCCCGCCGCGAAGCCCAGCCGCGCGCCGAGCAGCGCGCCGAGGAGGCTCGACGGGATCGGCAAGAGCACGTCGAGCGCGAGCAGCGCCGCGCCCGTCGCGCCGAACGCGAGCGCGCCGTCCCCGCTCGCGCGCAGCCACCGCTCGCCCGGCAGCTCGCCGATGACGACGAACGGCACGATGGGGAGCAGGAGCGCGCACGCGAGCACGATGAGCAGGCGGGGGGCTCGAGGCGGGGCGCGCACGCGCCGCCATCACAGCACCACGCGCGCGCCGGGCGCCAGTGTTGAAATTATGATGACCGCCGCGGCGCCCGCGGGCACCCTCTCGCGCGATGACGCGCGCTCACCCGCCCACGCGAAGCGATCTCGTGAAGCTCCTCTCGGAGGCCGCGGCCGTCGAGCACGCGCTCTGCGGCGCGTACCTGTTCTCCGCGCTGTCGCTGAAGGCGAGCGTCGACGAGGGCCTGACCGACCACGAGCTGAACCACGTGACGCAGTGGGAGCGCCTGCTGTTGATGGTGGCGCGGCAGGAGATGGAGCACCTCGGGCTCGTGTGCAACCTGCTGACGGCGGTGGGCGGCGCGCCGACGTTCGCGCACCCGCCGTTCCCGTATCCGACGAGCCTGTTTCGCCACGAGATGACGTGCACGCGGCTCGATCGCGAGACGCTGATGAGGTTCGTCTGCTTCGAGCGCCCGGCGCGCATCGAGCCCGAGGACGCGTTCTGCGCCGAGGGCGGGCCCTCGCGGCAGCTCGCCCCCGGCCCCGGCGGGTACCGCACCGTCGGCGAGCTGTACGCGAGGATCAGGGAGACGCTGCTCGCGCTCGACGCGGCGGGCGTCGATCTCTTCCTGGGGCAGGCGAGGAACGAGATCACCGGCGCGGAGCTGGGCCTGGACTTCCCGAGGTACCGCGCGAAGGGCGGCGTGTACGACGTGTTCCTCTTCGCGATCTCCGATCTGCCCTCCGCGCTCCGGGCGATCGATCTCATCATCGAGCAGGGCGAGGGCGGGAGCGGCGCCGGCCCGCGCGCGCGCGATTTTCTCGCGGCGGCGGCGGCGCGTGACGGCGGCCTCCCGGAGGATCCGCCGATGAACCCGCCGCACTACCGGGTGTTCTTGCAGCTGCTCGCCGAGCTCGACGCGCTCACCCGCGCGAACCCGTCGTTCGAGCCGTCGCGTCGCGTGGTGCCGAACCCGCGCGCGGCGCCGCGCCCCGGCGCGACCGTCGTCACGAACCCGCTGTCGCGCGCGGTGCTCGAGCTCTTCACGGACGCGTACGCGACGATGCTGCTGATGCTGACCCGGCTGTTCAACCACACGGACGAGTCGGTGGCCGAGCTCGCGGAGCTGAAGTCCGCGGCGTTCTTCCCGTTCATGACGATGCTGATCCGGCCGCTCTCGGAGATCCTGACGCAGCTGCCCGCGGGCGACGAGGCGCGGCCGGAGCGCGCGGGGCCGTGCTTCGACGCTCCGACGGACCTCGCGTTCTTGCCGCACAGGCGCGCCGCGTTCCTCCTGATCGGCGAGCAGCTGGTGGGGCTCCGGGATCGCGCGCGCGCGGTGTCGAAGCTGCCGGGCGCGCCCGCGCGGGTCGCGTACGTGGCCGAGACGATCGACCTCATCGAGCGGCGTTGGGCCGCCGTGATGGCGAGCGGCAAGAAGGCGGTGGCGCGATGATGGTCCTCTCGTTCGAGGGGTGGTTCCAGTGCCGGTTCGCGGTCGATCCCGATCCGTCCGACGATCTGCGCGGGGTCTCGGGGCCGTCGTTCGTCGTGCCCGGGGAGCCGCCGTTCGACCGCGTCGTGCGGACCAACGACTTCGTGTGCCCGCGCTGGCCGCGTACGGCGGACGACGGCGTGGTCGTGACCAGCGTGACCATCGGCGGCGCGCCCGCGCCGGCGCACGCGCTCGTCGGCGCGCGGGTGCGCCTGCGCGACGGCGCGCAGTTCCAGCAGCGAAACCTGATCCTCGTCGAGGCCGCGTGGTCGACGCCGATCGATCCCTTCGATCTCGAGATCGAGCGCGACGGCGCGTCGCTGCGCCGCAAGGCGCTCTGGGACGTCACGCGCCCGTGGCTCACCGTCAACGACGTGTTCCTCGATCCTGCGCTCCTGAACCCTCGGCTCAACACCGCGAGCATCCAGTCCGCGGAGGTCGCCGAGGCGACCGGCGTGATGGACTACGCGAAGACGCGGGCGGAGCGCGCCCGGGCGCTCACCGAGCGGCTCGAGCGCGAGCGTGATCCGATGGCGCGGCTCGCGCTCGAGAAGCGGCTGCGCGGGCTCGCGAACGATCGCGTGCTGGTCGGTCAGATGCTGGCGGCGACGCAGTTCATGGGCATGCAGGCCGTGTACGCGTTCCCGCTCGACGGCCCGCCCCTCGTCGTCGATCCCGGCGGCGCGCTCGGGGGCGTCGTCGGCACGTCGCAGCCGTGGCCGCTGTCGTTCTGGTTCGGCGGGTACGACGTCGACACGCTGATGGGCTATTTCAAGGGCAATTTGACGCTCCCCTTCCTCGCGAAGGCCGCGTGATGCGCGCGCTCGTGCCGCCGCTCGTGCTCGCGCGCGCGGCCGCTGGCGTGACCGAGGCGCGGGAGCCCGGCGCCGCGCTCTTCGTCGACGTGCGCGGGTTCGTGGCGCTCACGAGATCCCTCGCGGCGCACGGCCCGCTCGGCGTCGAGGTGCTGGCCGAGACGATCACGGCGCTGTTCGAGCCGGCCGTCGGCGCGGTCGAGGCGCACGGCGGCTTCGTGTCGAGCTACGCGGGGGACGCCTTCACGGCGCTGTTCCCGGGGGAGGCGCGGAGCGCAGAGGCGCGCGCGACGGCGGCCGCCGAGCAGGTGGTGCGAGCGGTGCGCGGCGTGAGCCCCCGCGCGACACCGCTCGGGACGTTCGAGCTCGCGGTGCGCGTCGGCGTCGGCGTCGGCGAGCTCTGCGGCCATGTCTTCGTGCGGGGCGCGCGATCGACGTACGCGTTCGGCGGCAGCGCGATCGAGCACGCGATCGCCGCGCAGGCGGCGGCGCGACCGTCCGAGATCGAGATCCGCCGCGCGTCCACCGCGCCCCTCGACGCCCCTCCGCCTGCGCCCTTGCTGAGCGCCGAGAGGGCGCGAGAGGTGGCGACGCGGTTCTTCCCGGAGGAGCTGCTCGACGACGCGCGCTTCGGCGAGCTGCGCGACGCCGTCGCGATGTTCGTCGCGCTGCCGGGCGACGAGCTCGCGGCCGCCGTCGGCGACGTCCTCGCGTGCGCGGCGGCGACCGCGGGGCACCTCCGGCAGATCGAGCTGGGGGACAAGGGGCCGGTCGCGCTCCTCTACTGGGGGGCGCCCGTCGCGTCCGAGCACGACGTCGAGCGGGCGCTCTCGGCGTCGCTCGAGCTGCTCGCGCGGCGACCCACGCTGCGCGTCGCCGCCGCGCGAGGGCGCGTCTTCGCCGGGTTCGTCGGCGCCCGGAGCCGCGAGGAGTACGCGTGCTACGGCGACGCCGTGAACCTCGCCGCGCGCGCGCTCGCGGCGACGCCCGAGGGCGAGGCGTGGATCGCCCCGGAGCTCGCGCGCCTCGGCGCCGCGACGCACCGGCTCGAGCCGCTGGGCGCCCGCGCGTTCAAGGGTTTCGCGGCGCCCGTGGAGCTCCACCGCCTCGTGGGCGTGCGCGCGGCCTCCGCGTCCGCCGGCCCGCTGCTCGGTCGAGAGAGGGAGAGAGAGTCCCTCGGCGCGGCGGTGCGCGAGGCGCTCGGGGGACACGGGTGCCTCGTGGTCGTCGAGGGAGAGGCGGGCGTGGGCAAGAGCCGCCTGGTGGCCGCGCGGTCGGACGAGCTGCGCGACGAGGTCGGCTGGTTCACGGCCTCGGTCGATCCGATCGAGGCGCGCGCGCTCGGGCCCGTGCGCGCGCTCGTCGGCGCGATGGTCGGCGCCGCGCGGCTCGACGGCGCCGCGGGCGCGCGCGAGAGGATCCGCGAGACGCTCTCCGCGCTCCCGCAGACGGCGCCGCGCGTCGACGAGCTGGCGCCGCTGCTCGACGCGCTGCTCGACGCGTCGCTCCCTGGCTCGACGCTCCTGCGCCTCCCGCCGGCCGCGCGCCTGCTCGCGCAGGAGCGCGCGGCGCTCGCGCTCTTCACCGCGGCGGCGACCGCGCGCCCGATCGTGCTGCAGATCGACGACGCGCACCTCGCGGATCCCGAGACGAGGGCGCTCCTCGGCCGCGCGACGGCGGAGCTCTCGACGGCCGCCGTGGCCGTGCTCGCGACGACGCGGCCCACCGCGGACGGCCCGCTGCCCGGCGCCGTGAGCGTGACGGTCGGCCCGCTCGGCGCGGAGGACGTGCGCGCGCTCGGCGAGGCGCTGGTCGGACGGCGGCTCTCGCCCGAGGTCGGCGCGTGGCTCGCCGCGCGCACCGACGGCAACCCGCTCTTCGTCGAGCACGCCGTGCTGCTGCTGAAGGACCTCGACGCCCTCGACGCGCCGCCCGGCGCCGCGCTCGTGCCGCCCGATCTTCGCGCGGTGCTCGTGGCGCGCCTCGATCGGCTCCCGCGCGCCGTGCGCGACGTCGTGTCGGACGGCGCCGCGCTCGGCCGCGAGTTCGACGCGAGGGAGCTCGGCGCGCTCCTGTCCGCGCGAGGGCTGACCCCGCCGTCGGCGACGCCGAGGGTCGACGAGGCGCGCGTGCGCGGGGTGTGGAGCGAGCCCGACGCGGGGCGCCTGATGTTCGCGCACGCGCTCCTGCGTGACGCGGCGTACGAGCTGTCGCTCGCGTCGGCGCGGCGCGAGCTGCACTCGAAGGTCGCGACCGCGCTCGCGCTGCTCTACCAAGGCGCGCTCGAGCCGCACGCGGGGCGCCTCGCCTTCCACCACGCCGCGGCCGGCGAGGCGGCGCCCGCGATCTCGGCGTACCGCGTGGCCGCGACCCGCGCGCTCAGGGACGGCGCGCACCGCGAGGCCGGCGCGCACGTGGAGCGCGCCCTGTCGCTCCTGCCCCAGCTCGCCGACGCCGAGGCCCGCGTCGAGCACGAGCTCGCGCTCCGGATGCACGAGGGCGTCGCGCGCATCGTCACGCACGGTCAGGGCGCCGACGAGACCCGCCGCGCTTATGAGCGAGCGCACGAGCTCGCGGGCCGCGGGGGCGACAAGGCCGCCCGCTTCGCCGCGGTCTTCGGCCTGCGCACGTACCACCTGTTCCGCGCCGAGCACGCGCGCTCCCGCGAGCTGTCGTCCGCGTGCCTCGCGCTCGCCGAGGAGAGCGACGATCCCCACCTCGCCGTCGAGGCGAACCACGTGCTCGGCAACTCGCTCTTCTGGGCGGGCGAGCTCGCCGGTGCGCGCGCCCGGCTCGAGGCGGCGCTCGCGCACATGACGCCGGGGATGGACGCCGAGCACATGGCGAGGTTCGCGCAGACGCCGCGCGTGACGGCGATGTTCCCGTACGCGACGACGCTGTGGCTGCTCGGCGAGCCCGAGCTCGCGCTCGAGGTGGCGACGGGCGGGCACCGCGCGGCGCGCGCGCTCGGGCAGCCCTTCAGCGAGGCGCTCGTGCTCCAGACGCTCGCGTACCTGCACCTGCACCGCGACGAGCTCGAGCTCGCCCTGGCGCGCGCGGCGGAGCTCGGGCGCGTCGCCGTGGCCGGGGGGTTCCCCGCGTACGCGCCGCTCGCCCTGCTCGTCGGGGGCTGCGCGCGCGCGCGGCTCGGCGAGGTCGACGAGGGGCTCCGAGACGCCACGGGCGCCCACGCGACGATGCGCGCGCGCGGCGTCCGGGTCTCAGCGACGCTCTCGGCGGCGCTGATCGCGCGGGCGGCGCTCGACGGCGGCCGCGACGACGTCGCGCGACAGGTGCTCGCGGACGGGCTCGCCGCGGTCGACGCGACCGGCGAGCGCGTGTTCCACGCCGAGCTGTTGCGCCTCTCCGCGCGCGCGACCGGCGACGCCTCGCTCGCCGCGCGCGCCCGGCGGATCGCCGCCGATCAGGGCGCGCGGGCGATCACCCTCCGGCTGGACCAAGACGGGAGCCCCTCCACATGAAAAAGAACAAATCTAACCCCGCTGCATCCCTCCCCACCTCCCCCTTCGACGAGGTCGCGCTGCGCGACGTCCTGGTCGGCGCGACGCTGCTCGGCGCGGGCGGGGGCGGCCCGTTCGCGCTCGGCGAGCAGCTGCTCGGCGAGCTCCTCGCGAAGACGCCCGTCATCGACGTCGTCTCGGTCCGTGACGTGCCGGACGACGCGTGGATGGCGGTCTCTGCGGGCGTGGGCTCGCCGACCGCCGCGGCGTCAGGGTTCCCGTTCGACGCCGCGACGATCGCGTTCCGCGCGCTCGAAGCGGTGCGCGGCGCGCCCTTCGATCTCGTGCTCCCGGGCGAGGTCGGCGCCGGCAACAGCATCCTGCCGATGACGGTGTGCGCGAGCCGCGGGCTGCCGCTCGTCGACGCGTCCGGCGCCGACCGCGCGATGCCGACGCTCGACGTCTCCACGTACGCCGCGCACGGCCTGCCGCTCTCCCCGGTGCTGGTCGCGAACGGCGATCTCTCCATCCGCTTCGACGCGCCCGACGCGACCACCGCGGACGCGACGCTGCGCGGGATCATCTCGGGCGGCGCGTTCCGCGAGGACGCGGGCGTCGCGTTCTGGTCGATGACGGGCGCCACGATGAAGCCCGTCGCCGTCGCGGGGACGCTCTCCCGCGCGCGCGCGGTGGGCCGAGCGCTGCGCGAGGCGAGGGCACGGGAGCGCGACCCCGTCGCGGCCGTGGCGAAGCTCCTCCGCGCGCGCGAGCTGTTCCGCGGCGAGATCGTCGACGTCGCGGAGGACACGGCCGGCGGCTTCGATCTCGGCGTCGTGACGCTGCGGCAGGGCAAGCGGACGCTCCGGATCTACAACCAGAACGAGAACCTCTTCGCGTGGGACGGCGCCCGGACCTCGCCGGTCGCGCTCTCCCCCGACCTCATCTGCTTCATCACGAGCGACGGCGCGCCGTTCTCGAACGCCGAGGCCGCCGACGTGCAGAAGGCGGGCAGCCAGGTCGTCGTGCTCGGCGTCGCGTCGAACAAGGCGGGGCGCGCGCGCTCGATCGTCGACGCGTACCTCGCGCTGATGCGCCCGCTTGGCTACGGCGGCCCGTACGTGCCCCTCGAGCGGCTGGCGCCCTAGCTCACCGACGCTCGCGCTCGAGGTCGCAGAGATCCGCGAGCTCGAGCATCAGGTCCGGCAGCCGGGTGGGCGCGCAGAACAACCTGAGCCCGATCATGGTCTCGGCGACGAGGCGCTCCAGCTGGTCGGGCGAGAGCTCCGCGTCCACGTAGCCGAGCCGCGCCATCGAGGCCTTCACGACCGCGGCCGCGGAGAGGCGCGCGACGTACCGCTCGAGCACGGCGAGGAGCCGCTCGACCCTCTGGCCGCCACGCGCCGCAGCGGCGCCGCCGGCCTGGCCGCGGTGCCCCATCGCCGCGACGTTAGCAGGCGCGTCAGTCGAGCCGGAAGAGATCCTCGATGTCGGTCTTCGTGAGCTTCTTCGCGCCGCCCTGATCCTCGCTGAGCACGCTCTCGACGAGCTTCTGCTTCTTGCTCTTCAAGACCAGGATCTTCTCCTCGATCGTGCCCTCCGAGACGAGGCGGTACACGGTCACGATCTTCGACTGCCCGATGCGGTGGGCGCGCGCGCTCGCCTGCTCCTCGACGGCGGGGTTCCACCACGGGTCGAAGTGCACGACCGTGTCGGCCGCCGTCAGGTTGAGGCCCGGCCCGCCCGCCTTGAGGCTGATCAAGAAGGCGCTGCACGCAGGGTCGGACTGGAACCGCTCGACGCGCTCGGCCCGGTCGACGGTCGATCCGTCGAGGTACTCGTACTTCACGCCGTCCTGGTCGAACGCCGCGCGGATGAGGTGGAGCATCTGCACGAACTGGCTGAACACGAGCACCTTGTGCCCGCCCTCGACCGCCGACTGCACGAGCTCGCGCAGCGCCTCGAGCTTGCCCGAGTCGTCGTCGCCGAACGCGCGCGGCAGGCCCATCAGGCGCGGATCGCACGCCGCCTGCCGCAGCCGCGTGAGCCCCGCGAGGATGTGCAGCTGGCTCTTCGCGAGGCCGTTCTTCTCGACCTCGCCCATCACCTGCGCGCGCACCTCGCGCAGGATGGCCTGGTAGACCTTCTTCTGCTCGGCGGTCATCTCGACGACGCGATCCGTCTCGATCATCTCGGGCAGATCCTTCTCGACCTCGAGCTTCGTGCGCCGCAGGATGAACGGGTGGATCGTCGCGCGCAGGCGGCCCGCGGCCTTCGCGTCGCCGCCGTCGATCGGGCGCCCGTAGCGCTCCTCGAACTTGTCGAGCGATCCGAGCAGCCCCGGGCTGACGAAATCGAAGATCGACCAGAGCTCCGAGAGGCGGTTCTCGATGGGCGTGCCGGTGAGCGCGAGCCGCCGGTCGGACCGGAGGCGCTTCGCCGCGGCGGCCGTCGCCGAGCTCGCGTTCTTGATGTGCTGCGCCTCGTCGAGCACCGCGTACGACAGCTCGAGGCTCGACAGGTACTCCTCGTCGCGGCGGAGCAGCTGGTACGAGGTGATCAGCACCTCCGCGCTCTCGGCCTCGTCCTTCTGCTCGTGCCTGTCCGCGCCGTGCCACACGACGGTCTTCAGGGTGGGGGCGAAGCGCTCGAGCTCGCGCGCCCAGTTCGGCACGACGCTCGTCGGCGCGACGATGAGCGCGCGCAGGCGCTTCTCGTCCTGCTTGACCGACGCGAGCAGGCTGATGGTCTGCAGCGTCTTGCCGAGGCCCATGTCGTCCGCGAGCACGCCGCCCGAGCGGAGCTTGTGGACGAACAGGAGCCACGAGAGCCCGGCCTCCTGGTACGGGCGCAGCGTCGCCTTCAGCGCCTTCGGCTTCTTCGCGACCTCGATGCCGTCGATGTCGCGCAGCTGCTTGAACAGCTCCTTCGCGCCGGCGGCGACCTTCACGTCTCCGTCGATCTGCCCGAGCAGCTCCTCGAGGCGCCCCGCCTGCGACAGCGGGATTTTTCCGCCCTTGCCCATCGACGACAGGATCTCGATCTCGCGATCGAGCAGCGCCTGCACCGCCTGCGGGTCGAGCTCGGCGAACGAGCCGTCCTCGAGCTTCACGTACTTCTTGCCGGCGGCGATCGTGCGCATCAGCTCGTCGCGATCGACGCCGACGCCCTCGCTCACGAAGCTGAGCTTCAGCGACAGCCAGTCCATCCCCGAGCTCGACTTGCGATCGACGAACGCGCTGATCGAGAGCGGCGTCTTGCGCACCTGCGTGTCGACGAGGTCCTCGGGGACGAACAGATCCCACGACTCCGGCAGCGCGCCGAGCCCCTCGCTCCAGAACTTCACGGCCTTCGGGCCGATCGCGGCGAACTTCTGGCCGCCGTCGTCGGGCAAGAGGCCCAGCTCCTTCAGCCGCTCGGCGGCGGCCTGCTGCGCGGCGATGTCGGTGCGGATGCAGCGGAACCGCCGCTGCCCCTCCGTCGGGGGCTTCAGGATCACGGGCGGGGAGATCCCGTCGGCGCGCACCTGCACCTCGGTGTCGCCGTAGACGGCCGTCAGCGTGACCACGACCTCGGTGATGCCGCCGGCCGCCTGCATGCGGAACGTCGGATCGATGTCGATGACGTCGGCGACCTGGTCGAGCGTCGGCAGAGCGGCGCCCATCTCGAGCGCGACGCGCGGCAGCCCGTCCATCACGAGCGGCACGAGCTCGGACGCGGGCTCGCTGATGGTCGGGCTCTTCACCAGGCGGCGCATCGCGGCGGCGCTGACGCGGCGATCGATCGGGCGCGCGACGCCGTCGCTCGTGTCGACGTGCCAGCTCGGGTGCCCCTCGAACCAGCCGCCCTGCGCGAGCGAGAACCTGCGCCTGTCGCTCGCGCGCTCGAAGCTCGCCTTCGCCACGATGCTGTCGCCCGCGAGCTCGAGATCGAACCGCGGCCGCAGCGGCTCGTCGGCGAACCGCAGCTGCATCAGCGTCGGCTCGAGCAGCACGCGGCGGCCGCTGAGGAGCGGGAGGAGCTCGGCCGCCTCCTCGCCGCGGAGATCGACGGCGGGGTGGCGCGGGTTGCCGCTCTCGAACCGCGCGAGCACCCGGAGCGCCTCGCGGTCGGCCGTCGGCGACAGCGCCTGCCACGTCAGCGCGACCGAGGGCAGCATCGGCGCGCGCGCCTCGGCGTCGAGCGCGGTGACCGTCAGGCCGCCCTGGCGCACGAGCAGGCGAAACTCGATCGGCCTCGCCGGCTGGAGCGCGCCCGACGGCGGCAGCCACGCGCCGATGCCCGTGGAGCGGTGGGTCGCGTCGGCGGGGGACGACGCGACGACGTGCGTGTGCACGGTGCCGTGGTGCCGGTCGACGACGTGCGTGGTGGACACGCCGCCCTGCATCGCGAGCAGGCGCGGGCGCCGACGCTCGCGGCGAGAGCTCTTGCTGCCGCCGCCCCCCTGCGACGCCGCGACGGGGGGGCCGGCCGAGGGCAGAGGAGGCGGCGCGGGCGGCGGCGCGGGCCGGGGGTTCGAGCCGCGCGCCTGATCGCGGACGCTGATGAGCAGCGCGGCGACGTGCTTGCAGTGCTGCTTCGACTTCTCGAACACCGGGCAGCTGCAGTCGCTGCGGATGCCCTCGGGCGACAGGAACACCCGCGCCGCGTACGGCTCGGGATCGGAGCCGCGGACGCGCCCCGTGGCCTCGCCCTCGGCGACGACGACGTCCTCGACGACGCGGCGGCGCGCGTACTCGAGCCCGCGCAGGAACGTGCGCGCGCCGAGCAGCCTGCGGAGCCCGCGGTCGCTGAGCGTGGAGAGCGTGTCGGCGATGGTCGCCGGGGAGCTGGTGGTCGGCGCCTGGGCCGGGATGTCGTCGGTGTTCGCCAAGAGGACGCCCGCGCGATGCACCTCGCGCGGCGGGGAACGTTGCCTTCGGGACGACCCGCGCGCGTCGGGTGACTGCCTGTGCCGCGAGGGCGCCCGGCTCCGCGAAGAGCCCAGCCACCCACCCGGGAGCGCGCTCGACCGGGGCCCGAGAGGCGCCACCGACCGTGTCGACGTTCGCTATAGATGGTTTGTCACCGGAGTCAAAGGGCATCGGAGGCCCGGCGCGCGCCGCCTGCGCGTGTCGCCGCCGGCTTGCGGTATAGGGCCCGCGCATGGCAGCGCTCGCGGTCGCGGATCTGGCGTTCGGCTCCGGGGCGAACCAGCTGTTCACGGGGGTCACGTTCTCGCTCGAGGCGGGCGAGCGCGCGGCGCTGGTCGCGCCCAACGGCGCAGGCAAGAGCACGCTGCTCCGCCTCGTCGCGGGCGAGCTCACGCCGGACGCGGGCGCCGTCACCGTGAAGAAGGGCGCCTCCCTCGGCTACTACCGGCAGTCGCACGAGCTGTCGCGGGAGGGGGACGTGCTCGGCGCGTTCCTCGCCGGCTTCTCCGAGGTGCTCGCGCTGCGCGCCGAGCGCGACCGGGCCATCGCGGAGGCCGTGAGCGGCGACGACGCGGCCCTCGCGGCGCTCGCCGTCGCGCTGGATCGCTACCAGCACGCGCACGGCGACGAGCTCGAGCGCAAGGTCGGCATCCTCGCCGAGCGCCTCGGGTTCTCCGACGCCGATCTCGCGCGCCCCGTCACAAGCCTCTCGGGCGGCGAGCGCGGCCGCCTCTTGCTCGGCACGGTGCTCGCGCGGGAGCCGGAGCTCTTGCTGCTCGACGAGCCGACCAACCACCTCGATCTCGACACCATCCGCTGGCTCGAGGGCTACCTGTCGGCGTACGCGGGCGCGGTGCTGATCGTGTCGCACGATCGCGCGTTCCTCGACGCGACGACGGGCGCGACGCTCGAGCTCGGCCGGCGCGGCCTGCGCGTCTACCCGCTCGCGTACAGCGCCTACGCCGAGGCGCGCGCCGCGGATCTGGAGCGCGAGGAGGCGCTCTTCGCCGACCAGCAGGCGTTCATCCAGAAGACCGAGGACTTCATCCGCAAGAACATCGCGGGCCAGAAGACCAAGCAGGCGCAGAGCCGCCGCAAGATGCTCGACAAGCTCGACGTCACGGCGCGCCCGGAGGACGTGTGGTCGCGGGCGGAGCGCGTGAGCTTCCGGTTCGTGCCGGCGCCGCGCTCGGGCGACATCGTGCTCGACGCGAAGGGGCTCGGCGCGTCGCGCGGCGGGCGAGCGCTCTTCTCCGGGCTCGATCTCTTCATCAAGCGGGGCGAGCGCGTCGCCATCGTCGGCCCGAACGGCGCGGGCAAGAGCACCCTCTTGAAGCTGCTCGCCGGAGAGGGCGCGCCCGAGGACGAGGGCCGCGTCCGCCGCGGGACGAACCTCTGCGAGGGCGTGTTCGACCAGCACCTCGGCGCGCTCGTCGAGGAGCGCTCGCTCATCGACGAGATCCGCAGCGTCAAGGGCGATCTCAACGTCGACGGCGCCCGGCAGTACCTCGCGCGGTTCCGCTTCTACGGCGACGATCCGTTCCGCGAGATCCGCGGGATGTCCGGCGGCGAACGGAGCCGCGTCGCGCTCGCGAAGCTCCTGCTCGAGCCGCGCAACCTGCTGTTCCTGGACGAGCCGACGAACCACCTCGACATCCCCGCGGCCGAGATCCTCGAGGAGGCGCTCGTCGGGTTCGACGGCACGGTCGTGTTCGTGAGCCACGATCGGCGGTTCCTCTCCACGGTCGCCACGCGGTGCGTGACCGTCGAGGCGGGCGCCGCGGCGGATCACCCCGGCACGTTCGACGACCTGGTCGCGTGGCAGGCGCGGCGCGACGCCGCGGCGAGGCCGAGCGCGCCGCCGCCGAAGGCCCGCGAGAAGGTCGCCGCGAAGGAGAGCTTCGAGGCGGAGCGGGCGCGCGCGCGCGCGTGGGAGAAGAAGAAGAAGCGGCTCGCCGAGCTCGAGGACGAGATCGCGCGCTGCGAGGGGGAGCTCTCGACGCTCGTCGACGCGCTGAAGGAGGATCCGGGCGGCGACTGGGAGGGCCTCGCGCGCCGCGCGAAGGAGGAGCAGGCCCGCCGCCGGGAGCTCGAGCGCCTGATGAGCGAGTGGTCGAACCTCGGCGACGAGCTCGCGCGGGGGCCGAGGTGAGCCCGCCTGACCCGGCGGGGGTGGCGCGCGAGGCGGGGGCGGCGCAAGCTGCGCCCGATGCCCTCCCCTCGCCCCAGGCGGCGCCCGCGCGGAGCCGCCGCGTGATCCGCGGCGCGCTCGCGCTCGCGCTCGGCGCGGCCCTCGCGCTCACGTCGTGCAAGCGCCCCGACGACGGGACGCGCCCGGTGAGCCGCGACCTCCCGAAGCTCACACTGACGGAGTCGACGCCCAACCTCTTGCTCACCTGGATCGACGCGAAGGGCGAGTTTCACACGGCGATGACCGTCGCCGCCGTGCCCCCCGAGGGGCGGGACGCCGTCCGCGTGGTCGTGACGACCTCCGACGACGGCGCGACGACGGGGCAGGTGTACGTCGCCAACCTCCGCGAGCGCGATCCGACGGGCGCGTTCAAGGTGACGACGATGACCCGCGCCGAGTGGGAGGGCCTCGCCGAGCGGCGCCGCGGGGGAGCGCCCGGCCTGCCGCCGCGGGCCTCGGGCGACGCGCCCCCGCCCCCGCCCGTCGCCGACACATCGAAGGTGTCGGCGACGGTGTACGGCGCCGAGTGGTGCAAGCCCTGCCACGCGGCGCAGGCGTACCTGACGCGCCGGCGCGTGCAGGTCGTCTACAAGGACATCGAGCAAGACCGCGACGCGCAGCGCGAGATGTCGCGCAAGCTCGCGCGCGCGGGGCTTGCGGGCGGGCAGATCCCGGTGATCGACGTGGGCGGGCAGGTGCTCGTGGGCTTCGATCCGGCCGCGATCGACGCCGCGCTGGCGAAGGCGCCTGGCGCGGGCGTCGCGCTGTGAGCACCCACGCGCCGGCGGACGATGCCAGCTCATCGCCCGCGCCGCACCCGCCCTTCGCCACGCCGACGAGGCAGAGCGCCGCGAGCCCGGCCCACCCGCGCGGGCTCATCG
>JADLFU010000107.1 GCA_020849655.1 Polyangiaceae bacterium | reverse complement strand
TTCTCGTCCTCGTCGTCCCAGTCCATGTCGACCGGCGGCGCGGCGGACGCGGACAGCGGGCCCGGGCCCGTCTTGTTCGGAGGAGGCACGAGCGGCGGCGCGGAGCGCGGCGGCGGCAGCGGCGCGGGCACCACGCCCGTCGCCGGCGGGCGGCTCGGCGGCGGCACGACCGGCGGCAACCCTCGCATGGACGGGGGCGGCGCGTTCGGCATCGACGGCGGGGGGAGCGGCACGCCCGGCATGCTCGACCTGCCCGGCGGCGGGAGCGGAGGCGGGGGGAGGTTCGACGTCGGCGGCGCGACAGGCGGCGGCGCGATGCCGATCATCGTGGCCTTCACGCGCGTGTTCGGCGGCGCGACCGGGCGCGCGCCGGGCGGCGCCGGCGGTGGAAAGCTCGGCTTGGCGGCCGGCTTCTTCGTGAGCCCCTCGAAGACGTCGAGATCCGATCCGGCCGAGCCCGAATCACCCTTGTTTTCCGACATGATGCGGCGCGGAGCCTAGCCGCCGAGCAGACCGTTGGCGAGCAGGTTGGGGCGTGCGCGAGCGGAATTTCTCCAGGATTCGTGAAAGATTCCAGCGAAGCGCCGCTTTACGGGCGCGCCCGCGCCGAGTAGGGTCACGCGCCTCGCGTCGCTGGCGGAACAACCCCCGCGCGCCGCAGGTTGCCCGCCGATGCTGCACAGACTCCTCACCGCCACCGCGCTGTCGTTGACGCTGTCGCTCGGGATCGCCGGCTGCGCGACGCGGTACATCCCGAACACCGACGTCGTGGACAACGATCACAACCGCGAGATCGTGCGGTTCTGCGAGCAGTACCGCAAGGCGCTCGAGGCGAAGGACACCGAGGGGCTGCTCGCGCTCGCGAGCCCTCGCTACTACGAGGACGGCGGCAACGTCGACCCGGCCGACGATCTCGATTTCGAGGGGCTCCGCGAGTGGCTGGAGGGGAGGTTCCAGGAGACGAAGGCCATCCGCTACGAGATCCGCTACCGGCGCATCCTCGCCGGCGACGCGGGGCGGGTCTACGTGCTCTACACGTACACCTCCTCGTACAAAGTGCCCGGCATCAAGCAAGACGAGTGGCGGCACACCGTCGCCGAGAACCGCCTGGAGCTGGAGCACGACGGCAAGGCGTACAAGATCGTCGCTGGCATGTAGTCGCTCGAAACTTGGCCTGCAGCCCGCGCCCGTGGTGGGGCTGCCTCTCGAAAAGGAGACACACATCGATGCCGCGTCCCAAGATCGCGTTCGTGGGGAGCGGGGGAGCCGCCCGGGGGATCGCGCACCTCGGCGTGCTGAAGGCGTGCGAGGAGCTGGGTGTCCTGCCGGACATCTTCGTCGGCGCGAGCGCGGGCGCGATGCTCGGCGCGACCTACGGGCAAGACATCCCGCTCGACGTGCTGATGGACGGGTTCCGCCCGCCGTGGCGGCGCCGCCACGACGGCCCGCGCCTCAGCGTCTCGACGTTCCTCGGCGCGCCGTCGCTCTCGCAGCTCGTCGATCCCGGCTACCTCGCGTCGGGCGCCTTCAGCCTCGACAAGCTGGAGCGGTACGTGGCCCGCACGCTGCCCATCAATGATTTTCGTCAACTGCCGCACCCGGTCTACATCACCGCGGTCGATCTCGACTCCGCGCGGCGCGTCGTGTTCGGGCCGGGCTACGAGGATCGCGTGCCGATCAGCCAGGCCGTCGCCGCGTCCTGCTGCGTGCCGGGGATCTTCCGGCCGTACAAGATCGGCGATCGCTACTTCGTCGACGGCGAGGTGGCGCGGACGCTGTCGGCGGATCTCGCGGTCGAGGCGGGCGCCGACGTGGTCATCATCTCCAACATCTACCGGCCGGAGATCGATCCGTCCGCCAAGCGCAGCGTCGCGCAGCGCGGACCGGCGCGGGTGCTCACGCAGACCCTGAACATCCTCCTGACCGAGAAGGAGCGGCGCGGCGTCGAGCTGTTGTCGCGGATGTACCCGCGCGTGACCTTCCTCGACATCGCGCCGGACATCGGAAAATTCAGCTACCTGAACCGCTTCGCCGCGCGCTCGCTCGTGCTCCGGGGCTACCGCACGGCGCTGCGCGTGCTCGCGGAGTCGAAGCGCAAGGGGCTCTTCGACGACCGTCGGCCCGAGGCCATCGTCAACTGATCCCGGCGAGCGCGGCCGTGATACCGCGCTCCACCTCGTCGCGCCGCGCCCGGAGCATGGGCTTGCCGCCGTCGGTGGTCGTAACGTAAAACACGTCGGCCACCCGCGTCCCCTCGGTGTTGATCTTCGCGAGCGAGAGGGAGAGATCGAGGTCGTGGAGCGCGCTCGCGAGCGCGAAGAGCACGCCCGGTCGGTCCCGCGTGATGACCTCGATGATGCCGTGGCGCTGCGAGCCGCGGTCGTCGATGCTGACGCGCGTCTCGACCGCCGGCGTCGGGCGCTCGGCCCAGTTCGGCTTGCCTCGCGACGTCGCGACCTCCGCCGCGGAGCGCTGGCCGGCGAGCATCGCGCCGAGCTCGCGCTCGATCTGTCGCTGGGTGTGCTCCAGCTGCCTCGGATCGGCGCCGGGCCCGCGCACCCGGAACAGGTCGAGCGCGTAGGTAGCGCCGTCCGGGCGAGCGTAGGAGTGGATCTGCGCCGCGTGGACCTCGAGGCGCGCCGCGACGAGGGCGGCCGCGATCGCCGCGAGCAGGCCAGGCCTGTCAGGCATCACGACGACGAGCTCGTGCATCTCGTGCTCGAGCCTCCGCAGCTCGACCGCCGGCTGCGTGGCCGTCGCGCGCGCCGCGACCTCGAAGTGCGCCGCGACCGCGCCGGGCGTGCTCGACGCGAGGTACCGCGCGGGCACCG
>JADLFU010000106.1 GCA_020849655.1 Polyangiaceae bacterium | reverse complement strand
GTGGGCCAAGACAGACTTGAACTGTCAGCCAACGGATTAAGAGTCCGCTGCTCTACCAATTGAGCTATTGGCCCGGTCACAACACACCTTGTCAAACCGCCTGTGCGCCCGGCCCGATTCGAACGGGCGACCGTCGGATTCGAAGTCCGATGCTCTATCCAGCTGAGCTACAGGCGCCCGGCCGAGGCCGACCCTCCACGGGGGAGGGAGCGCGCATGTAGAACCTGGAAAACCGGCTGTCAAGCCCCTTCTCGCGGGTGTAGACCGCAGCCCGTGGACGACGACGCGCGCGAGCAGCGGCTGACCGACCGCATCGCCCTCGGGGCGGCGATCGCGGCGATCGCGTTCGTCCTCGCGAACCTCGTCGCGTATCGCTACGGCCGCGACCAGGGGATCTACGCGGTCGTCGCGGGCGCGATGCAGCGCGGCGGCGCGCCGTACAAGGACGCGTGGGACTTCAAGCCGCCCGGCATCTTCTTCATCTACTGGCTGGCGCGCGCGCTCTTCGGCGCGAGCGAGCACGGCGTCCGCGTGCTCGAGGCCGGGGCGCTCGCGTCGATGTGCGGCGCGTTCGCGGTGCTCTCGCGGCGCTGGGTCGGCGCGTGGCAGGCGGGCGTCCTCGGCGCGGCGTGCGCCGTCGGCGTGCACGGGCAGCTCGAGTTCTGGCACACGGGGCAGCCCGAGAGCTTCGGGGGCGTGATGATCGCGTGGGCGCTCGTGTGCGCGACGTACCGCCCCGCGAGCGACGATCCGCGCGCCCGCGCGAAGCTCCTCGCGGCGTGGATCGGCTGCGGCGCGCTCTACACGGCGGCCGCGCTGTGCAAGCCGCCGCTCGGCGGGGGGTTCCTCGTCAGCGCCGCTTTCCTCGCGCGGGAGGAGCTCCGCCTGCGCGCCGACGAGCCGCTCAGCGCCCGCGTGAAGGCCGCCCTCCGGCCCGTGGCCGCGCTGGCCGTCGGCGGCGCGCTCGTCCTCTCGCTGTGCCTCGCGTACTTCGCCGCGAAGGGGGCGCTCCGCGATCTCTACCAGACGCTGTTCGTCTTCACCCCACACTACACGAAGCTCTCGTTCGAGCGGCGGTGGCTCAACGCCTACCTCTACTTCACCCTCCAGCATTTTCTGGTCGAGTACTCGTCGTTCATTTGCGTCGGGGTGCTGACCTTCCTCGTGTTGCCGCCGCTCGGGTCGCGGGAGCGCGAGGGGCTGCTGCACCTGACCCTGGTCGCCGCCCTGCAGCTGTTCGGCGTCGCCTTGCAGGCCAAGTTCTTCCCCTACCACTACGGCGCGACGCTGCCGCTCGGGTGCCTGGTCGCGGGCTGGGGCGCGTGGAAGCTCTGGCGCAGGCTGTCGCGCACCTCGCTCGGCGTCGTGGTGTTCGGCGTCGCCCTCTACTGGACGAGCCAGGGCAGGGGCGCGACCCGCGACCTCGAGGACACCTACTGGGATCGTTGTCGGCAGCGCGTGGCGGCCTGGCTCGATCCGTCGAAGCGCCGCGCGACGGAGGACCACCTGTACAGCGTCGCCGACGTGAGCTCGGGCGCGAACCGCGACGTCGCCGCGTGGCTCGTCGCGCACACGAGCCCCGACGACCGCGTGTACATCTGGGGCTTCGAGCCGGAGATCTACGATCTGTCCGCGCGGCGACCGGCGAGCCGCTACATCTACAACGTGCCCCAGCGCGCGACGTGGTCGACGGAGACCCGCGCCGATCTGATGGCGGAGCTCGAGCACGCGCCGCCCGCGGTGATCGTCGTCGAGCGGCGCGACGTCTTCCCGGTCGTCACCGGCAACTCCCTCGACAGCAACGACTCGATGCGCGACTTCCCGCGGTTCGCGCGGTTCCTCCGTGACGGGTACGAACAGGAGACCCGCATCGAGGACTTCGATCTGTACGTGAGGCGCTGACCGCGGCGCCTCCGGGGTTTCATGGTAAGCGCGGCGCCATGCTCGATCTTCGCCACACCCTCGAGAACCTCGACGCCGTGCGGGCCGCGCTCTCCCGGCGCAGCGCCGAGGCCGCCGGGCTGCTCGCCGAGATCGACACGCTCGCGGCCGAGCGGCGCGCCGCGATCACGGAGCGCGAGACGCTCGCGGCGCGGAAGAACGCCGAGAGCGACGCGATGGCGAGGCTGCCGAAGGGCTCCCCCGAGTTCACCGCGCGGCGCGACGAGCTGAAGGCGCTGTCAGCGGAGCAGAAGGAGCTCGACGCGCGGGCGGAGGCCGTCGAGCGGCGCATCGCGCGCGTGCTCGAGGGCGTGCCGAACACGCCCCACGCCTCCGTGCCGGACGGCGCCGACGAGGCAGGCAACGTCGTCGTCAAGGTCTGGGGCGCGCCGCCCGCGGGCGACTTCCCGCGGCTCCCGCACCACGAGATCGGCGAGCGCCTCGGCCTGCTCGACTTCGCGCGCGGCTCGAAGCTCTCGGGCTCGCGGTTCACTGTGCAGCTCGGCGCCGGCGCGAAGCTCACGCGGGCGCTCGTGCAGCTGATGCTCGACATGCACACCGGCCGCCACGGCTACACCGAGGTGCTGCCCCCGCTGCTCGTCAAGGGCGACGCGTTGTTTGGCACCGGCAACCTGCCGAAGTTCGAGAAGGATCTCTTCAAGACGGTCAACGACAACCCCGACCGCGGCTACGAGCTGTACCTCATCCCCACGGCCGAGGTGCCCGTCACCAACCTGCACGCGGGCGAGATCCTCGACGCCTCGGCGCTGCCGCTCACGTACGCGGCCCACACGCCGTGCTTCCGCTCCGAGGCGGGCAGCTACGGGCGCGACGTGCGCGGGATGATCCGCCAGCACCAGTTCGACAAAGTGGAGATTGTTCAGTTTGTTTCGCCGGAGGCCGCCGAGGAGGCGCACGAGCGGCTCACGCGCGACGCCGAGGCCGTGCTCGAGGCGCTCGGGCTGCACTACCGGCGCGTGCTCCTGTGCGCGGGGGACATGGGGTTCTCCTCGCAGAAGACCTACGATCTCGAGGTGTGGCTGCCGAGCGAGGGGGCCTTCCGCGAGATCTCGAGCTGCTCGTGGTTCGGCGACTTCCAGGCCCGCCGCGCCGACATCCGCTACCGCAGGTCACCGAAGGACAAGCCCAGCTTCGTGCACACACTGAACGGCTCCGCGCTCGCGGTCGGGCGCACGATCGTCGCCATCCTCGAGCAGTACCAGCGCGCCGACGGCAAGGTCGACGTCCCCGCGGCGCTGAGCCCGTACCTCGGCCTCGAGCTGCTCGAGCGGCGGGCGTGATGGGCGTCTCGCTGACGAGGGAGGGTCTGCTGGTCGACGGCGCGCGGCTGCCGCTCGTCTCCGGATCGATGCACTACTGGCGCCACGAGCGGCGGACGTGGGCCTCGTGCCTCGCGGCGATGAAGGGCGTCGGCTTTCACCTGGTCGATCTGTACGTGCCCTGGAGCGTGCACGAGGTCGGGCCGGGTGAGCACGATTTCACGGGCGACCGCGACGTCGGGGCCTTCCTCACGGAGATCGCCGACCTCGGGATGAAGGCCATCGTGCGGCCCGGCCCGCACATCAACGCCGAGCTCACCCACTTCGGCATCCCGGCGCGCGTCGTGTGGGACGCCGACTGTCAGGCGCGCTCGCCGAAGGGCAACCCCGTGTTCCTGCCGATGGTGCCGGTGGGGTTCCCGGTGCCGAGCTACGCGTCGCGGGCGTTCTTTCGCGAGGCGCGCGGGTGGCTGACGCGGGTCGCCGGGGTGCTCGCGCCGTACGTCCACCCGCGCGGGCCGATCGTGCTCGTGCAGATCGACAACGAGGGGGCGCTCTACTTTCGCGACGGCATCTACGATCAGGACTACCACCCCGACGCGCTCGCAGCGTACCGGGCGACGCTCGCCGACAAGTACGGCGACGTCGACGCGCTCGCCCGGGCGACCGGCGTCTCTGCCCGCAGCCTCGACGAGGTGGAGCCGCCTCGGCGCTTCGACGCGACGACGCCGGCCGACCTCGCGCGCCACCTCGACTGGGCGGAGGCGCACGAGCACCTGCTCGCGCGGGCGCTCGGGGAGTTCAACGAGGCGCTCCTCGAGGGCGGGCTGTCCGGGGTGCCGACGATGCACAACCTGCCCTTCGGCGAGGACACGACGGCGCTGAACGCGCGGCGGCTGCGGGGCGCGGTCGATCTGGTCGCGCTCGACTACTACCACCGCGCCGCGCCGGCCGATCGGCGGGTGATCGCGCGGCGCACGACGGAGCTCTCCACGCGGTCCGCCGCGCTGTCGCAGCCGGCGTTCGCCGCGGAGCTGGGCGCGGGGTTCCCGCCGTTCTTCCCGCCGCTCGACGAGGCCGACTCGATGTTCACCCTGCTGGCGGCGCTCGCGTATGGATTGTCAGGTTTCAATCTGTACATGGCGGTGTCGCGCGATCGGTGGATAGGCGGGCCGATCGATCCGTGGGGGCAGCGACGCCCGGTCGCGGAGCGGTACAGCGCGCTCTTCCTCGCGATCGAGCGGACGCGCCTCGCGTCGCTGCGGCGTCGCGCGCCGGTGCGGCTGGTGACGCCGCGCTCGCTGCGCAGGCTGACGCGGGTGATGAACGCGTTCGGGCCCGCCACCGGCGCCCTGTTCTCGGTGCTGGGCCGCGGCCCGGAGGAGCGCTGCCGCGAGGACACCCTGTCCCTGTCGGTGCCGATCGCGATCGAGGGCGACAGGTTCCTGCGCGCGGTCGAGGCGGCGCTCGAGGCGCAGGGCGTGCCGTTCGCGCACGTGGGCGGCGAGGACGCGGACGTCACGCTCGACGGCGCGAGCTGGATCGTGTGCGCGACGACGGGCGCGATGAAGCCCGCGCTCTTCGAGGCGCTGGTCGCGGCGGGGAGCGGGGGCGCCGCGGTGACGCTCGGGCCCGTCGTGCCGACCTTCGACGGATCGTTTCGACCGCTCGACGCGCCGCTCGATCTGTCACGCCTCGGCGATCGGGGCGTGCCCGCGGTGCTCGACGTCGCCTCCGCGGCGCGCGCCGTCGCCCACGCGGTGGGCGCGCTGTCCCTGCCGACCTTCGTCGTCGAGCCGGACGGCCTCGCCGTGACCGTCCACGAGGACGACGCCGGCGCGCCGCGCGTGGCCTTCCTGCTGAACCCGACGGAGGCGGACGTCGTCGCGTCGGTCACGCTCCCCGGCGTCGTCGCGGCCGAGGACGCGCTGACGGGCGCGGCGGTGAGCGTCGTCGGCGGTCGCGTCGAGGCCCGCGTCGCCGAGCGATCCGTGCGGATGCTGGCGCTGTCGTGAGCGCCGCCCGCGAGGGCTGGCGGGCGCCGGCGTTCGTGACACAATCGCGCCGCGAGAGAGGTCCGAATGCCCGACGTGCTGTCGCTGCCGGTGCTGGTGCTGAACAGGTTCTATGAGCCCGTGCAGGTGACGACCGCGCGCCGCGCGTTCGTGCTCCTCTATGGCGGCACCGCGAGGGCGCTCGAGGACGGCGAGCTGTACGACTTCGAGGCGTGGCGCAGACGGCCGCCCGAGCAGCACCCCGCGGTGCCGATCGTCTCCGGCGCGATCAAGGTGCCGCGGATCGTGCACCTCGGCCGCTACGACAAGCGCCCGCGCAGCGCCGTCAGGCTGTCGCGGCGCAACGTGATGCTGCGCGACGGGCACCAGTGTCAGTATTGTGGCAAACGCCCGCCGACCCGGGATCTCAACCTCGACCACGTCGTGCCGCGCTCGCGCGGCGGCGGCGACACCTGGGAGAACCTCGTCACGTCGTGCAAGTCCTGCAACCTGAAGAAGGGCGCGCGCCTGCCCGACGACGCCGGGATGCGCCTCCTGCGCGAGCCCGCGCGGCCGCGGTGGACGTGCGTCGCGCGGATCATGCTGGGCGCCGGCGCGACCGATCCAGAGTGGGCGCCCTTCCTCGAGAGCGCGTGACGCGCGCGCGGAGCCGACGGAGGGAGGGCGGATGTCCATCCTTCCTCTCTCTCGCGCGCTGCTCGGCGCGCTCTCGGCCTCGCTGCTGCTCGCTTGCTCGGACTCCAGCTCCTCCGGCTCGGCCGGGCCCACCCCCACGACGCGCACGCCGACGTGCCTCGCCACGCTCGACGCGCTGTGCGACCGGAGCGCGGACCGCTGCCACAGCTCGGCGCGCGCGGAGTGCGACGACTCCGCCCAGTCGCTCTTCTGCCGCAGCGACGCGATCGTGCAGCCCTGCCTCGACGCGCTGCCGCTGGCCGGCTGCGCGGACTCCCCGGCCGCGTGCCTCGGCATCGCCGATCCCGCGCCCGCGCAGGCTCTCTGCAAGCAGTTCATCGACGATTGGTGCAGCTTCGGCGAGCGGTGCAACCTGGAGAGCAAGGCGGCCTGCGTCGCGTCGGCGTCCAGCTCGCTGAACTGCGCGAACGCCATCGGCATCTCGCCGTCGTTCCCCGAGTGCCAGGCCGAGATCTCAGCGCTCGCGTGCCCTGCGGCGGGCGTGAAGCCGGCCTTGCCGGCGAAGTGCCTCGGGATCGTGAAGGTGTCGAGCTCCTCCGCGAGCCTCGAGGTCTCGATGCCCGGCGCGCAGGCGATCGAGCCAGCCCTCGAGGTGGTGCGCGCCTTCCGCTGAGCCGGCTCGTGCGGCGGCCCGGCGGATCGCGATCCACGGGTGGGTCGAGCGGGCTGGGCTCTGACGCGCGCCGAGTGTCGCGCCCCGCTACGGCGCGGCGGCCGGCGCGCGCCGCGGGAGCTTCAACGGCGCCGTCCAGAGCAGCAGCGAGTGCGCGCGGCCGGGCTCGTCGGCGTTGATCACCTGGTCGGGCTCCACGCCCTTCATCGGGAAGTTGTGCGAGATGATGCGCGTGCCCGGGCGCACCCGCGCGAGCTGCGGCAGCATCCGCTCGATCATCCCCGGCAGGATGTAGAGCGTGATGACGGTCGCCGGGGTCAGGTCGAGGGTGAAGATGTCCTTGCGCTCGAAGCTGACGAGGTGATCCACGCCGGCCTCCTTCGCCTTCTTGCGCGACTCCTCCACGAGCTTCGCGTCGATCTCGTAGCCGACGCCGCGCGCGCCGAACCGCCTCGCGGCCTCGATGACGATGCGCCCGTCGCCGCTGCCGAGATCGTAGACGAGATCGTCCTTCGTCACCTTCACGGCGAGGAGCATCTTCTCGACGACCGACGGCGGCGTCGGCCAGAACACGACGTCGGGCTCGCGCGCAGGATCGTCGATGTCGAGCAGCGGCGCAAACTTGGTCTCGGGCTCGGCCGCGGGCTCCTCGGGCGGCGGCGCGGCGGGCGGCGGTGAGGGCGCGCGGGCGCACCCGGCGAGCGAGGCGAGCAAGGCGAACGTCGTGCGGCGGCGCATGCCCTCGCGCGTATAGTCGATCCGGCGAGGGCGCCGAATGGACCGACCGGCGCGCTTGCGCTACGGTCCGTGCCTCGTCGATGGCGCTGCTCGACAAGCTGAAGGTCTGGTTCGCCGTGAAGCTCGCGTGGTCCGACGAGGCGCGGCTCGCCGAGGCGGTGCGCGGGTTCCAGGCGACGGAGGCCGACGGCGTGTGGCACCTGCACCGCGGCCTCGCGCGCGTCCGTGATCCGCGTCATCGCGCGATCCTCTTCGCGCACTCGCTCGAGGAGGAGGCCCACGCGGAGGAGTTCGCGTACACCTACAACCAGATCGGCGAGCGCGCGATGACCCCCGCGACGTACGAGCGCTCCGATCTCTACGGCGCCGCCGAGCCCACCTGGAAGCTCTTCGCGTACGTCCACGTCGGGGAGCGCGACGCGACCGACAGGTTTCGCCTCATCCAGCAGACGCTCGACGAGAGCCTGCTGAAGCGCGCGCTCTCGCGCATCGTCAGCGACGAGGAGGGCCACGTCGATCTCACGCACCGCATGCTCATCGAGATGGGCGCGACCGACCGCCAGATCCGCGGCGAGGTGCGGCGCGTGCGGCTCGCGCGGCTGTGGGAGGCGTGGCTGCGGGTCGGCAAGCGCGTCGTCGACCGGCTGAGCACGGTGCTGCTCAGCGTGTCGTACTTCCTGATCGGGCCGTTCCTGTTCCTGTTCGCGCGACGAAGGCTGGCCGCCCGCTTCGTCGAGTTCGACAACTGCAAGCTGAAGAGGCTCTGAGTGGTCCGCGTGAGAGAGGCCCCGGTCGACGAGGTGACGGGGCGCGCGCCGCACCGCGTGCTCGGCGTGTCGTACGGCTACCACGACTCGTCGGCGTGCCTGGTCGTCGACGGCAAGGTCGTCGCGGCGTCGGCCGAGGAGCGCTTCACGCGGCAGAAGCACGACGCCAACTTCCCCACGTACGCGATCGAGTACGTGCTCGACGTCGCGAAGGTCCGCCCCGACGAGCTCGATCAGGTCGTGTTCCACGAGGATCCGCACGTGAAGTTCGCGCGGGTGCTGACGACGGTGCTCGCGCCCTTCCCGTCGTCGCGGCTCGAGTTCGTCAACTCGCTGAAGGCGTGGCTCGGGCGCAAGCTCTGGTCGCTGAACCAGATCTCTTCTCGGCTCGACGTCGGCCCGGAGAAGATCGGCTACCTCAGCCATCATTTCTCACACGCCGTCCAGGCGTTCATGGGCTCCGGCTTCGACGAGGCCGCCATCCTCATCGTCGACGCCGTCGGCGACTGGGCGTGCTCGGCGATGTACTCGGGCGCGTGGCGCGACGGCAAGCCGGTCGTCGAGCGCGTCGTCGAGGTCGCCTTTCCCAACTCGCTCGGCCTCGTGTACTCGGCGTTCACGGCGTTCCTCGGGTTCACGCCCAACGACAGCGAGTGCAGCACGATGGCGCTCGGCGGGTTCGGCAGGCCCGTCTACGCCGACCGGGTGCGCGAGATCGTGCGCGCGCTCGACGACGACTCGTACGAGGTCGACCAGCGCTACTTCAACTTCGCGAACTTCTACAAGGGCGCGTTCACGCAGCGGTTCGTCGACGTGTTCGGCCCGCCGCGGCACTTCCGCGACAAGCTGCCGTTCAGTTGCTTCGGGGAGCCGGGCGAGATCAGCCCCGACATGCAGCGCTTCGCCGACGTCGCGGCGAGCGTGCAGCTGGTGCTGGAGGAGCGCATCCTCGGGCTCGCGCGGCAGCTGCACGCCAAGGTGCCCTCGAAGAACCTCTGCTTCGCCGGCGGCGTCAGCCTCAACTGCGTCGCGAACTACGAGCTGATGACCCGCTCCCCCTTCGAGCGGCTGTTCATCCCGCCCGATCCCGGCGACGGCGGCACCTCGGTCGGGGTCGCGCTCTACGCGTCGGCGCTCGCGGGGCACGGCGCGCCCGCCGAGATGCCGTACGGCCCGTACGTCGGCGCCGCCTTCGACGAGGCCGACGACGTCGCGATGCTCGACCACCTCGATCCGAAGCACGTGCTGCAGTACCTGAAGCGCGGCCTCGAGCGCCCGACGTCGGGCGCGCGCCTCCAGCACCAGTCCTTCGACGACCGGGCGGCGCTCGCGCGGGCGGTCGCCGAGCGCCTCGTCGCGGGGCAGATCGTCGGGTGGTACCGCGGGCGCGCCGAGCTCGGCCCGCGCGCGCTCGGCAACCGGTCGATCCTCATCCGGCCCGACGACACGGCCCTGGCGACGCGCCTCAGCCGACACGTGAAGGACCGCGCGCCGTTCCGACCCTACGCGTTCTCCATCACCAGCGAGGACGCCCCGCGCGCCGTCGATCTGACCCCCGATCAGGCGCGGATGAACCGCTGGATGCAGGTCGCGGTGCCCGTGCGCGAGGAGGCCCGCCCGAGGCTCGCGTCGGCGGTGCACGTCGACGGCTCGACCCGCGTGCAGATCTGCCACGCCGACGAGAACCCCGCGTACCACGCGCTCCTGACGGAGGTGGGCGAGCGCCTCGGCCTCGGCGCCGTGCTGAACACCTCGTTCAACGCGAGCGGGTACCCGATCGTGCAGACGCCGGCCGAGGCGCTCAGCATGTTCGCGCGGACGGACATGGACAGCCTCGTGTTGAACGATACACTCGTGTGGAAACAGTCATGAGCCGCCGCCGCTGGTACTCGGGCCTCGTCGTCATCTCGAAGACCTCCACGCGCACGCTCGGGGCGCTGCGCGATCACCGGCTCGGCGCGTTCATCCCGTTCGTGATGTACCTGCTCATCGGCTCCGCGCTGCTCTGGGTCATCAACACGGTCGCGCCGCTCGCGCCGTTCGTCTACTCGCTGTTCTGACCGGCGCGGGGGGCGTCGGGGCGCGCGGCCGCCTCCTCTGCGCGCACGCCCGCCGCGATGGCCGCCGCGATCTTCGCGTGGCCGGCGGCGTTCGGGTGGCACACGTCCCAGCGGCCGTCGGGCTTCGCGAAGTCCTCCGCGCGCGCGCCGCGGAACGCGTCCGGCACGCGCAGCGCGGGCAGCCCGGCGTCGCGCGCCGTCGCGACGACCTGATCGTAGATGCGCCCGCAGACGGGATCGTCGAACTCCTCGACGACCGGCAGCACCGCGACGAGGGCGCGGAACCCGTGCAGGCGCCGGAGCATCGCGAGCCGCTCGAACGAGTTGCGCACGACGAGATCGTACGTGTACCGCTCGTACAGCGGCGCGAACATCGAGCAGATCGAGCCGCTCATCGCGACCTTCATCGGCGGCAGGAAGCGGAACAGGAAGAAGCTGTCCCCGACGCGCCGGTACCCGCCGTTCTGGATGGTCGCGGCCGTCAGCATGAAGGCCGCGACGACGAGATCGGGCTGGTAGTCGAGCCCCACCTTCTCGAGCATGCGCACCTGCTGCACCTCGCTGTACCCGTGCACGGAGAGGTTGACGACGTCGACGCGCTTGCCCTCGCGGACCCCCGCGAGCTCGCGCTCGAGCACCCTCCAGAACCGCTGATCGTAGGGCACGCTGCCGTCGTTCGCGATCGAGCCGCTGAGCACGACGACGCGGAACACGTCGGCGGGCTTCGGCACCTCGTGCTCACCGTCCATCAGCCCGAGGTGGTTGATGGTGCGGTGCTGGTCGACGCCGGGGCCCGAGAAGTGGGCGCCGGCTTTGTACTTGTACCTGAGCAGCACGTCCTCGGTCTTCACGACCAGCCCGGACGACCCGTCGTCCGACCACCGCATGCGCGCCTCGAGGACGAGCAGCACGACCGTCAGCACGAGGCCGAGCCTGCGCGTGATCCTGCGCGCCCGCAGGCCGAGCAGCCCCGTCGCCAGGAAGAGCGCGATGAGCGCCAGCCCGAGCGGACGGAACGGATCCGGCAGGTAGTAGTCAGGGTCCGTGGACGACATCGCCCACAGATCGATCGCGACGAGCAGCGACAGGAGCGCGAGGCCCGCGCCTCCTCCCATGCCGAGCGACCACGCCCGCCGTGGGGCTGGCGGGGGCGCCTCGCCGGTCAATTGACCTTCACGCCGTCGACCGTCCAGCCCGGGTTCTCCATGCGCCAGGCGCACTCGCCCTTCGCCTGGAACCGAAAGCGCGCCTGCTTCGTCCGGCACGCCGCGGGCAGCGTGATGGACTGAGCGGTGAGCGGGAACGAGCGCTCGGTGTTGCCGCCGTTGCAGTAGCTGGTGATGCACGGCCCCTGGTTGGCAGGGAAGGGCGAGGGCGTCAGGGTCGTCCAGTTGGCGCCCCCGTCGCCGGAGCACATGACGAACAATCGCTCGGACTTGTCCGACCGCGGCGTCCAGAGATCGTCGTCGAGCTTCACCTGGAACGACAGCGTCGCAGCGGCGCAGGTCGACAGATCGACGTCGGCGCCGGACGTGAGGTTCTGCGTGTAGTCGTTGCAGTACTTGTTCGCCGAGCCCGCGACCATCGCGCCGCCGCTCTGCCTCCAGAGCCCGTCGTACGTCCACCCGTCGGCGCCCGCGCCCCAGTCGCCGATGACGAGGCCCGCGGGGCACGGCGCGCAGTCGGAGGCGCAGCTCGCCGCCGTCTCCCCGCAGTCGCACGCCTTGTTGCCGCAGGCCGCCGGGCCGCAAGCGGCGCAGGAGCCCGCGTCACACCACTGATTGGCCTGGCAGTTGGCGGCGGTCGCGCACTGCTTGCAGGTGCTGCCGGTGCACCCGCCGGGGCACGGCTGGTCGGATGACGTGAACTGACAGGTGCCGGTCGCGGGCTGGCACGTCCCGACGCCGGAGGGCGTGCGCAGCGTGCTCGCGTCGACGCAGCTCGGCGGGGGAGGCACGGCGCAGCTGACGCCCGCGCACGGATCGGCCTTGCACGCGCCGCCGGCGCAGCCGAACGGGCACGCGGGGCCGTCGGTGAAGCCATACTTGCACGCCCCGGCGTCGCAGGTACCCATCGCGGCGTACGTGCGCACGGCCGAGCCGCTGCACTCCGGCGCCGGCGGCGCGTTGCAGGTCACGCCTGCGCAGGGATCGACGTCGCACGTGCCGCTCGTGCAGCCGAACTGACACGCGGCGCCGTCGGTGAACGGGTACACGCAAGCGCCCGAGCCGCCGCAGGTGCCGGGGCCGCTGTAGGTGCGCACCGACGCGCCATTGCACACTGGCGCCGGCGGAGAGCTGCACGAGACGGAGGTGCAGGGATCCGTCGTGCACGCGCCGCCCGCGCAGCCGAACGGGCACGTGGAGTCCGAGTTGGGGTAGGTGCAGCTCGAGCCCCCCGAGCACGTGCCGGGGCTCGCGAACTCGCGCCGCGTGATCCCGTCCGGCAGGCACACCGCCGCGGGCGGGTTGTCGCACACGCAGGGCGCGCCGGCGCTGCCGCTCGCGCCGGCGCTGCTCGTACCTCCCCCGCCGCTGCTCGTACCTCCCCCGCCGCTGCTCGTGCCCGCGCTCGCGCCGCCGCTGCTCGTCCCCGCGCCGCCGCTGCTCGTCCCCGCGCCGCCGCTGCTCGTCCCTGCGCTCGCGCCGCCGCTGCTCGTCCCTGCGCTCGCGCCGCCGCTGCTCGTCCCCGCGCCGCCGCTGCTCGTCCCCGCCGATCCCGCGTCGCCTGCCGCGCCCCCGGCGGCCTGGCCCGCGGAGCCCTGGGAGTCGTCGTCGGGGGTGGCGGCCATCCCCTCGGCGCACGCGGCGACGCCCCATGACAACAGCGACGCCACCAGCCAAGCGGAAGACCTCATACAGCGGAGCCTGACCGCCGAGCGACCGCTCGGTCAAGCGCCTGGAAATCTGCCGTCGGGCCGTAGCGTCAGCCGAGCGCGCGGAACACGAACAGCTGCGCGGCGTGCGCGCCGACGTCGAGGTAGAGGCCGCGCGCCGCCAGCTCGTCGCCGTCGCGGACGTAGCGCTCGTCGGAGAGGAGATCCTCGAGCGCCCACATCCGGCCTCGCAGCCCCGGCCACGCGAGGCGCGCCCAGCACCGCGCGCGTCCCGTGGATTGGCTGGTGACGACGAGCGTGAAGCGTGACGGATCGTCAGGGGACGACCACGTGAGCAGCGCGAACGCGCCGTTCGTCGGATCGTCGTGCCAGGCGGGCGCGGCCTCCACGAGCGACCAGCCTCCGTCGCCGACGCGCGCCGAAGCCAGCGCGCGCGCGAGCTCGTCGTACATCGCCGCGATCTCGGCGTCGACGGGCTCCTCGGCGCGCCGGGACAGCTGGATGCGCGCGAACACACGCCGCCCCTCGCGCTGCCCATCGTGCACGAACCTCACTCCTGGCAGCGACAGCGTGAGCAGCGCGGCCGCGCGGTGGCGGGCGAGGGGTGAGATCGCGGCGGCCCGCGGCTCGTCGTGGTTCTCGAGGAAGTGCGCGCGCGCTTCGTTGGCGGGGCCGAGCGCGCGCAGGTGCGCGGCGACCCCCCAGTCTCCGCGGTGCAACAGATCGGTGAGGTGCTTGTCGTAGGCGACGTCGAACCCGAGCTCGCACAGGCGCGCTTCGAGCCCCCAGTAGGCCTCCGCCAGGAACAGGAACCCCGGGTGCCGCGCCCGCACCTCCGCGATCGCGGCCTCCCAGAACTCGGGACCGGGCTCGCGCGGCGTGGGCGGCGCGTGGGCCCACGTCCGCGCGAAGACGTCGGACAGCGCCAGCATGGCCATGTCGCAGCGCACGCCGTCGCAGCGCTCCGCGATCGACGAGAGCGCCTCCGTCGCCGCGCGACGCGCCTCCGCCCGCCGGTAGTCGAGCTGCAGCGTGTCCGTCCAGCCCGGGTAGTTGGGATCCTTGCCGTGCGAGAGCCAGCGCCCTCCCACGCGCGCCGCGTCCCCTGGCCCCGCGCCGGCGACGAACAGCTCGGGCCGCTCGAGCGCGAGCGGGTGGTCGAGGGCCGTGTGGTTCGGGACGAAGTCGAGCACCAGCTTGATCCCGCGGTCGGCGAGCCGGGCGCGCAGCCTCGCGAGGCCGTCGTCTCCCCCATACGCTTCGGGGACCGAGTACGCCTGGATGGCGTACGGCGAGCCGCAGACGTCTGCGTCCGTCCAGCCGGGCAGGGCGTCGTCGTACGCGCGCCGGAGCTCGGGGCTCGCTCCCGACACCTCGCGCGACGCCGGGCCCGTCGTCCACGCGCCCATCAGCCAGAGGTGCGTGACGCCGCGCGCGACCCAGCGATCGAGCTCCTCCTCGGGGACGACCCCGAGCTCGACGCGGCGCCCGGCCCGACGCGACCGCTCGCCCAGCCACTGGCGAAGGTAGACCTCGAGGAGGAGCGGCGCGCGCGGCATCACGTGACGAGAGCGCCGGAGGGCGACGGCGTCAAAGCAGCTGGCGGAGGCCCGACAACAGCCCGACGATGAGCACGAAGAGCACGGCGCCGAACAGCAGCCCGGCGTCATTTTGCTTGTGGGGAGTCTGGGGATGCACGGCGCGCCTCCTCGCTGGACTCTGGCCACTCTTCCCGGGCTCGCAAGCGAAGAGATTGCGAAGCGGGCGCGAGAATTTGGCGCGCTCCGGGCCCGACGCGCGTGAACGCTGGCGAGGCATCTGATACGAGCGGTGAGGCCGATGCCCCACGCAGCACCGCACGATCTCCCGCTCGCCCCCGGCGCCAACCGCTTCGGTCACCTGCGCGCCTTCGACGAGGACCGCATCGGCACGATGCGCGCGCTCGCGCGGATGAGCGCCCCGCTCGTGCGCGCGAGGTTCCTGCACCGCGAGGTGTACGTCGCGAACAGCGTCGAGACGACCCACGAGCTGCTCGTCGAGCGCGCGCGATCGTTCGAGAAATCACCTGGGATCCGCATCCTGCTGCGCGATCTCGCGGGAGAGGGGCTGTTCACCAGCGAGGGCGAGCTGTGGCGGCGGCAGCGGCGGCTGATGGCGCCGCTGTTCCACGCCGACAGGCTCGACGAGTACACGCGCGCGATGCGGTTCGAGGCCAACCGCGCGCTCGACCGCGTCCCCGCCGGCGCCCGGGTCGATCTTGCCCGCGAGATGACGCGCATCACGATGGGCGTGGTCGCCTCGACGCTCTTCGGGACGGACACCGCGGCCGACGCCGACGCGCTCGGCGAGGCGCTGACGGTCGCGCTCGGGTTCACCGGCGACGCGCTCGCGTCACCGTGGCTGTCGCTGCAGATCATGCTGGTGGAGCTGGCGGAGACGGCGCGCGATCGGGGTCCGGCGCGGCTGCGCGCGCTCGGGGAGCGAGGCGCCGCCAGGCTGCGCGAGCCCGTGCTGTTGCCGGGCGCGCGGGCGCCGGAGTTTCGCCGCGCGATAGCGTCGCTCGATCGCCACGTGCAAGGGTTCATCGAGACGCGGCGCGCGCAGGGCCTCGCGCGCGGGGATCTGCTGACGAAGCTGCTCGGCGCGCGCGATCCGGACGGCGCGGCCGAGGGGATGTCCGACCGGCAGATCCGAGACGAGGCGAAGACCCTGTTCGTCGCCGGCCACGAGACGACGGCGACCGCGCTGACGTGGGCGCTCTACCTGCTCGCGCGGCATCCCGAGGCGCGCGCGCGCGTGCAGGCCGAGGCCGACGCGTTCGACGAGCGCCCCGACGCGGCGCACGATCCCTCCACGCTCGTCTACACGACCCGCGTGTTCAAGGAGGCCCTGCGCCTCTACCCGCCGCTCGTGATGATCGCGCGCCGCGCGCTCGAGCCCGTCGTCCTCGGCGGCGTCGCGCTGCCCGCCCGCGCGATCGTGTTCGCGAGCCCGTACGCGCTGCACTTCCGGGAGGAGCTGTTCGCGAGGCCCGAGGAGTTCGATCCCGAGCGGTTCACCCCCGAGGCGGAGGCCGCTCGCCACAAGTCGGCGTGGATCCCCTTCGGGGTCGGCCCTCGCGTGTGCATCGGCAACCACTTCGCGCTCCTCGAGGGGCCCATCGTCCTCGCGACGTGGATGAAGCGCGCGACCCTCGACGTCGAGCTCGGCCGGCCGATCGAGCCCGACCGGTTCGCCACGCTCCGGCCGAAAGGTGAGGTGTGGGCCCGCGTCACGCCGCGAGGGGTGCGCGCGTGATCGGGCGCGTCGATCTGCACCCGGCGCTCGCGGCGGCAGACGCGGCTCGCCTCGACGAGCGGCGCCTCGCCATCCAGGCGCTCGTCGAGGACGTCGACGCGGCCGATCCGTCGACCCTCGCGCTCTTCGTCGACGTCGCGCCCGATGGCTTGTTGCTCGTCTGGCTGCGCGGCGGCGAGGCGCTCGCGCGGACGCCCGTCTCTGATGCCAGTCTTCGCCGCCACCTCGACGAGTACGAGGCGGTCTGCCGGCGCCTCGGATCGCTCGACGAGGACTCGGCGGGGCAGCGGCTGGAGGCGCTCGACATGGCGAAGAAGCTCGCCCACGACGACGCGGCGCGCACCCTCGCCGCGCTCTGCCAGCCCGTCGCGATCGACCACGCGACGTGCCGGCGGCTGTTCACGCTGGTGTTCGGCTTGCGCGTCGACACGACCCGCCTCGGGCGCGCCCACCGCGCGCACCACCACCCCTGATCGCGCCGGGGGGTGGCTGTGCCATGTGCCACGCGAAGGAGCGCGCTCCCGCGAGCGATCCAGCGCTGGCGTCGTCCTTGCTGTACGCTGTCGCCATGTTGCGCCCTACCCTCCTCAGCCTCTCCTTCGTGCTGCCCCTCGCCGCCTGCGGCGGCTCCGTCGTCGACCAGCTGCCCGCAGGAGGCGCCGGTGGAGCGAGCGGCTCCGGATCGGGCGTGGCCGGCAATGGCGGGGCGTCGGTCGCCGGCAACGGCGGGGCGTCGGTCGCGGGCAGCGGCGGGGCGTCGGTCGCGGGCAGCGGCGGCGCGCCTGTCGCGGGCAGCGGCGGCGCGCCGGTCGCCGGTCACGGGGGCGGTGGGGTCGCCGGGAGCGCAGGCGGCACGCCCTGGCAGTGCACCTCGTCGGCGCAGTGTCCGGTCGGGCCTTGCCAGCACTGCCCCGACGGCTCGCTCGCCTGCCCGTCCGCGCAGTGCGTCCAGGGCACCTGCACGACCTCCCAGCCCACCTGCAGCGTCGGCCCCATGTGCAAGACCGCCAGCGACTGTCCTCAGCTCGACGCGCCCTGCCAGCAGTGCCCCGACGGCTCGGTCAGCTGCCCGACGGTCGACTGCGTGGGGGGCGTGTGCGTGTTCGACGCGGGCGGCGGCTGCCCCGCGGTGTCGTGCGCCGCCCAGGACGCCAAGGGCGACGGCCTGTGCTTCGGCCTCCTGGGGGTGCGGTGGACGGGGGACGCGTGCGAGAACGTCACTGG
Organism: Polyangiaceae bacterium; assembly: GCA_020849655.1. GTDB lineage: Bacteria > Myxococcota_A > Polyangia > Polyangiales > Polyangiaceae > JADLFU01. The sequence continues at coordinate 16,864 of JADLFU010000106.1, read as the reverse complement.
CTGCCAGTGCCTCGGCGCCGACTGCGGCGCCCTGTACGCGAGCGTCGATAAGTGCGAGAAGGCGCACGTTCAGTGTTCGACCGGCGGCCCCTGCGCCGGCAAGACGTGCGGAGACACCTGCTCCAACTGCCCGCCGGGGAGCACCTGCCCGCCGGTGATCGAATACTGTAGCGCGTCGGGCTCGTGCGGGCCCGCCTTCCCGGTCTGCTCCGGGCCCAGCGGCTCGTGCACGGGCGCGCAGTGCGGGGCGTCCTGCACGTACATGTGTGACGCGCCCGGCTGCATGCCGAAGCCCGGCACCTGCAACGCGGCGGGCGATTGCACCCTCGGTGATCCAGTGTGCAGCGGCGCCAAGTGCGACGCGATGAAGGCCGAGGGCCAGGGCCCCTGCGCTCTCTTCTTCGGGTACGCGTGGAACGGCCAGCAGTGTGTGGGTCTCGGCGGCTGCTCCTGTCAGGGCCCCGACTGCAACAAACTCTACAAGTCGATGGACGCCTGCGTCGACGCGAGGGCGGCGTGCGCGTGCCAGGGCAAGGCGTGCGGCGCGCCCTGTGACTGCCTGGGCAAGGACTGCGCGCCGACGCCGTACACGTGCACCTCCGACTTCAACGGCTCCTGTCAGCCGGGGCTGTTCGCCTGCCCGTTCTGAGCAAGGCCGCGGCGGCGCGAGGCCGCGCGACCCAGGTGTCGGCTGGGGCGCCCTCGCCGGCCGCGGGGGCCCCGGTGCGTCGCCACGTGCGCGAGGTGCTCGAGACGCCGACGCCGGGAGGCCACGCGGGCTGGACGCGGCGCGGCGGCGCGCGCTAGGCTGGGCGCGTGTCCCCGGCGCGTCGCGCGTCCCGGAGCGCCGGGTGAAGGCGCTCATCAAGGTCGGCTATTCGTGCAACGACCACTGCACGTTCTGCCACACGCAGGACGTCCGGCACATCGACGACACGTCCGCGAGCGTCCACGCGAAGATCGACCGCGCGAGGCAGCTCGGGCACACGATGATCGTGTTCTCCGGCGGCGAGGCCACCATCCGCCCCGAGGTCGTCGAGTGGGCGACCCACGTCAAGAAGCTCGGCCTCGGGCTCGGGTTCATCACGAACGGCCGGCGCTTCTCCGATCCGGCGTTCGCCCGCGCGATGCTCGAGCGCGGCCTCTCGTACGTGTACCTCTCGTTGCACGGGCCGGACGCGAAGACGCACAACAGCCTCGTGCGCTCGGACGCGTTCGCGCAGTCGCTCGGCGGCGTGCGCGAGCTGCACGGCAAGGTCGCGACGCTCACCGTCAACTGCGTCGTCACCCGCGCGAACGCGGCGCACCTGACTCGCCTCGTCGAGCTCATGCTGCCGTTCCCCGAGCTCACGCTGAAGCTCTCGATGACGGCGCCGAAGGGCGGCGGCGCGCGCACGTTCGAGCACGTCGTCGAGAAGGTCGACGTCGTGGCCGCCGAGATCGCGGCGGCGCTGCGCCACGGCATCGAGCGGCGAGGCGACGCGCCGGGGCCCCGCTTCGGGCACGACGGCGTGCCGCTCTGCCTGCTGCCCGGCCTCGAGCACCTCTACGACGATCTGCGCACGAACGCGTTCCGGACGATGAGCGAGGTCGGCGAGCCAGATTTCTTCCCCGTCGACGACGTCATCAAGGTCCAGCCCGAGGCATGTGAGGGTTGTGCGCTGCGCGGCCCGTGCCCCGGCCTGTTTCGCGGGTACCTCGACGCGTACCCCGGCGACGCCGCGCTGCTCTCGCCGCGCGTCGAGGGCACGCGCAGCAACTCGTGGAACCTCGTCCCCACGCGCGACGTCGCCCGCCCGCCCGGCGCGCCGTGCCCCGTGAAGGCCGACGGCACGACGAGCTACGATCGCGGGCGCTCGCTGTTCCTGCGGCTGCGCGACCGCATGCGCCTCTACGAGACGGAGACGCGCGATTTCGCCGACGTCGAGCTGTTGCGCGCGAAGGAGGAGCAGGGGCAGGTGTACCTCGACGTCTCGAGGAAGCTCGCGCCCGACGATTTCTCGACCGATCTGCGCAAGCTCGCGTTGCTCGACGAGTGCCGCGCGTGCGAGGCGCGCCCGGTGTGCACCGGCTGCTACCGGCCGCTCCCGATCGACGTGTTCACGCGGGACGACGAGGCCGTGCACGCCCTCCTGCGCGGCCTCTCGGGCGACGTGCTCGACGTCGGCGCGGGCGAGGGGCGCTACCTCGCGTCCGTCCCGCACGAGCGCGTGCGCTACACCGCCGTCGATCCCGACGCCGCGCTGGTCGAGCGCCTCGCGCGCCTGCACCCCTGGGCGCGGTTCGTCGCGGCCGAGATCGAGGCGCTCGACGTCGCGCCCGCGTCGCTCGATCACGCGCTCGTGCTACGGAGCTACAACCACCTCGTGTCCCCGCGCCTCGTCCTCGAGCGGCTCGCGGCCGCCCTGCGCCCGGGCGGGACGCTGACGCTCGTCGACAACGTCGCGTTCGGCCTGTTGCGCGATCGGCGCCAGGCGACGCGCGCCGAGCAGGGCCCGGGGCGGCTCGAGCACCGCCGCAACGACGACGCCTCGCGCGCGCACGCCCAGACGCGCGACCTCCCGCTCACCCTCCTCCGCCGCGACGACGTCGGCCCCACGACGTCGAACCAATGGCTCTTGCACTACGAACGGACCGCACCATGACCCAGGCCGCCCCCACGGCGAAGCGACACCTGCCGATCGCCGCCCCCGACACCACGCGCGCCGACGAGCAGCAGAAGCTCTACGCCCACGAGGACGCCGCGCACGAGAAGCGCAACTGGGTGCGCCTCAGCTTCGACTGCAACAACCACTGTACGTTCTGCCTCGACTCCAACGCGCACGACGGCACGATGCGCGACGACCGCGAGGTGCGCGTGCAGATCGTCGAGGGCCGCAAGAAGGGCGCCGACCGGCTCATCCTCTCCGGCGGCGAGCCGACGATGAACCCGCTGTTCCTCGAGTACGTGCGCCTCGGCAAGCGGGCCGGGTACCGCAAGGTGCAGACGGTCACCAACGGGCGGATGTTCGCGTACCCGGAGTTCCTCTCGAAGGCGCTCGAGCACGGCCTCGACGAGATCACCTTCTCGCTGCACGGCCACACCGCGAAGCTGCACGACGCGCTCGTCGGCACGCCGGGCGCCTTCGTCGAGGAGGTCGAGGGGCTGAAGGCGGCGCTCGCCACCGGGCGCGTCATCGTCAACGTCGACGTCGTCATCAACAAGCAGAACGTCCGCGTGCTGCCCGAGATGCTGGAGACGTTCCTCGAGTGGGGCGTGCGCGAGTTCGATCTGTTGCATGTGATCCCGTTCGGCAACGCGTGGACGGACGCGCGCCACCACCTCTTCTACGACCTCGACGATCCGCAGATCGCCGCCGCCATCCGCCGCGCGCTCGATCTGTCGAACCGCCCCGACGTGCACGTGTGGCTCAACCGGTTCCCCCCCCAGTACACCGAGGGCTACGAGCACCTCATCCAGGATCCTTATAAACTCAACGACGAGGTGCGCGGTCGACGCGAGGAGTACGACCGCTATCTGACGCTCGGCAGGAAGCTCGACTGTCGCCAGCCCGAGCGCTGTCCGCAGTGCTACCTGCAGAACCTCTGCGACACGCTCGACGAGGTGATCGACCGCCGCAAGAGCGAGCGCGTCGACGTGGTCGAGGTGCGGGAGCCCGCGCCGCGGCCGGGCGTGCTGCCGCGCGCGGGCCGGCTCGACGTCCGCGCGGCGGATCTCGCGGCCGCCCTGCGCCTCGCGGCGGTGACCGAGCACGACGGCGTGTCGCTGGAGCTCGACACCTGGGACGGCCTCGACGCCGCGCTCACGAGCGGGCCGCTGGCGGGCGCCGTGCGGCGCGTGGTGGCGAGGACGGCCGACGACGCCGAGCGGCTCTCCCGGCTGCCCGAGCCGATCGAGGTCGCGGTGTGGCTGTGCGCGAGCACGGCGCCCTGGCTGACGGCGCGGGGCGAGCTGGGCGCGCGCTACGTGCTCGTGCAGCCGACCTACGGCCGCGTGACCGAGGCGAAGGCAGAGGACGTGGATCTGCCCGCGCTCTTCGCGACGCTGCGCGGAGGGTTTCGCGTCGAGGGCGTGGCGCCGTGCCTCTCGGGTCGCGACGCCTCGCCGCAGGGCTCGCGGCTCGACGCGGAGATGCTCGGCGGCGACGGGCGCATCGACATGACCCGCTACGCCGCGCGCTACGCCGAGTCGCGGTTCTTCGCGAAGAGCGTGCGCTGCCGCGACTGCGCGAAGACGGCCACCTGCGACGGGATGCACATCAACTGGATCCGCGCGCACGGCTTCGCGAAGCTGCGGCCGATCGAGGGCTAGCCTCCGCCGCGTCGAGGCGCCCTCCCTCCAGGAGCCACGTGTGACGACTCGCGCGATGCTGGCCGCACCCGCGGCGATCACAGCCCGCGCGATCGTCGCGGCGTGCGACGCGCTCCCGGGCCCGCTCGGGGTGCGCGTGGAGACCCACCGCAGCGCCACCCGCCTGCTCCGGTGGTTCTTCCTGCATGGTTGCGGGGAGCGAGGCGTCGAGGCCACGCTGGTGCAGCTGGTCCGGGCGCTCGGCGAGCTGGTGGTGGTGATCACCGAGGACGCCGCGGGGTTCGCGTCGATCCGCCGGCTCGCCTGGCGCGGGCGAAAGGTCGCGCTCACGCGGGAGACAGCGGACGAAGGCGACGACGCGGTGATCGCCGAGCTCTTCTCGCCCGCGGATCGTCGCGCGTACGTGACGGGGGTCGACCACGCGTACGGCGAGGCGCGCGCCGGCTGGGCGTCCTACGGTAGGATCGACGGCCCCCTCACGCGCGACGCGCGGATCGCCGACGAGGTCGACGTGTCGGAGAGCGCGCTCGACTGGTGCGCCCTCGATGACTGGGCGCCCGGCGCGGCCCCGCGCACGCCGCCGTCGCGCAAGCCTCCCGCCCGCGAGCGTGCACCGAGCGCGCCCGAAGCGCGCCCGAAGCGCGAGAAGGCCCCGGACGCCCACAAGTCCTGGCTGCCCGCGCTCCTCCGACACACGCGCGACGCACAGGGGAAGCGCTGGGCCACTGGCGCGCGGATCTCGTGGAGCCACGCCGACGCGCACGGCCTGATCGGGTCGATGTCGCTCGGGGCGAACCCCGACGACGATCTCTGGGTGATCTGGTGCTCGGACGGGGAGCGCGGCCGCGCGTTCGCGCGGCACAGCGTCCGCGGGCACCACACGCTCCTCGTGGACGCGACGCACGTCTATTGTTGCGCGGCGACGTCGCTGCAGCGCTTCGCTCGCGACGGGAGCGGCGCGACCAAGACGGTCGCCCGGGCGCCGTGGATGCGCGGCGTCCACGACGTCACCCAGGACGCCGACCACGTGTACTTCACGACGAGCGCCGGGGTGCGGCGCGTCGACAAGGCGTCCGGCGAGATCACGTCGCTCACGCCCGACACGTCCCTGCAGTCCGGGATGGGCGCGCTCGTGGACGCGGGCGCCGCGCTCGTCGTGCCCGGCTGGCCGCTCGGCCCGCCCGACCCGATGAGGATCGAGCAACCCTCGGGGATCGCCCTCGTGTCGAAGCGCGACGGCTCCGCGCGGCTCCTCACGCCCCTCGCCAGCGCTACCTGGGTCGCCGCGAGCGAGGGCTGCGTGTTCTGGCGCGACGAGGCGGATCCCCAGCTCGTGCACGTGGACCAGGACGGCGCGCGCTCGACGCTGTCGTTCCCACGGCGCAGGATCTTCCTGTTGCAGATCGGGCAGGAGGCGTACGCGCTCGATCGCCAGGATCGCGGGACCACGGTGGTCCGGCTGACGAGGGGCGTCGCGTCGCACGTCGGCGTCGCGCCCGACGCGTCTTCCGCGCTGATCACCGTCGAGCAGGGGCACCTCGTGCTCGCGCCCGCCGTCGGCGCCGTCCTCTCCCAGGCGCTCGGGTGACCAGCGCGCGCCCTTCGGTGCGCGAGGTCGAGCGTGCGTGAGAGGGATAGGTTTGTGTCCGCGGAGACGACCAGAAGAACCTCACCTTGGCCAAGCGCATCCCGGGAGCGTCCAGCGTCAGCCTCAGCGCATCCACCGGACCTTGCCGGGGGAGCGTCGCGTCGGGTACATGACGGGGTGATCAAGTACATCGGCTCGAAGCGCGTCCTCGTCCCGGGGATCGTCAGCCTTGTCCGATCCCTCCCTGACGCGCGCACCGTCCTCGATTGGTGGTTCCGGAAAATCTGAGCGCTCCCGTTCCGGAAAATCTGAGCACTCCCGAAAGGAGAAATCAGAATGACGCCGATGGTCGGAGATCTGCGCGTGGAGCAGGGGAGCGAGAGGCTGCCCCTGCTCGTACGCCACAAGGTTCAGGTGCTTCTCGAGGCCGGACACGCGCAGAGGTGCGTGGCGGATCTCGCGGGCGTGTCGCCCGCCACGGTGCGGCGCGTGCAGCGCGAGGTCGCGGTCACGGACGTCGACGACGGGGCGAGAGTGGTGGTTCCGGAAAATCTGAGCGCTCCCGTTCCGGAAAATCTGAGCGCTCCCGAAAGGAGAAATCAGAATGACGCCGAGATCCTCCACGCACCTCTGCGCGTGTCCGGCCACGCCGGAACAGCTCCTGCGTCGGTCCGCTCGAAGCACTTGCCCGCGGACGAGGCCGTCGGCGAGGATGCGCGGAGCGACGAGGTGCTCAGACTTTCCGGAAAGAAGGTGTCAGAATTTCCGGAACCTCCAGCCGCTTGTCTGGCGCGATGCGAACGCGCCACCTGTGCGCGAACGCGAGCAGGCCGGCGTACTTGACTGTGTGGAACCTCGGTGGCGGCACGCCGGCGGCGAGGCGCGCGACGAGCGAGAGCGGGTCCATGTCGACGGCGACGATGCCGTCGTCAAGGCGCGCTTCAGCGGGATGCGGACGAGCCCGTCGGGGCGCTGTTCGACGCTCTCCTGCGGCTGTCGTCGGTCCAGAGGCTCCGTGCCAACGTCGACCGAGACGGCTTCGGTGCGCTGCGGAGCGCCGCGGGCCGAGCACGTTCGCCGATTCGCTGGCACGTGCTCGGCCTCTGGTCGAGGGGCGACGAACGCCCGAGCGCGCGTGCGCTCTCCCGTTCAGGCGGGCGACCCTCTCACGGGATCAGCCCGACGAGCTCGCGGATCTCGACCAGCTCGGGATCGACGCCGCTCGGATCGGCCGCCACCACCGCGTCGAGCGCGGTCGCCTTCAACGCGGCGCGCTCGTCGACGGTGCCCTCCGCGATCGAGCGCGCCGCGGCGGCGTACGCGACGATCGCCGCGGCCTTCGTCAGGTCAGCGGGCGCGGCGGCGAGCTCACCGAGCGTCGCGTCGCGGGTCAGCTTCTGCGGGGCGTTCGTCTCGACGTCCTTCCAGGTGACGTCGACCCTCACGCGATCGTTCGCGTTCACGAGGGACGCGTCGCAGGGGGTGAGCAGCTGATAGAGGACCATCGCGTCGTCGGGCGCGAGGTGCTGCGGGCGCACCTTCGCCTGGTCCGTCGAGAAGAGCTCACCGCTGAACTTGGCGATGCCGAAGTAGGGCGGGAGCGTGACCGCGATCTGCACGTCGCGCGCGAACACGCGCATCGTCTCGTCGAAGCGCGTGACGAGCATGCGCTCGGCCTCCTCCTCGGTGTCGAGGTAGACGTACGCGCCCCGCCCCGCGTCCGTCACCACGTCCATCAGCGTGTCGTTGATGCCCGCGCCGACGCCGACTCCCACGAGGTAGGAGCCCGCGCCTTCGGCGTCGTCCGCGTTCTTGCCGATCGTCGCCTCGTCGGTGACGCCGACGTTCGCTTCCCCGTCGCTGATCAACACGACGCGTGTCTGCACGCCCGGCGCCCTGTGCGCTGCCGCCTGTGCGTAGCCCGCGTGGAGCCCTGCCGACAGATCGGTGCCGCCGCTCGCCGAGAGCCCGGAGGCGAGCGTCAGCAGCGAGGGATCGTTCGGGCCGCTCACGTCGTGACCGGACAGCAGCGCGGTCTGCGTCGTGCTCCACGTGACGGCGCTCACCTTGTCGCCCGCCCGCAGCGCCTTCGCGATCGCGCGGACCGCGGCGCGCGCCCTCGCGATGGGCTGACCGCCCATCGACCCGGAGGTGTCGAGCACGAGCACGACGTGCATCGGCTCGCGCGTGGGCTGTGCCGGCGCGCGCACGCCGATCTGAAACGCGAGGTCGGCCGACAGATCGCAGCTGCCGAGCTGCGCCGTCAGGCCGAGCCTGCCCGCGCGCGGCGTCGGGAGCGGCACGCGGTAGTAGTTCAAGAACTCGTGCGTCCGCACCATCGAGCGCGGCACCGACTTGTGCGCGCGCAGCAACGAGCGCACGATCGCGGGCGACGCCATCGAGTTCGAGTCGTCCGGCGACATGTAGAGAGTGTAAGGTTGCGTCAGGTCGAGCTGACGGCACGCTTGCGGGGTTCCGTCGGGTGGAGGCGGCGGAGGCGGCGTCGACGGCGAGCCCGCTTCGCCTGCCGCGCCGGCGCCTCCCGCGCCTCCCGCGCCTCCCGCGCCTCCCGCGGCGCCGCTCGAACCGCCGCTGCCCGCGCAGCCCATCGAAGGCGCGGCGCCCGCGTAGCCAGCCCCGCCGGCCGCGCCTCCGCATCCAGGGTCTGGCGTCCCCCCGGCTCCCGCGGACGCTCCTCCCGAGCCCCCCGCGCCGCCAGGACCGCCGGGCCCGCCGGCTGACGCGCCGCCCTTGCCACCTCCCCAGTTCACACCGCCGCTCGAGCCGCTCGAGCCGCTCGAGCCGCCGGCGCCGGTTCCGACGGAGGCACCACCCATGCCGCCCTTCGCGTCGTCGGTCCCGCGCCTGGACGCGCCCTGGCAGAGCGCCGGAGGCGCGAGCGGCGCCGAGAGCGACGCGAACTCCGACCCCGGAGGGTCGCCCGAGCCCCCGGCGTCCGAGTCGAGAGCGGAGCCCGCGGCGTCCGAGCCCGAGTCGGACGCAGAGCAAGCCCCCGATATCGGGACGGCGAACAGCGCGAGCGCGAGGAGAGAGCGGCGAACGTGCCGGAGCTGGGAGTGAGGCATGCTCGACGCTTTTCAACAGCCGTTCCATCGACACCAGGCAGGAGTTCCGGAATTCCTGCACGAGAGGCCCGTGGCTTCTGGCACAAGTCGGCACACGTCCCGCCGCCGTCGCCGCACCTGAGACGGTGCCGCGCGCTCGTCAGTCGCCTCGCGCCGCGCTCGCGGGGGCACGCAGCAACCGCTCGCCGGTGCGCGCATCGCGAGCGCGTCGACAGCGTGCCCCGGCGAGACGACCTGCTCGGAGACCCCGCGACAGGACCTCGTCCTTGCGGAGCCGCCGGAGCGCGGCCTCTCGGCGCGAGCCCGCGGCGCGCTCTTGCCGCGAGAGCGCGGTGAGCCACGCATCATCCCCGCCGCCCGCTCTTCGCCGTGGCTCGGCAACCTCCGGGAGCCGGAGTGGCTCACCCACAGATTCTCGCGGTGACCCTACTTCTTCGTCAGCGTCAGCGAGCTCGCGCACGTGCCGCCGCACTCGCCGAGCTGGCGCCAGTCCCACGTTCCGGTCGCCGTGCCGTCGCTCGCGACCGTCAGCGTCAGCTCGCGGTACGTGGAGCACGAGAAGCACTGGCTCCCCATCGACGACGCCGACCTGTCCGACCACGTGAGCTTCGCGGCGCACCCCGCGCCGATCTCGAGCTTCACGCCGCTCGCCGCGGTCGTCGCGCACGTAGTTCCGCCCGCCGTCGCGAACGTCACCTGGGTCGGCGGGCTCGCGCTGGCGATCGGCGGCTGGCAAGGCGTCGTGGTCGCGATGTCCCACGTGCCGTCGAGCGCGCACCCCGCGACCTCCGCGGCGCACCCGTCTCCCTCCGACGAGCTGCTGTTGCACGTGGGCTTGCCGAACCCGCCGGCGCCCGCCTGGTTGCTCGCGCCCGGGCTGCCAGCGGCGCCTGCCCCGTCGCCGTCACTGTCTCCCCCGCACGCCAACGCGGCGACGGAGAGGGCGAGGAGGGGCGCGAAGAGCACCGTGGCGAGGCGTTGCGAGGAGGGGCGGTCATCGTCGCAGCGTAGCCGAGATCACGCCGCGGCCAGAGGAGACGGGCACGGGGACGCTGTCGCTGCGACGTCCGCGCCCGTCCGCGGTACGACGCGCCGATGGCGCGATGGTCGTGACAGGCCCCGGTGGCCCCGAGGTGCTCGCGCAGCGAGACGTGTCGACGCCCCGCCGCCGCCCCGCCACGCGCGCGTCCGTATCGCCTGCGCAGGCGCAGTCGTTCTTGCGAGGACGTCTCGAGCGGCAGCAAGCGCTGCAGCCGCGCCTCGGCATCGAAGGGGAGCCGATTCCCTGCTGGAGGATCCCGCTACCGCCTGCCTCCAGCGCCAGGGCTGCCCGCGGGCGCGCGCCAGTGCTTCACGTTCGGAATGGAGCGAGAGCTGGTCACGGCAGGAATGTTTGGTTTGTCCAGCGCACACACGGACGGGTGCATCACGTTCGCGGGCGACGTCGCGCCGCGGGATCGGACCATCGGGCCGAGCATCGGGACTTGCCATTGAGTTGACGCGACACCGAGCGAAGACGGACAGCGCGGCCGTCGCCGCGACGCCAGGCCACGCGCGCCTGCGAGGCGAGGACTCCGCGGGGACGCGGTGGTATGCGGGGCGGATGATCCGACCCCGCGCCGCGGCCATCCTGTCGTGCACTCTCCTCTCTCTGCTCGGGGCCTGCGGCGACGGCGGCGACAGCGGCGGCGGCACCGGCCCCTCACTCAGGCTGTGCGAGTTCGTGGAGGACACCTCGAACACCTCGAACTGCTTCCTGCGCATCGTCGCCGACGCGGAGGTCTGCGTGGCCGACTCGTTCACGCAGCCCGGCGCGCTCTCTGCCGACGGGCTGGCCTGCTCGTCGTCGGACGGCGCGCTCGCGGTGACTTTCGGGGCTTCGCCGCGCGACGCGCAGTCCTCCACGCTGGACTTCGCCGTGCGGCGCGGCTCCGAGCTGTGCTTCTCGTACCGCGGGCCTGGCAGCTCCGGGACGCCGGCGACGTTCGCGAGCGGCACCACGACGCTGACGATGACCTCCGATTCATCGAACGGCGATCTCGTGCTCTCGTGTGACGGCAAGACGTGGCGAGGGTCGCTGTTCACCAAGTGCGCCGCCAAGTCCTTCCTCCCGGGAGTCGGGACGAGCCGATCGCCCGGCCGCTTCATCGCCTCCCTCCCGCAGGACGAGCGCGTCGTCTTCTGCGACGGTTGACGCCGACGGCGGGGCGGTCGGGCCGTGCCGCGCGTCCGTGGGCAAGGGTGCGGCCGGCGGCGAGCGGGACGGACGGCGCGAAGGCAGCGGGGGCGCGCATGGCGGTGCGGAGCATCGGGCATGCCAGGCGAGGATCGTCGGGGTCTCAGCATGGGTTTCGGGAGCCCTTCGTCGCGAGCGCCGGATTCCTAGCGTCCTTCGGCCGTCTTGGCTGAAACCGTGCTCGACGTGGCACGGCCACGCCTGCGCGCGGATTTCAGCCCAATTCGGCTCGAATTCCGCTTCGGACTCCGACGCTTGCTCCTTGGGCTCCCGAAATCCATGCTCAGGCGTCGGGAGTTCCGTCGTGTCACGTCGGCCGCCCGTGATCCCGCCGGTCGCCGGTGTGCCATGTGCCACTCGTCCACGGCAGGCGCCGCCCGAGAACCTGCGTGGCGCCGAGCTTGCTGGTACGCTTCGCACCATGACACTCCGCCGTGCGCTCCCCGCCTTGCTGCTCTCGGTCGCCCCGCTCGCCGCTTGCGGAGGCGCGACTGTCGATGACTTGCCCGCGGCGGGCGCGGGAGGTGTGGGAGGCTCGGGCTCCGGCACCGCGGGCTCCGGCACCGCGGGCTCCGGCACCGCGGGCTCTGGCACCGCGGGCACGGGCACGGCTGGCTCCGCTGGCTCGGGAAAGGCCGGCGCCAGCGGATCGCCCAGTCCATGCACGTCGGATTTTCAGTGTCCTGTGGGACCCTGCGCGACCTGCCCCGACGGCTCGAAGGCGTGCCCTGTCGCGAAGTGCGCATCGGGCGTCTGCACGACGTCTCAGCCAACTTGCCAGGTCGGCCCACAGTGCAAGACCGCCGCCGACTGCCCGCAGCCTGGCGGGGCCTGCCAACCGTGTCCCGACGGCTCGTTCAGTTGCCCGTCGGTCGAGTGCGTCGGCGGCGCGTGCGTCTTCTCGTCGGGTGAAGGCTGCAAGCCGGCGCCGTGCGCGGCCCAGGATGCGGCGGGTGGGGGGACTTGCTTCGGCTCCCTCGGGTTTGCCTGGAGCGGCGCGACCTGCGAGAAGGTCACGGGGTGCGACTGCGTCGGCGCCGACTGCGGCTCGCTCTACAAGACCCACGAGCACTGCATGAAGGTCCACGCGTCGTGCGTCTCGCAGCCGCCCTGCGCGGGCAAGCTGTGCGGCGACACATGCTCCAACTGCGTGCCGGGTGGCCCCTGCCCGCCGGTCGTCGAGTACTGCGGCCCGACCGGCGAGTGCGGCCCGGCGTTCCCTGTGTGCACCGCGCAGAAGAACCCCTGCTTCGGCGCGTCGTGCGGCACCCCATGCGTCGTAGACTGTGACGCGCCTGGCTGCGCGCCGACGAAGGGTATGTGCAACGGCGCCGGTCTGTGCTCGCCCGGTAGCCCCGTCTGCGACGTGGCGAACTGTGACGCGATGAAGGCGGACGGAGATGGACTCTGTGACGCGTTCTTCGGGTTTGCGTGGGACGGCGCCCGGTGCGTGGGGATCGGGGGCTGCTCGTGCGTAGGCCCAGATTGCAACAAGCTTTACCCTTCGCTGCAGCAATGCCTCGACGCCGAGTCGGCGTGCGCCTGTCAGGGCAAGGGCTGCGGGGCGCCGTGCACGTGCCCTGGCGGCGACTGCGCGAAGACGTTCTACTCCTGCACCAGCGACACGCACGGCTCGTGTCAGCCCGGCACGTTCGCGTGTCCCTTCTGATCGTCAGCGCTCAGAAGAAGTTGCCGATGGTGAGCTCGAACGTGTAGCTCTCCTCGTACGGCAGCGGCCTGAACGGGAAGCCCCACTCGAAGCGGAGCGCCGGCTCACGACGAATCCAGTCGCGCTCGACCTCGTGTGCCTCGACGGTCGCCACCTGAGCGCCGAGTCAAGTCGCGCTAGCCTGGCTCAGTCACCGCTCGCGCAGGTCGCGCCCTGCGATGGCACGCGATCCGTCTCCTCGACGGTCACCAGGAAGCAACACTGGCCGCCGTGCGGCATCGGCCCCTCGACGGACACCGGCTCGTGGCAGAGGCCCAGAGCTGGCCGAGGTTGGTTCGCGCAGTTGGGCCTCTGCGCCGGCTCACAGTGGATGTAGTCGCGCTGGACCGTCGAGGTGCACGAGGTCGACAGCGTGAGCGCCGCGCCGAGCACGGAGGCGAGGGTCGAGGCCCGCGTCATGGCAGCGCCCCCCAGACGAAGCCGACGCCCGCGCCCTGCGTGTAGGTGCCGCCGCGGAGCCAGTCGCGCCGCTGGTACTCGGGCTGCAGCGCGAAGTGCGTGGAGAGTCGGACCCTCACCGCCAGCGACGCGCGGAGGAACGGCCCCTGTGGATCGTGCACAGTGTCGTCGTCCCCCGGGTCGCGGCGTCGCGAGTACCCAGGGCCGGCTGACGCGACCACGCCGAACCTGCCCCACCTGTCGCCCACCATCACTGGCAACGCGGCCGCGGTCGCGGGGACCATCCCGAGGGATTCGACCACGGGATCGAGCGCGATCGCGGCCGCGCCGCTGCCGGTCGAGCGCTGCGCCAGGCGCACCTTGACGTCGAGCGCCGCGCCGTCGGCGGTGAACGTGACCCCGGTGTCCACGCCGCGCCCGAGACCCAGGCGCGCGAACACGCCGCCGAGCGCCCCCTCGGCGTCCTTCTTCATGCGCCGCGCGGCGAACGGCGCGGAGCCCTCGCTGGTGGTGCTGCGGGAGCGAGACCAGCCCGGCGCGATGAACCCTCCGTTCACCTCGTTCGGCGCGACCGGCTCGGGCGTGGTCACTTGCAGCCCTGGCGCGCAGGAGGCCACGCCGAGGATCGTCGAGAAGCAGTGCCTCATGGAGAGAAGGATAGCTCGTCGTCAGGGGGGGTCGCGCGGCCGTCGATGCCCTGGCATTCGCCCGCGGCGCGAGGCCCGCGCGGATCCGCTCGTCCTGCGCTCGTCCGCCCACGAGGCGCGTCTCTCGCGTCGCCGAGGCCGCCGCTCGCTTGACCGCGAGGCCGCGCGAGGGCCTCTTTCGTCCACGTCGTCGACGAAGGTCGGCACGCTCACCTGCGGCGACGACGCCACGAGCGTCCTCTACCACGTCGTCAACGGGCGCCACGTCCGCCGCCGCGCGATGGTCTTCACCACGAACAACCACACGAAGCCCACTTGGGGTGCCCTCCTCCACGGCGATCTCGCCGAGGAGATCGTCGACCGCATCCTCGATCGCGGTCGCGATCTGGTTCACCCAGGACGCGTGCAGCGGCGTGTGGACAACGTGAAAACGCCTCGATCCTGGGGCCGCTGTGCACATTCATGCTGAACGACACTACACCTCCCCAAGGACGACAACTACATCGCCCCAATTTCAGAGCCCGCCGCCGGGCTTCGCCCGGCGCCCGCGCGAGCGGAAGCTGGGTCGGTGAAGACGGCGGACGGACAGGTGAGGAAGCTATGGAAGAGATGACGAAGCACGGCCGTGTCGGGCTCGCGGCGACGCGGGCCGGCATGGATCGGAAGACGACGAGGAAGTACGTGAAGGGCGGCTTGCTGCCGTCGGAGCTGGCCGGGGTACGCGACTGGCGGACGCGGGCGGACGCGTTCGCCGAGCGCTGGCCGGCCGTGGAGGCGCGGCTCGCCGCGGAGCCGCTGCTGGATGCGACGCGGTGACCCTGGACGACATCGGCTACGTGCGGCAGAGCCGCGAGGGAGATGGTGGCCCTCTTCACCTTCGCAGCGACCAGTCGTCTCCCGCAAGGGCATCGAGCGCATCGACCCGATCGTCCGCTGACGGTCACGCGCGCCCGAGCCAGTCGTCGAGGTCCTTCAGGGTGTCATGGAGGGCGCGCGCTCGGGCCTCCCCGAGCGTCCGCGCGAGCTCCCGGTCGAGCTCGACGAGGACCGCGAGGCCGTCCATCAGCGTGCGCCCGCGCTTGCTCGAGAACCGGACGCGCGTCGTGCGGCCGTCCGCGGGGTCGGGCTCCACCTCGAGGAGGCCCGCGTCGCGGAGCTCGGTGACGCGCTTGTGGACGGCCTGCTTCGAGATGCCCAGCCGCTCTGCGAGCAGCGTCTGCGGCGTCCCCTCCAGGTCGATGTGCGGAAAGAGGTCGGTGTGCGCGGGCCGGATGGCGAAGCCGACGCGGCTCCGCAGCCCCTCGAGCGTGCGCTCGTTGAGGCGGCGCGCGCAGCGGAAGAGTAGCTGCGCGAGGCTCCCACGCTTCTTCGCCTCGAGCTCGTGAGGACCGATCGGCGGCGCGTGCCCTCTCGGCGGCTCGTGCCGCCGGGCGCTCACGCGCTCCCCGCGCGGCGGCGCCGAGCGCGCCCGCCCGTCCTGACGTGGAGCCTTCTTCGGCGCGGGCTTCGCAGGCGGCATGGGGGAGCAGCGTGAGGCGCGCGAACCGCGCGGTCAACGGCTCCGCGTGCCGCCGTCCGATTTGGTCACTCATGGTTGACCACATGGTCAACCTTGGTTTACGATGTCGTGCCATGCATGAGATCGCCGAAGGCCTCCTCGCGACGACTGGGGACCTCCGCCTCGGCGCCGGCTTCTGGATGCCGGCGCGCGCCACGGCGCTCTCGTGCGGCGCCGGCGCGGTCGCGCTCGTGTCGCCGCTGCCCCTCGCGGACGCGGACGTGGCCGCGATCGAGTCGCTGGGCAAGGTCGCCTGGGTCGTCGCGCCGAACCGGATGCATCACATGCACGTCGCCGCGGCGGCCGCGCGCTTCCCCGAGGCGAAGCTCGCGCTCGCGGACGGCGTCGCGGACAAGCTGCGTGAGCCGCTCGCGTCGGTCCCGCTCGCGTCCACGCCGCTCGGGTCGGAGGTGACGTCCTTCGCCATCCACGGGGCGCCCGCGATGAGCGAGGTGGCGATCCTCCACGCGCCCTCCCGCACGCTCGTCGTGACGGACCTCGTGTTCAACCTCCGTGCAACGCGAGGCTTCCTGACGCCGCTCATCCTGACGCTCGTCGGCGCGCGCGGGCGGTTCGCGCAGAGCCGCGCGGTCCGCTTCATGGTGAAGGACCGCGCGGCGTTGGCGCGCTCGTTCGACGCGCTCCTCGATGCCCACTTCGACAGGGTGGTGATGGCCCACGGGGAGATCGTGGAGCGCGGCGGGAAGGACGCCCTCGCGGGCGCCCTCGGCTGGGCGCGCGCCTCGGCCGCCGTGCCGCTCCTCACCTGACGGACCTGCTCAGGTCGACGCGTGCGCGGCCTCGGGGGGCGCCGTGCGAGCGGAAGGCGAGCGGAGAGGCCCCGGTCCTGGCCGACGCGCGCTACCTGCTGCTCAAGAACCGCGAGAACCTGGACGAGCGACAGTCTTCCAGGCTGGGGACCTGCTGAAGATCAACATCGCCACGGTGGAGGCGTACCTGCTGAAGGAGCCGCTGCGTCACTGCTGGTCCCACATGACCCCACGCTGGCCGATCGGTTCCTGGACGAGTGGGCCGCCACCGTGCCTCAACAACAAGGCGAGGCTGATCTCCGAGATGGCGCACGGGTTCTGCACCGAGAAGCATGCGCAGATCGCCTTGTTCCATGGGAGCCGCTCTTCTGTGACGGACCGAAACCCCCTCATTTTACCACTTTCAGCGCGGGGCGGGTGTTCGGCACCCTGCCCCTGGACGTCTCGCCGTGGGTGCGCGCGTACACCTGAGCCGCGTGGAACTTCCAGTAGTCGTCGAAGTCGCCCGACATGACGGCGGCGCGCAGCAGCAGGATTGC
>JADLFU010000105.1 GCA_020849655.1 Polyangiaceae bacterium | reverse complement strand
TGCCCACGCTCCTACGCGCATCGACAGCGATGGGGTGCGCCGCACATCGTAGGCGGCGCCGCTCCCCGGACGCGCGGGCCCGAGGAGCGTCACGCCAGAGCGGTCGACGATGGGCGCGGCCGCCAGCGCCCCGCGACCGCCCGCGATTCCGGTCACCCGGACGTCGCCGCGCGTCGCCAGCCTGACGATGAGGTGCGAGCCCCCGCGGCGGCGGCTGGAGGCAGTGAGCAACACTGATCCGTCTCGGTCGACGCCCAGCCAGTGGCGGTCGAAGGCCCCGAGCCGCGGCCACGCGCCGAGGACGGTGGCGTCACCCGTGAACGGGTTGACTTTCAACAGTCGAGCGATCTTGACGCCCCAGGGGCCCTTGACCTCGTCGAGCACCCACAGCCGCGCGTCTGCGTAGGCGTAGGTCGCCGCGACGACGTCGCCAAGACTCACGCCCTTGACCTGCAGCTGCGTCCAGCCCTCGGCGGGCGCGTCGAGCGCGTACGTCCAGAGGTCGTGCAGCGGCTTGCCGGCGGCGTCCCGACCGCCCAGCGTGAAGGCGAGGCCGACCGCCGAGGAGTAGAGCACCTGCGGACGCGTTCGCGGCGTCGCCACGCCCGCCACCAGCGGGAGGGCGCGGGCGTCGCCGCCCGACTCACCTCCGCGGTGTTCATCGTCTGCCGCGACGACCTCCCGGCCCGTGAACATCGACGGGCCGCGCACCGTCAGGCTCTCGACGACCTCGAAGCTCGACGCGTCGAGCACGAGCGCTTGCGGGAGCTCCAGCCCGCGGCCGACGTTCCGGTTGGGCTCGACCGCGCGCAGCACGCCGCGCGCCGGGTTCGCCAAGAGCGCCCGGGCGCCGGCCGACAGTGATCCTGGCCCGAGGTGCACGAACCCGCCCGCCCTCGTCAGCAGCCCGATCTCACCGCCCTCGACGGCGCCGAGCACGCGCGACTCGTAGCGGTCGAGCGCGGGCAACTCCCCGAACGCGCACGAGAGGCAGACCTGCTCGCAGCCACCGCCGAGGCAGGGCGCTTCGAGGCACTCGCCGCCGATGCACGTGTCGAACGGCTGAAAGCAACCAAAGGGCGGCGGGCACGCGGTCGACGGCAGCGGGATCCAGTACGTGGTCTGGGTGACGGGGTAGACCGCGCGGTAGTGGTTCGCGAGGCTGACGCCCGGATCGCCATTGAGCTTCGTGTGCAGCCCGTTGCCTCCCACCTGCTGCGACTGGCCTACGGGGGTGTCGGCGTGCATCCAGTACCGGCCCGTCTGGTCCGTCGGGACGAAGGGGGTCTGCGTCGGATCCTTCACCCACCCCGCGCCCCAGCTCGACGTCGCCCACGCGGGGAAATCGAGATCGTACCGCCACCAGGCGCCGACCTCTGGTTGGCTGGAGTGGTACACGATGGGAGCGGTCTGCGAGGAGGCGCTCGACACCTGGTCGACGTGCACCCGATGAAAGCGCGACGCGGCGTTCTCCATGGTGAGTGGGGTGACGAGGAACGCGTCGCTCACCGCGTCCTGATCGAAGCACCTGGTGGGGACGGGAATGCCCATCGGGTCCGGGTACTCGCCCTCGATGCAGTACCGGTGATCGGTCGCGGCGAGCACCCCCACCTCGCTGCCCGCGCCGGTCACGCTGCGTGAACCCTGCGCCTTCACGGTCAGGTTCGGCGCGTCGACCGGCAGGGTGGTCACAGTGGTGCAGCCGCCGTCGGCGCACTCCTTCGTCGAGATCGTGTTCGCCACGAAACCTGGGCACGGCACAGGGTCGCACGCGTCGCCGAGCACGGTGGACTTCGTGGCCGCCTCGGCCTCTTCGTTGCAATTCGCCTGATCGTTCGCGATCCCAGGGCAGTTGTCCTTGCCGCCGCCGTCGCAGACGCCGTCGCCGTCCGCGTCGTTCAGCGGATCGTGGGGGCAGAGCGCGTCGAACTCGCCGCACAGGCCGTCCCCGTCAGTGTCGTAGCCTTTCGCGTCGAGCAGGTAGCTGCAGAGCGGGTGGGTGTCGCAGTAGTCGGGGACCCCGTCGCGGTCGGCGTCGGCGTTCGGGCCTCCGTCTGCCTGGCCATCGCCGTCGACGTCCGGGCTCGCGAGCTGCGCCGGGTTGTAGACCCCAGGGCAATTGTCGTCGAGCTTGCAGGTCTCCTTGCCGTTCGTCACGGTGCAGATCGGCGCGTCGTAGAAGCGGTCGCAGTCGGGGTCGAGCGTCGTGTCGCACGGGCCGGCGTAGTCGCCCTCGCCCCGCCACTTGCCAGGGCGCAGCGGATCGGCTGCGACGGTTGCCAGCCAGCCGTCGTTGCCGTCGTTGGTGAGGTTCGTGAAACGATTCACGGTGGTCGGCGTCGTGGTCTTGGAAGCCCTTCCGGAGTACACGCCCACCTGGTCCCACTCGCCGGTTGGTCGGCGGAGGAGGAGCGGGCCCCCCGAGTCGCCTCCGTCGTTGCCGCCGTACAGATCACCGTTAGTCAACAGCAGGCGAATCTCGCCTGTGTCGACCGGCTCGTAGTCGACTCCGGCCGCGAGGACGAAGGGGCCACCCGTCTGGCGCACCGACGCATTCGCGCCTGATTCGGTGCGGCCCCAACCGACTGTCTTGAGTGATTTGCTTCCCCCCGGGATGGGCGCGAGCGATGGTCGGGAGGGCAACGCTTCGTTCACGATGGGCGGGAAGGTCTCGACTAGTACCAAATCGCTATCGCCGTCCTCTGCGCAGTCCGTGGGGGCGCCGAGCAGAGACGAAATTCTCCTGATGCGAGCCGCGGTCACCCCAGGCGCCGCAGCGTCGGCCTGGATGGCTGCGGGGGCATCGACTGAGGAGCCCACGCTCACGGAAGCGCCGACGGCCGCGGCGCCGGAAATGTTGCCGCAAGTGGATCCCAGCGCGCAATGATTTGCTGTCAAGACGAGCGTCGGGGAGACCAGGGTGCCGGTGCACACCCGCCCTCCGCCCTGGAGCCGTACCACGGCGTTGGCGGCCGGGGTGTCGACGTCGTCGAAGCCGTTCCAGATCGCCTCCTGCCTGCGGGCGGTGGCGACATCGGCGTTCGTGGGATGGCCGGAGCTACAGGCGGTCGCGCCCGACGCCACGACGATCACCGCAGATGAGAGCAGCGAGACGAAACGAGGCGAGGCGAGGCGAGGCGAGGCGAGGCGAGGCGAGGCGAGGCGAGGCGAGGCGTGACATTGAATACTCCTCTCGTGATGCGGCCACTCCGCGACAGGTACGCTACGGGGCGAGCGCCGAGCCTGTCAAGCGCCCGCGGCACCCGGCTTGCCGCCGCGGCGCGACCCCCCACGCCCCGCGCCTGGCGCCACAGCGCCACGAGCATCACGTGGTCGGCGATATGGACGCCGTCGATCATCAGCGCCCCGAGATCCAGCCCGCCGCGGCCGTGGAGCGAGGAGGCGAAGGTCGTCGCGAGCATCGTGCCGCCGGTGTTTGCGACGGGCGTGCCAGCGTTGGTGGACCCAAATTCACGTGACTTTTGGCCTGTGAGGGGTGGACGTGGACG
>JADLFU010000104.1 GCA_020849655.1 Polyangiaceae bacterium | reverse complement strand
TCGCGGCGACGCTGGGGCGCGTGCGGCGCGAGCGATGGGGCCCGCGCCCGCTCGACCTCGACCGGCTCTGGGCGCGCGACGTCGCGATCGACGAGCCTGGGCTGACGGTGCCGCACCCGCGGCTCGCGGAGCGGGCGTTCGCGCTCGTGCCGCTGCTCGAGGTCGCGCCCGACGCGCGCGATCCGCGCGGGCGCCTCTATGCCGACGCCCTCGCCTCGCTCAGCGCGCCTTGATCTTCGGAGGGCGCTGGCCGACGGGCGGCGTGGTCGTGGTGACGGTGGGCACGGTCGTCGTCACGACCTGCGGGGCCTGCCCCGACACGTCCGACTGCAGGATCCACCCGGGCTTCATGCCGCCGCTCGCGACCGGGTAATCGACGAGGTAGAACGGCCCGCGGCGCGCCTTCTTGTTCACGCCGGTGCCGCGGCCGACGCGCCCGATCGTCGCGCTCGCCATGTCGGCGCCCTTGCGGATGACGGCGTCGCCGGAGACGTAGACGGTGCCGCTCTCGGGGCCCTCGTCGCTGTACCGGGTGAGCCCCTCCTCCTCGCGCACGGCGACCTGCGCGCCGTTCACCGTGATGGTGGTGGTGGCGGGGGCGGCGGGCTGCTCGGGCGCGCTCTCCTTCTTGCAGCCCGCGAGCGCGAGCCCGGTGAGGATCACGAGTGTGAGTCGCTTCATCCGAGCGAGAGTACCGGCAGCCGAGGCGCCGCGTCGAGCTTACTTCTTGCCCATGAACAGCAGCGCCGCCGCGATGATCGCGACGACGATGACGACGCCGATGATCATCGGCAGCGGGCTGCTCTTCGGCGGCTCGGCGCGCTCGAGGTCGGGGGCTGGAGCCTTCGTCACTGCGCGCCGCTCCGCGGCCTCGTCGTCGGCCTTCTTGGCGGCGGCGTCAGCGGCCTTCTTGGCGGCGGCGTCCTCGGCGGCCTTCCTCGCGACGGCCTCGTCAGCGGCCTTCTTGGCGGCGGCGGCGTCAGCGGCCTTCTTCGCGGCGGCGTCCTCGGCGGCCTTCGCGGCGGCCTTCGCCTCTTCGTCGCGCCTGCGCTGCGCCGCCTCCTCCTCGAGCTTGGCGACGGCGGCGGCGTCCTCGGCGGCGCGGCGGGCGGCGGCCTCTTCGGCCTGCCTGCGCGCCTCCTCGGCCTTCCTGCGCTCTTCCTCGGCGTGGCGACGGGCGTCGTCCGCCTTCCTGCGCTCCTCCTCGGCGTGACGCCTGGCTTCGTCGGCCTTCTTTCGCTCTTCCTCGGCGTGGCGGCGGGCCTCGTCGGCCTTCTTTCGCTCCTCCTCCGCCTTCTTTCGCGCGGCGTCCTCGGCGGCCTTCTTCGCGGCAGCCTCCGCGGCGGCCTTCTTGGCTGCGGCGTCGTCAGCGGCCTTCTTGGCAGCGGCCTCGTCAGCGGCCTTCTTGGCCGCGGCGTCGTCAGCGGCCTTCTTGGCAGCGGCGTCGTCAGCGGCCTTCTTGGCCGCGGCCTCGTCGGCGGCCTTCTTGGCAGCGGCGTCGTCGGCGGCCTTCTTGGTTGCGGCGTCGTCGGCCTTCGCGGGGGCGGGGCCGCCCTTCTTCCACGCGACGAAGGTCACCCCTGCGGGGACGTCGACGACCGGGAGGTGGAACGCGAACGTGCCGTCGGCCCACTTCAGCATCTGCGTGACCGCGTTGTCGGCCGTGTCGCCGCCGCAGCTCACCGAGCGCAGATCACCGAGCACGTACTGGGCCTCCCCGCGCACCCCGCCCGCCAAGAGCTCGAGCGTGCACGTGAGGGCGAACTCCTCGGCGTACCGGAAGAGATCGATCGGCGAGCGATCGGCGAGCTTGCCCTCGAAGGGGTGAGGCGTCTTCGAGCCCTTCTCGGGCGGCGGGAGCGCCTGGTGGACCTCGATCGTCGACGACGCGAACGCCTCCATCTTCGCGATCGCCGCGTCGCCCGCCGTCGCGCCGACGTGCGCCTCGTCGACGACGCCCGCGATCACCTGGATCTGCCCGACGCCGTCGGAGCTGCGAACGAAGAGTGTTCCGGTGAACTGAGCCGCCCGGCAGCTCGCCAGGACGTCGCGCAGAGGGGATTGCTGGGTCATGTTCGCTCGCGTGGGCGCGCTCCGGGCACGGAGCGCGATTTCGCCGCGCAGACTACTAAACTTCTCGCCCGAACGAAGAAATTGCGGTCGCGGCGGCGGCGCGGCCAGAAACGTGAATCCCCACGCGGCTTCGCGTACGATGCGCCCGCTCCCGCATGTCTCCTGTGCTCATCGCGGTCATCGCCGTCATCGCCATCGCGCTGCTGGTCTTCCTCACGCGCAAGACCGACTCGCCGCCTCCGAAGGTCGAGATCGAGCCGCCGCCTCCGAAGGCGCCGCCGTCGCCGCCCGCGCCGGCGCTCGAGGAGAAGCTCGCGCCGGAGGAGAAGAAGGCCGCGCTCGAGGAGAAGCCTGCGCCGGAGGAGAAGGCCGAACCCGAGAAGAAGGCCGCGCTCGAGGAGCAGGCCGCGCCGGAGGAGAAGGCCGCACCCGAGGAGAAGGCCGCACCCGAGGAGAAGGTCGCGCCGTCCGAAGCGGCGAAGCCCTCCGCCGCTGACCCGGAAGAGCCGGTCTCGCTGGCGTCGACGGAGCTGGAGAGCTCCTCCGAGCCGGAGGCGCGCCCCTCGAACCGCCCGACCAGCCCGCCGCCCGCCGCGGCCAAGGATGCGGCGGAGCCGCCCAGGACCGAGACCGTCAAGCCCGTCGCGAAGCCGCTCGTCCCCGGACTCCCGCGCCCGGCGCCGAAGGCCCCCTCGACCACGCCTCCGGCGGCCGCGCCGAAGCCGTCCACGCCCGCTGCGCCGAAGCCGTCCACGCCCGCTGCGCCGAAGCCGTCCACGCCCGCTGCGCCGAAGCCGTCCACGCCCGCTGCGCCGAAGCCGCCCGCGCCCGCTGCGCCGAAGCCGTCCACGCAAGCGCCCGAGCCTGTTGCTGCACCCGAGCCCGCTGCTGCACCCGAGCCTGTTGCCGCACCCGAGCCCGCTCCCGCACCCGAGCCCGCTGCTGCACCCGAGCCTGTTGCCGCACCCGAGCCGGTCGCGGTTCCTGCCGAGCCCGCCGTGGTCGCCCACGAGCCCGAGCCTGCCGCGGCGCCCGAGCCCCCTCCGCCGGCAGAGCCCAAGCCGGAGGCGCCGCGCGCGGCGAAGGCGCCCGTCGCCACGGCGGAGCTCGAGGCGGCCGATCCCAAGCACAAGCAGGCGCGCCGCCTCGCGCGGCTCCTGGTCGGCGAGATCAAGCTCTACAACGAGAAGGCGGTCGCCGAGGGGAAGGCGAAGAAGGATCTCTACGAGCGCCTGAAGGACTCCTTCGACCTCTCCATGGACACGTACAAGCAGCGCGTCGCCGAGGAGACCCGCGCGCAGTACGACTATTTCTACGACGAGATCCTCCGTCAGCTCTGCGACGGGGACGCCTCCGTGCTGGGCAAGGGCGCGCTCCAGCCCGACCCGCCGCGGAGCTGACCATGCGCCGGCCCGCGCTGCTCGCCTCCGTGCTCACCGGGCTGGCGCTGGCCGCGGCGTGCGCCTCCGGATCGGACGCCGGGGACGCGTCGAACGAGGCGGCAGGCCCGGGCGCGGGCGGGCTGACGGCGGCAGGCGGCTCGCCGAGCGCGGGCGGCGCGTCGAGCACGGCGGGCGCCGACGGCGGGGCGCTCCCGGACTCCGGGGCCTTCCCCGAAGCGGGCCCGCAAGCGGGCGCGGCGGGAGCGGCGGGGACGAGCGGCGGAGGAGGCTCGACGGCTGGCGGCGGCGGCGGAGGCTCGACGGCTGGCGGCGCTGGCAGCGGCGCCGCGGGCAGCGGCGGCGCAGCGGGGACGGCCGGCAGCGCGGGCGCGCCGTGCACCCCACAGTGCGCGGGCAAACAGTGTGGATCGGACGGCTGCAACGGCGTCTGCGGCGCCTGCAGCTCCGCCCAGTCATGCGACACTGGCAAGTGTGTTGATGTGTGCAAGTCATCGTGGAAGTCCACGCTGGCGGGCGTCGGCCCCACGCGCGTCGCGGTCGACGCGGGCACCCTGTACGTCGCCGGCAGCAAGGCGAACCAGGGGTACCTGGGCGCCGTCGACGCCTGCACCGGCGCGCTGACGGCCAGCCAGACGACGCTGGTGGGCAGCGGCTCGCGCCTGCTGTCGTTGCAGCTGTCCCCGACGCACGTGTACGCGGCGGGGCAGGGCGCGCACACGGGGCTCCTGGTGCGCGCGCTGCGCGGTTCGCTGACGCTCGAGGCGTCCGATCCGCTCGTCGGCTCGGCGGACGGGGACGAGGTCTGGGACGTCACGCCGACCGCCGGCGGCAACCTCTGGATGGCGGGCGCCGCGGCGGTCGACAAGACCGCCGGGTTCTGGATCGTGCAGGGCCCCATCGGCGGCGGCGCGTGCGGGTTCGCGGCCTTCCCCGGGGTGCCGAGCCACGGGCGCGCGGCGGTGAGCGGCGGGGGGAAGGTGTTCGTCGTCGGGCAGCGGGAGCAGGACGGCGTCGTCGCGCGCTACGCGGACCAGAGCTGCATGACAGTGACCCCGTGCAGCTGCGCGCCCGAGCAGTCGGTGTCGCTGAAGGTGGGCCTCACGTCGACGGAGGTGCGCCACGCGGCGTACGCCGGCGGCAAGCTGTTCGTGGTCGGGTTCGGCGCCGACGGCGCCAACGGCGTCAGCTTTCTGTCCCGCCTCGACGCGAACACCCTCGCGGTCGAGGCGACGTTCAAGTCCGATCCGACGCCCGCGGGGGACGGGTTCCTCGCGGTCGCCGTCGACGCTGGCGTGGTGTACGTGGGAGGTTTGAGGGGCTGGCAGGGCGAGGCGAGCTTCGCGACGGCGACGGCGCAGCTGCTCGCGATCCCCGCGACGTTCGGCCCGACGGCGTCACCGACGTGGGTGCACGAGCCGGCGGGCGCGCGCGCGGCGTGGGGCGTCGCGGCGCAAGGAGGCGCGGTGTACGCGTCGCTGCAGGCGCTCGACGGCGCGCTGATGAAGTGTCCGGCGTCGGGCTGCCAGTGAGCCGCGACAAAGTCGTCCTCGGCGCGCGCTTGCGATAGAGGCCAGCGGATGACGCTCGCGCTCCTGCCTGGCCTCGTGCTCGCCGCCGCGGCGGGCGCGCTCGCCGCGGGCCCGCCGCTGACCAAGCTCGCGGTGGCGGGCCTCGTCGCCGTGCCAGCGGCGGGCGCGTCTCTCGCGTTCGCCCGGTTGAGAGAGGGGCTCGACGCCCGCGGGGTCACGCGCGTGGCCGCGCACCTGACCGCCTCGGCGCTGCTCGCGCTCCCGCCGCTCGCCCTGCTCGGCGCGACGCTGAAGACCCACACGCACCACCGCGCGCTCGGCGGCGCCACCTTCGCGGTGCTGGCGGTCGGCGTCGTCGCGGGGGCGCTGTGGCTGGGAGGCAAGATCGCCGATCTGGTCGCGCGAGGGGGGCGTACAGGAGAGGTCGCCTCGCTCACCGTGTACGCGCTCGTCTGGGGCGCGGTGCTCGCTCGCGCGGGGTTGTTGACGACCGCGCGCCTCGATCACGCGGCGGTCGCGGCGTCCATCGCGGTCGGCTTCGCGCTCGGGCCCAGGCTGCTGCGGGCGAGCGCCCCGGTGACGATCGTCGCGCTCGTGATGGTCGCGGGCGGCGTGGGCCTCACCGCCGCGACCCCCGCCGGCGCGGAGATCGTGGCGCGCGGCGCGATCGCTGGAGCCCTCGCGCGGGTGGTGCGGCCGATCGCGGCGGACTGACTGCCAGCAGTCGGCAGCGCCGGTCGATGCGACAATATCAACATGGCACGCAGGCGGGCCCTCGACGGACGCCCCGGTCGGGACCGCGAGACGACCTGGCGCGGCTTGACTGTCGAAGAGGTGAGTCGGCGCAACAGCGAGGCCTACGGTGGGTGACAGCGATGGGGTCGCCGTCTCGTGCGAAGCTGGACCAATGCTCGGCGCACCGCCACCTCGCGCTCTGCGCACGCCCGGCGCGTCGCGGCTGGGGCTCGCGGCCGCTCTCCCCGCGCTCCTCGCGTGCGCGCCCTGCTGCGTGAAGATCGACGAGCAGCAGAGGCCGCCGAGGGTCACGGTCGAGCGGCGGCCGCTCCCACCCGTACGGCTCCCGATGCGGCTCCGCCTCCGCGCCGTCCGGTTCGAGCGGGGCGTCACGGTCTCCGCCACTGACACCTGCGAGGTCACGACGGTGGCGCGGATCACCGGCACGCAGCGGG
Organism: Polyangiaceae bacterium; assembly: GCA_020849655.1. Lineage (GTDB taxonomy): Bacteria > Myxococcota_A > Polyangia > Polyangiales > Polyangiaceae > JADLFU01. The sequence continues at coordinate 1,894 of JADLFU010000104.1, read as the reverse complement.
TGGAGCGCACGCTGCGCGACCCGTGGAAGTCCTTCGTCCCGCTCGTCGCCGCGACGGGCGGCGGCCTCGTGGTGGACGTCGGCTCACGAGGTGGCGGCGGTGAGGGCTCGAGCACCTCGTTCGCGCTCTTCGGAGCGCTCGTCGGGGGCGCCGCGACGGCGACGCTGCTGGTGGTCAACGAGCTGCGAGGCGCCGATCGGACGGCGCACATCGACACGCTGGCCTTCGAGCGACAGGAGCTCGCGTGCGGGTACGCGCCCCTCTCGATCACCAGCGTGGTCCTCGTGCTCTCGACGGGTGCGCGGGTCACGCGCGTCACGGACGCCGAGGGGCGCGTCACGCTCCCGCAGGCCGTCGACGCCCTGGTCACGGAGGTCGAGGCGCTCGGCGCGACCGCCCCGGTGGAGGACGGCGCGGGGGAGCCGTAGCCGCCCGCGGGCACCGTTCGCATACGGCGCAGGCTGCGCACAAAAGGGAGAGAGGCGGCGCCGACCTGGCACCGCCTCTCGCTCACTCACTACCTCTGGCGTCTCGGCTCAGAAGTCGTGGCCGTGGCCCGCGTGGCCGCCGGCCGCCGGCTTCTCGTCCTTCGGCTTCTCCGCGACGAGGCACTCGGTCGTGAGCATCAGGCTCGCGACCGACGCCGCGTTCTGCAGCGCGCAGCGGACGACCTTCGCCGGATCGATGACGCCCATCGCGAGCAGATCGCCGTACTCACCCGACGCCGCGTTGTAGCCGAACGTGCCCGAGCCCTCGCGGACCTTGTTGACGACGATCGAGCCCTCCTCGCCCGCGTTCGCGGTGATCTGGCGCAGGGGCTCCTCCGCCGCGCGGCGGATGATCGACACGCCGAAGCGCTGCTCGTCGTTGAGCTTCAGGCCGTCGAGGGCCTTCTGCGCGCGGATGAGCGCGACGCCGCCGCCGGGGACGATGCCCTCCTCGACGGCCGCGCGGGTCGCGTTGAGCGCGTCCTCGACGCGGGCCTTCTTCTCCTTCATCTCGGTCTCGGTGGCCGCGCCGACCTTGACGACCGCGACGCCGCCGACGAGCTTCGCGAGGCGCTCCTGGAGCTTCTCGCGGTCGTAGTCGGACGTGGTCGCCTCGATCTGCTTCCTGATCTCGTCCTGGCGCGCCTTGATCTTCTCCTTCGCGCCGCCGCCGTCGACGATCGTCGTGTTGTCCTTGTCGACGACGACGCGCTTCGCGCGGCCGAGATCGCTCATGGTCACGTTCTCGAGCTTCAGGCCGAGCTCCTCGGAGATCACCGAGCCCTGCGTCAGGATCGCGATGTCCTTCAGCATCTCCTTCCTGCGATCACCGAAGCCGGGCGCCTTCACGGCCGTGCACGACAGCGTGCCGCGCAGGCGGTTGACGACGAGCGTCGCGAGCGCCTCACCCTCGATGTCCTCGGCGATGATCAGCAGCGGCTTCTGCGCGCGCGCGATCGCCTCGAGCACCGGGAGCAGATCCTTCATGTTCGAGATCTTCTTCTCGGAGATGAGGATGAACGCGTCCTCGAGCACGGCCTCCATGCGCTCGGAGTCGGTCACGAAGTACGGGCTGAGGTAGCCGCGGTCGAACTGCATGCCCTCGACGACCTCGAGCGTGGTCTCGGACGACTTGTTCTCCTCGACCGTGATGACGCCCTCCTTGCCGACCTTCTCCATCGCGTCCGCGAGGAGCTTGCCGATCGTCGCGTCGCCGTTGGCGCTGATCGTGCCGACCTGCGCGATCTCCTTCGGGTCCTTCGTCTGCTTCGCGAGCTTCTTGACCTCGTCGACGATCGCCGCGACCGCCGCGTCGATGCCGCGCTTCAGCTCCATCGGGTTGTGGCCCGCCGCGACGAGGCGGCTGCCCTCGCGGTAGATCGCCTGCGCGAGCACCGTCGCGGTCG
>JADLFU010000103.1 GCA_020849655.1 Polyangiaceae bacterium | reverse complement strand
GCGACGCGATCGGCGACGCCGCGGGAGAGGGCGAGGGTGCCGAGCGGACCGGCGTGCACCGGCGACAGCAACCGCACGCGCTGAGCGGCGTGGAGCGCCGCCAGCACCTGCTCGGTGTCTCTCTGGTCCAGGCCGCCGTCGACGAGGGGCTTCACGCCCGCGAGCGGCGCCGCGATCTCGTCGACGTGGCGCTCGGCGAGCAGATCGAGCAGCCCGTCCTGCCGGGAGGCGTCGAGCCGCTCGACCCCTCGCCACGTGATCTCCTTCGCGTGCGCGCGGACCGCGATCGCCGACGTGTCGACCGCGCCCGCGGCGATCTGCCGCGACAGCTGGAGCACGGCTGCGCCCGAGGGATCACTCGCGCGCATGCGGTGGCTGACCGTGAGCCGCGAGACGCGCTCGGGCAGGGCAGCGGCGACGTCGGAGAGCAGCGCCCCCGCGCCCACCGACGGCAGCTGCTCTGGATCGCCGAGGAGCACGAGGCGCGCGCGGTCGGCGAGCGCGAGGGCGAGCGCGCGGCCGAGCTCGACGTCGACCATCGACGCCTCGTCGACGACGACGACCTCGTGCGGGAGCGGATCGTCGGGCCCGCGCGAGAACGCGCGCCGCGTGGGAGAGTACCCGAGCAGACGGTGGAGCGTGCGCGCCTGCGGGAGCGCGCGGCCAAGCGCGACGTCCTCGCGCGACGGCGCCTCGAGCGTCCCGAGCGCGCGCCGCGTCGACTCGGTCATGCGCTCCGCGGCCTTGCCCGTGGGCGCGGCGAGCGCGATCGCGTCGGGCGCGACGCCGCAGCGGACGAGCGCGCGGAGCAGCGCGACCAGCACCGAGGTCTTGCCGGTGCCCGGGCCGCCGGTGATGACGGTGAGCCCGCCCTCGCACCCCGCGGCGACGGCGCGCGCCTGCTCGTCGGTCAGCGCGGTCGGCGCGCCGTCGGGCGCGCGCGTGGGGAGCGCGACGACGTCGGCGAGCGCGCGTGAGGCGTCGAGCGGCCGAGGCGCGCGCCCGAGCAGCGCGCGCGCGAGGTCTTCCTCGGCCCGGTACAGGCGCGCCGGCGCGAGCGCCGATCCGTCCCAGAGGAGCGGGCGATCCGAGCGCGGCGCCCCGACGACGCCCGCCGCGGATGTAAGGAGTGTGTGGGGCGCAGAGAGGGCCGCGACCACCCCGGCGCCGGCCGCGCCCAGCTTGCCCACGATCTCCGTCGTGAGCGCGTCGAGCGAGTCTCCGGGGATCAGGAGGCGCGTCGAGCCCTCTCTCGTCACGAGCGCGGTCGCGAGCACGAGGATCGAGAGGGCGCGCGCGGCGTCGCCGTCGAGGCCCGAGAGCGCGGCCACGTCGCGGGCGACCGTCGCCGTGCCGACGGGGGCGAGGCGCGCGGTCGCGGCGTCGGCCATCGCGTCGAGGAGCCGCTCATCGAGCGACCGCCGCACGCCGCGCGCCGCGAGAAAGGCGGAGAACGCCGTGGCGCGCGCGCTCATGACAGCGTCCTGCCGCGGAGCGCGGCCTCCCACTCGTCGAGCTGTCGATCGGTCGTGATCGTCGCGTACACGCCGCCGCCCGACGCGAGGCCGCGCACGAACACGTAGAGCACGCCGCCGAGCGTGACGCGGCCGCCGGTGAGGGCGAGCTGGCGGCGCACCCCGACGCCGTAGATCTGCGCCTGGAGCGCGTACGAGGCCTCGACGTGATCGGTCAGGGTCGCCGCGTCGTAGGCGGCAAGCCGATCGGTCTTCCAGTCGACGACGTAGGCCCGGCCCTCGTGCACGGCGATCAGATCGACGTACCCGCGAACGAGCCCGCGATCGATCTCGAACGGCCACTCCGCGCCAGGCGGGGGCGAGGCGTGCGCCGCCTCGGGCCACGGGTAGGCGAGCTCGACCTCGCGCGCGACGCGCATCGTCGAGAGCGGCGGCAGCGAGAGGCCGCCCGCGCGGATGGGCGTGCAGTACGCGGCGTGCACCATCGACAGCAGATCGAGGTCCGCGAGCGCGTGCGCGCCGTGTCGACGCCGCGCCGCCGTCGAGCGAGCGAGGTGCTCGGGACGGGAGACGAACGCCTCGCGTGGCTCGCCGCACGCGAGCCCGTCGAGCGGCACGCGCTCGAGCACCTCGTGCACCGCGCGACCCACGCGGGCGCCGCCGGGCACGCGATCGTCGACGGGCCCCGCAGCGCGCTGGGGCGCGGCGTCGCGGTGCCGCTCTGCGGTGTACGAGGTGACGCGCGGCGCGCGAGGCAGCGGCGGCGGCTCGGGCGGCGGCTCGAGCAGCGCGGGGTCGACCTCGACGCGGTCCACCCCGAGCCCGAGCTGACGCCACGCCGGCGCGGCGGCGGGCGCGTCGAGCGAGACGATCTCGAACAGCCCCCGCCGCGCGCCCTCGCCCCCCTGGTCGAGCTCCTCGAGCAGGTCGTCGAGCCGGTCGTGGATGGGCACGAGCGGCCCCGAGAGCGCCTTCGTCCCCGGCGCGTGAAAGAGATAGAGCCGGTGCTGCGCGCGCGTCAGCGCGACGTACGCGAGACGGCGGTCCTCCTCGTCGCGCTCGGCGCGCCGCTTCTTCCTGCCGATCTCGCCGCGCTCGCCGACGAGCGCACGCCGCGTGGCGCCGTCGTGCACGGTGATCTCGGGCTCCGCGAGGTTGCGGTTTCGACCGCCGACGAGGAACACGATCTTCGCCTCGAGCCCCTTCGCCCCGTGCACGGTCAACAGGCGCACCGCGTCCTCGAGCGGCGGCGCCACCCTCTGCTCGCCGAACGTCGGCTCGGCGCGGCCGTCGACGAGCGCGGAGGCCAGCTCGGCGAGCTCGTCAGCGGACATCGCCTCGCGCGCGCACTCCCGCGCGAGCGCGTCCAGCACGGCGAGCCAGGTCGCGATCTCGGTCTCGGGGCGCTCGAGGAGCCGCGCGCGCGCGATGATCCCTGACTCGTCGGCCAGCCACGCGAACACCTCGGGCCACCGCCCGCGCGCGGCGAGGGCGGCCAGCGACGCGAGGGCGCGCATGCCCGGGTGCGTGGGGCCGAGGTCGCGCGTCCGCTCGAGCTCGCGAAACGGAACCGCGAAGTACGGGCTCGCGAGCGCCAGGCGCTGCCGCCCGGAGTGCGCCGGCTCGGCGAGCGCGCACAGCACGTCGCGCGTCGCCGACGCGGCGTACGTGCTGAACAGCGGGTCCTCCCGCGCCACCGTGTGGGGCACGCCGCGGGCGCGGAGGGCGTCGCCGACCTCGCGCGTGTCCTGCGTGGTGTAGCCGAGCACGAGGATGTCCGCGCGCCGCAGCCGCGCGCGATCGAGCGTCGTCGCCGGCGTGCCAGAGAGCAGCGCCACGATCTCGTCGGCGGTGAAGCGCGTCGTCGCCGCGCGCGCGGCCTGGGCGTTCAGCCTCTCCTTCGATCGCGCGATGACGACGGGCGCGAGCTCGACGCGGCCACGTCGCAGCGGCGGGTGCGTCGCGCGGCACTCGACCTCGGGATCATACGGCGTCAGGCCGTCGAGCAGCGGCCGCGGCGCGCCGCGCGAGAGCAGCGCGTTGATGGCGTCGGTGAGCGGGCCCGTCGATCGGCGCGTCTCCTTGAGGTCGAGCCTGCGCGCGCCCTCGGCCACGAGCTCGCCCCGCGCGCCGAGGTACGTGAGCACGTCGGCGCCTCGAAACGCGTAGATCGCCTGCTTCGGATCGCCGACGACGACGAGCGGCGGCGCCCCGGGGCCGCCGAACAGCCGCCGGAAGATCGACCACTGCGTGTCGTCGATGTCCTGAAACTCGTCGACGATCGCGGCGTCGTACTTTCGCCGGAGGAGCCTCGTCGCCTCGTCGCCGCGCGCGCCCGCGAGCACCTGCGCGAGATCGGTCAGCATGTCCCGAAAATCCAGCTCACCCGACCGCGCCTTCGCGCGCGCGAGCTCCTCCTCGACCCGCGCGAGCAGCGGCGACGGATCGCCCGAGCCCAGCGCTAGCTCTGCCTCCGGCAGGGGCGCCGCGAGGTACGTGAGCCAGGCGACGCGCCTCGTCCGCGCGTCGAGGTGCTTGTCGTCGGGGAACGCCCTCGCGGCCTCGAGCAGCGCCCCGGCCTGCGCCTCCGCAGGGAGCGCGAGCGCCCGCGTGAGCGCCGCCAGCGCGGCCGCGGTCTTCTGGCCCCTCCGATCGGCAGCAGGCGAGGGGGCGCCGTCCCGCGCCCGCGCGAGCGCGTCGAGCACGGCGGGCGCGGGGCGCCACGGGCCGTCGTCGACGCGCTGCTCGTGCATCCACGCGAGCGTGTCGCCGAGGTCGTCGATCGATCGCTTGCCGAGCGCGCGCTCGAGCGCCGGGCGCAGCGCCTCGTCGCCGCCGAGCCCGCGCCGCAGGCTCCTCCGGTACGCGCCCGCGAAGGCGCGCCGGCCGTCGACCACCGTCTGCACGAGCGGCCGCCCCGTGGAGAACGAGAGCTCGGCGAGGGCGCGCTGGCAGAACCCGTGGATCGTGAACACCTCGGCGGCGTCGAAGCCCTCGATCGCCGCGCGGACGCGGGCGCGCTCCGCGTCCCCGAGCCTCCAGGTTCGAGGTCCGCTGCGGCCGCCCGTCGCCGCCGCGAGCGACTCGAGCAGCGCGCGGAGCCGCCCGCGCAGCTCCCTCGTCGCCTTCTCGGTGAACGTGACGACGAGGAGGCGGTCGATCGTCGAGGCCCCCGTGAGGATGCGGTCGGCGACGAGGTGGGTGAGCGTGTAGGTCTTGCCGGTGCCCGCGCTCGCCTCGATCACAGCCGACGCGCCGCGCGGCACCTCGGAGATCGCTCGGGGGTGCTCGACGAAGGCCGCGGGCATTCGGGGACCCTAGTACCTCGCGCACGAAGTTCGTAGGGGACGAGGTAGGACTTGATCGCAACGATCGCGTAGGTCCCACCTCCGGCTGGAACACCGTCGAGCGGCGCCCGTTTCGCTGGCGCTTTCGCGGGGACTTCGTGCCTCGGCTGCCCCTGGGCCGCCTGATCCATGCCGAAGCACATCGCCGACGAGCTCCAGGCCGTCTCGCCGCAGGACCTCCTCACCCAGCGGGGGCTCGCCCACCTGCGTGTTCGACGCCATGGCACGGTGCTCGTGGTCGAGTCCGGACCGGAGGACGATCGCGTCGGCCACCTCCGCTCTCGCCGCCACGGCGCGCACGTCTGGACCGTCGAGGTGGCCACCCACCGCGGCGGCTGGGAGCCGGCTCTGCTGCGTGGGCAGATCGAGCACCTCCCCGAGGCCGTCGTGACCGGCTTCCCGTGGGTGCTCGAGCCGATCGAGCATGCGGCGTCGCGCGTTGCTGTGGCACCCCCTACGAACTTCGGGCGCGAGGTGCTAGCCGAGCGCGGCGCGCAGCTCGCCCGGCACGTCGGTGATGAGGCCGTCGACGCCGACGTCGGCGAGCAGGCGCGCCTCCGTCGGATCGTTCACCGTCCACACGTTGACCACGCGGCCCGCGGCCGCCGAAAGGTCGCGCCCGATCAGCGTGCGCTCCGGGTGAAGGGCGTCGACGCGGAGCGCGCGCGCGACGAGCCACGGCCGCAGGTGGGCCTGGCCCCGGTGAAACAGGAGCGCGACCGGGACCCGTGATCCCAGCGCGAAGGCCTCGAGCATGAAAGGATCGAAGCTGCTGACGACGACGCGCTCGGCGAACCTGGGCTCGCGGAGCGCCTCGAGCGTGCGGCGCACGACCGCGCGCCGGTCGGGCACGTCGCGCTTCATCTCGACGTTGACGAAGAGGCCGCGGGCCCGCGCGAGCGCGAGCACCTCCGAGAGGCGCGGCACCCCGGCGCCGCCGCCGAGCTCGACGCGCGCGAGCTCGTCCGCCTCGACGTCGGCCACGGCGCGCGTGTCCCGGCCGCCGCTCACCCGGGACAGATCGGGGTCGTGCGCGACGACGAGCGCGCCGTCGCGCGAGACCCGCACGTCGAGCTCCACGCCGTCGGCGCCCAGGCTGGCCGCGAGCTCGAACGCCGCCAGCGTGTTCTCCGGTCGCGCGCCGCGCACGCCTCTGTGGCCGATGATGTTCGGGGGCCTGCCGGGGCGGCGACGCAGCATCGGAGGGTCGTAGCTGATCTCGCGGCCGGCGGAACCAACGCGCCGTGCGTCTCGGGCTGATCCACGACTTCTGGTCCTATGGCCAGTGGCGCGTGTGCGACACTCTCCGGGATGCGCGCCACCGCCCTCATCCTCTTCTCGGTCGGGGCGCTCCTCGCTTGCAGCGCTGACGCCGAGCGGTCGCCGCAGGGGTCGGCGGGGGCCGCGTCGAGCGGGACCTCCGGCGCCGCCGCGCGGGCCGGGGCAGGGGGCGCAGCTGGCGCGGGGGGCAGCAGCCCCCTCGGGGGCGAGGGAGGCGGCGGGGCCGCCGGCGGCGCGAGCGGAGGAGGCGCCGGCGCCGGCGGGGGCGGGAGCATGGGTGGGGAAGGCAGCGTGGGAGGCAACAGTGTGGGTGGAAGCGGCAACGCTGGCGCAGGCGGTAACACTGGCGCAGGCGGCGCGGCTGGCGGAGGCGGCAGCGCTGGCGCAGGCGGTAACACTGGCGGAGGCGGCGCGGCTGGCGGAGGCAGCAACACTGGTGGAGGCGCGGCTGGCGGGGGCAGCAACACTGGTGGAGGCGGCGCGGCTGGCGGAGGCAGCAACACTGGTGGAGGCGGCGCCGCTGGCGGAGGCGGTATCACTGGCGGAGGCGGGAGCGTGGGCGGAGGCGGGAGCGTGGGCGGAGGCGGGACCACCGTGGGAGGCGGGGGAGGATCGGGTGGCAGCGCCGGAGGCGCAGGAGGTGCCGGCGGAGGGGGGACCGGCGGCAGCGCCGGAGGCCCGCCGGCGCCCTTCGAGTTCGCCGACGTCAACCACGTGCTCGTCGTCGGACAGAGCCTCGCGAACGGTCTGCTCGGCGACCCCGCGCTGAGCGGCGCCAGCGCGGAGCACCTGATGTTCCTCGGGGGCGTGTGCCCCGAGGACACCACCGGCGCCTGGCTCCCGCTCGAGGAGGTGGGTACCGAGACTCCCTGGAGCGGGTTCGCGCGGCTCGCCGGCGAGCTCGCGCACTCTGCCGTGTTCGCGGGGCACCCTCCGCCGCGCGACAGGCACCGCCTGCTGGTCAGCTGCTCCGCGGTGCCCAACTCCGCGTACGCCGCGCTGAAGAAGGGCACGGCGCCGTACGCGCGCGCGATCGCGCACGTGATGGCGGGCGCGTCGCTCGCGGCGCAGGCGGGGCAGACCTACCGCGTGCGCGCAGTGGCCAGCGTGCACGGCGAGTCCGACCACGTCGAGGGCAGCGTGACGTACGCGGCCGACCTCGCCGCGTGGCAGGCGGACCTCGACGCGGACGTGCGCGCGGTGACGGGCCAGGCCGCGCGCGTGCCCATGCTGCACAGCCAGATGGACTCCTGGGCCGTGTTCGGCGCGGAGACCAGCGCGATCCCGCAGGCGGGGTGGCTCGCGTCGCTCGCCGATCCCGAGGGGCTCCCGCTCGTCGGTCCGCGGTACTTCCTGCCCCACGTCGACGGGGTCCACCTGTCGAACGAGGGCTATCGCGCTCTCGGGGAGCACCACGCGAAGGTCTACCGGCGCGTCGTGCTCGAGGGGGCGCGCTGGTCGCCCCTCCAGCCTCGCTCGGCCTCGCGCGACGGCGACGCGATCATCGTGCTCTTCGACGTGCCCACGCCGCCGCTCGTGCTCGACGACTCCGCCGTCAGCGATCCGGGGTCGAAGGGCTTCGAGGTCGAGGGGGCAGGGGCGCGCCTGGCGATCACCGCCGTCTCGCTCGGCGGCGTGGACCGCGTCCGGCTCGACCTCGCCCAGCCCGTGCCTTCGGGCCCGCTCACCGTCCGCTACGCCTGGCGCGCGCCCGTCGGCTCGCACGGGGGCCCCGCCTCGGGCCCGCGCGGCAACCTCCGCGACTCGGACGCGACGACCGGCGCGAGCGGGGCGCCGCTGCCGAACTGGTGCGTCCACTTCGAGCTGCCCGTCACGCCCTGACGTGTCGGCGCCCGCCGCTCGGTGGCTGACGGCGCAGGTGCCGACGCGCCACTCGGGACGACGGCTCTCCTACGCGCGCCGCGATTGCTCCAGTCTCTGTGCCCAGGGACGGAATCGAACCGCCGACACGGGGATTTTCAATCCCCTGCTCTACCAACTGAGCTACCTGGGCGAGGAAGCGAGGGGCGGCACCATGCTCGCCCTCGCCGCGCTTGTCAACGACAACCCGACCGAGCACGCTGCGCGCCGTGCCTCGCCCTCCCATCGACGACGGCGTCGTGCTGCTCACGGGCGCGTCGTCTGGCATCGGCCTCGAGCTCGCGCGCCTCCTCGCGCCGCGCGCCCGCGTGCTCGCGCTCGTCGCGCGGCGCAAGGCGCGCCTCGACGCGCTCCGGGACGAGCTCGCGCGCTCGGCGCCGCGCTGCAAGGTGCTGGTGTTGCCGGCGGATCTGTCGGACCGCGCGAGCACGGACGCGATGCTCGAGGCGCTCTGCCGGGAGGCGCCCGAGGTCGACGTCCTGATCAACAACGCCGGCTTCGGCGACATGGACCTGTTCGAGCTCGCCGACTGGCCGAAGACCGAGCAGATGCTGAGGTTGAACATCGACGCGCTCCTCTACCTCACGCACCGGGTGCTCGGCGGGATGGTCGCGCGCCGTCGCGGCGGCGTCCTGAACGTCAGCAGCGGCGCGGGGATGGCGTTCTTCCCGGGCTTCGCCGCGTACATCGGCACGAAGCACTTCGTCACCGGGTTCACCGAGGCGCTGCGGCTCGATCTGTCCGGGACGGGCGTCGTCGTCTCGCAGCTCTGCCCCGGCCCGGTGGCGACGGAGTTCGAGGCGGTCGCCGGCAACTTCACCGGGATGTCGCCGCCCGGGATCGTCGAGCTCTCCGCCGCCGCGTGCGCGAGGCAGGCGCTCCGCGGGTTCGATCGGGGGCGCGCGCTCATCGTGCCGGGCGCGCTGATGTGGCTCGTGATGTGGGTCGCCGAGCGGACGCCGCGCTGGGTGCGCAGGCTCGTGCTCGCGCCGTTCGCGCGGGCGCTGCGCCACAAGCGCCTGTCCTCGAAGAAGCCAGCGTGACCTCCCCCGCTGACACGATCGAGCGCTGGCTCGTCGACTACGTCACGACGACGTCGCTCGCGCACAAGCTCCACCCGCCGCCTCGCCCGTCGCGGTGGGGGGGAGGCGCCCCGGCGCGGATGGCGGCGCCGGGCCGTCCGCCGGAGCTGGTCGTCGAGGCGCGCGCGCGCAAGCGGCCGAGGGCTGGCGCGCTCGTTGATCCGAGGAGGCGCGCCGAGCTGTTCCACACGCTCCTGCACCACGAGCTGCAGGCGGCCGAGCTGTTCGCGTGGGCCGCGCTCGCGTTCGCCGACGCGCCGGCGTCGTTTCGCGCGGGGCTGCTGGGCGTGCTCGACGACGAGGTGCGGCACCTGTCGATGTACCGCGAGCACCTCGCGGAGCTCGGCGCAGAGATCGGGGATTTCCCGGTGCGCGACTGGTTCTGGCAGCGCGTGCCGTCGTGCGCGTCGCCGCTCGCGTTCGTCTCGCTGATGGGCCTGGGCCTCGAGGGGGCGAACCTCGATCACGCTGCGCGCCTCGCCGACGAGCTCCGGCGAGCGGGCGACGCGCGCGGCGCCGAGATCGCGCGGCAGGTCGGCGAGGAGGAGATCGTGCATGTCAAGTTTGCGAAGGTCTGGTTCGAGCGCTGGGCGGGGCCGCTCCTGCTCGACGCGTGGGCGCGCGAGCTCCCCGCGCCGCTCTCGCCGGCGCTGCTGCGGGGCGTGCCGATGGACGTGGAGGCGCGCCGGCGCGCGGGCTTCGACGACGAGTTCTTGCGGAGGTTGGCCGCGTGCGAGCTCGCGCCGCGTGGGTCCTGAACCTCGACGCCGAGGACGAGCTGCGGCTCGGCGCGGCGTACGCACCTCGAGCGGCGGCGAGCGAGAGAGCGCGGGAGCTCTCGGCCGCGCTGACGACGCTCACCGGCGAGGACGCGGTCGTCGTCGAGCGCGGGGCGCCTCCGCCGAGAGAGGCGCGCGGCCTGCCCGGCCACGCGTGGTGCCCGACGCCGAGCGCGCTCGCCGCCCTCGCAGCGGCCGGCGCGATCGTCGGGCCGACGCCGCCGGTCCATGTGCTCCGCGCGGTGAACCATCGGAGGTTCCACCACGCACAGGGCGCCCCGCTCGCGGGCGCGCGGTGGCTCGAGGACGCCGACGAGATCCTCTCGACCGTCGCGCGCGGGCGCTGGCTGTTGAAGCGCGCGTTCGGCTTCGCCGGGCGAGGCCGGCTGGCGTGCGGGGACGGCGTCGACGCCGGCGCGTTCGTGGCCCGCGCGCTCCGCGAGGACGGCGGCGTCGCGGTCGAGCCACGGGTCGAGGTGACGCTCGACGTGTCGCTGCACGGCGTGATCGAGCCCGGCGGCGCGTGGTCGCTCGGGCGCCCGGTCGCGTCGCAGGTGCGCTCGGGCGCGTGGCAGCGCGCGCTCGACGCGGAGCCCGCGCTGTCGCTCGACGAGCGCGCCGCGCTGTTCGCCGAGGGCGAGCGGGTCGCGGTCGCGCTCCACGCCGCCGGGTACTTCGGCCCGTTCGCGGTCGACGGGTTCCGCCACGAGGATGGGTTCTGCGCGCGCTGCGAGATCAACGCGCGCTTCGGGATGGCGTTCGGTGTCGGGTGGGGGAGATACCCGCGGGCCGGGCGGTGAGGGTTGGTAGTGCCAGTGGGCAGGCGGGGCACGGAGGACGGAGGACGGAGGACGGAGGACGGAGGACGGAGGACGGAGGACGGAGGACGGAGGACGGAGGACGGAGGACGGAGGACGGAGGACGGAGGACGGAGGACGGAGGACGGCG
>JADLFU010000102.1 GCA_020849655.1 Polyangiaceae bacterium | reverse complement strand
CAGGCGAACGTCGTCGCCGATCTGCGTCGTGAACTGCTGCGCCCGCGTGAGACCCCAGATGTACAGCGATGGGTCGAAGCCGGGCTCTTCCATGTCCGCCATCGTCAGGTACCCCATCTCCTTCATGCTGCACGACGTGCACTGGTCGCCGCACATCAAGCAGGGCGCGACCGTGACGATCTTCGGGGCCGAGCACGCCGGCGGGGTGCCCAGGATGCCTCCCGCATAGTGATGCGCCAGCTGCGCGATGGTCGGCGACGGACCGAAGCCCGCGACGCTCTGCGCCGACGTCCACAGGACGCCGTTGAAGCCGAAGCCAGGCGCACAGAAGTCGCTCGCGGTGCCGAGCACCGTCGACTTGGGATGGCGCGACGTGTCCCAGTCCACGTAGCTGCTGCCCTGCGGCGGCGGGGTTCCCGGCGGAGACACAGGGCGATTCGGATAGATCGAGTCCGCGAGAAACGTGCTCTGCGGGAAGTTCTTGCCGGCCGGGGGGTCACCCAGCTCGCTGGATGGCACGATGTCCACGCGCGTCCAGAGCAAGCTGCTCCCGAACTGGCTGGCATCGGGTGGGCACTCGATTTTGCAGAGGGCGGGTGTGGCCTTGGGCGGGGCGGCGGCGCCAGGCGAGGCGGCAGGGCGACACGCGCAAGCGCGCGCGCCGATGTCGATCCTTGGCTTGACGAACTTGCTCACCGGGTACGCGCCCGGCACGTTCGCCGGGAGCAGGATCGGGTCGAGGCGCAGCTTGGCCCAGTTGTCGTCGCCGGTGACGCTCGTCAGCTCGGAAGGTTCGACGGCGACGCGCGCGCACGGCTCGCGGTCACACGCGTCGCCGACGTACGGGAACGGGACGCTGTTCGCCTTCTCGATGTCGATGTTGCAGTTCGACTGGTTCGTGTTCGGGATCGCCTGGCAGTTGTCGCACACGTCGCCCACGCCGTCCTGGTCGGCGTCCTTGCTGTGCGTGCAGATGCCCTGGCCGGTGGCGAGTCGGATGCACGACGCGATCGCGACGCCCGTCGGGCCTGCGCAAGCGGACGTGTCGCTCGCGGCCGTCGTGGCTGCGTTGGTCGCCGAGAGCGGCGTGCACGGCAGCGTGCCGCTCGGCCCCGACGGCGGCGCGCTGTCCCGGATCGTCGGGCACGTGTCGCACGCGTCGCCGATGCCGTCGCCCTCTCGGTCGGCCTGGTCCACGTTGATCGATCGTGGACAGTTGTCACAGAGGTCGCCGATCGCGTCGCCGTCCGAGTCGATCGACGCGTCGCACATGCTGCCGCCCGCACAGGGGTGGCCGGGCGGCAGGTTCGGCCTGGGTCGACACCCGAGCGTCCCCGCGGGGCGCCTCGGGTTGCAGTCGGCGTTCGTGGTGCAACAGACGGCGTCAGCGAGGTCGCCGCATCCGTCGCAGGCGTCGCCGACGCCATCGCTGTCGCTGTCGCCCTGCACCCACTCGCCGCCCACCTTCGAGAACGGGTTCGGGGTCGCGGGGCAGTTGTCACAGACGTCCGGCACGCCGTCGAGGTCTGCGTCCACGTCGGCCCCCGACCCGAACTGTGGCGCGTAGACGCCGCTCGCTCGGTACTGCGCGTCGGGCACGGTGGGGCAAGGGTCGCACGCGTCCGGGACGAGGTCGCCGTCCTGATCGATGTCGTCGAAGGGCGCCGCCCCCACCTTGTCGCACGATCCCATGGGGCGCTGGTAGGCGTCGACGAGGTGATTCGAGAGCAGAAACTGCTCGGCCGCGTCAGAGTCCACCGCCGCCGTGCGGGACCATCTGACCGGGACCTCGTACGGCAGTCCAAGCCAGTCGTACCTCGTCTCCAGGCCCGTCCCGTCCGCGCTGTTGATCCCGCACAGCGTGGACCAACCCGCGGTGTCCACGAGCAGCGCGCCGCCCGAGTCTCCAGGTACCAACCCTTCGTAGGTGGAGACCCCGATGAGCCAGCTGTTTCCGTACCACGCGAATCCACCCGACACGTTGTCCCGATCCCAGCCAGTCGAGCTCTTGAAGTTCCTGTAGTTCGCCGACAGCCCGTTCGACCCGAACCCGACGAGCCTCGCCTCGAAGTCGTCGGCGTCGCCGACGAGGTTGAAGCAAGGACTGCGGCCCAGCCCCGGCAGGGCGAGGTCGATGGGCCGGACCTTCGAGGTGGGAATTCTTGCGTCCAGCTGAACGAGCGCGAGGTCCTGCGCTGGGTCGTCAGAGAGCTGGCAGACGTCGAGTCGACCCGCCCCGGTGAAGAGCGGGCCCGCGGCTGCGGGCGAGTGGCCAAAGCACATGTCCTCGCAGCCGGAGCCAGAGACCGCGCAGTCCAGCCCCGTCCTGTGAAAGCAGAAGTTCAGGCTGCTTCGCGGGATAGGGGGTACGCCGCCTGCAGAGTCGAGGCAGAAGCTGCCGTTCTTGTCGCCGTTGAAGCAGTGCCGCGCGAGCAGCACCCAGCTCGGCGAGACCAGCACGGCGGAGCACGACAGGGTCGACCCCCCGATGGTGTCAGCCGTCAACACCTGCCCGACGAACGGATACTCGACACCCTGGGCGTTCTGGCCCCCGGCGACTGCCTCCGCCCGGTCTCCCAGGCGCTCGGCGGGTGCGGGCGCCCCCCATCGCTCCCACTCGCTCCCTGCCGCACAGCCGACGCTAGCAACGACAGCAGTCCCGTCCAACTTGGCAATCGATGCGACATTGGCAACCTCTCCTGCGCGCGAAGACCGTCCGACCGACCGTCGAGCAGCTTGCCTGAGCGTTGCGGCGCTGTCGAGACGCATCCTTCGCCCAGTGCAAAGGAGAATCAAACAACCTCCGCGGCGTGGCCGAGGGGTCGACGTGAGCGGGGCGACCGCCGATCCAGGCCGTCGCCCCCCGGTGGCACGCCCACGATGACGGCCGACGAACGGCCGGGGCAGGGCGAGATCGCGAAGAGCGGCTCCATTTCGCAGGCGGTGTCACCCGTCCGCCCCACGACCACCGCCGCCGATCTCGCCTCGCGCGCCGCCTGGAGGAGCTGCTGCCGCCCGCCCCCGCGCGCGCGCGGCCGACGGCGACGTGGCTGCCGGCGTGACCGGGTAAGCTCCCGCGGGTGCGCGTCGTCAGCTACAACGTCCGCTACTTCGGGCACGGGCTCGGGGGGCTGGCCAGCACCGAGGGCTCGAAGCGCGGGATCGCGGGCGCCCTCGCGTCGCTCTCGCCGCTCGCCGACGTGATCGCGCTGCAGGAGGTCGAGACGCGCTCGCTGCGCGCGAACGCGGCCGCTCGCGGGCTGCGACCCGACGAGACCCAGCTCGACTCCTTCACCCGGCACCTCGACGACGCGCTCCGTGCGCGAGGGCGCGACGCTCGCTACCGCGCGCTCTACTTCCCCGCGCACGCGTACGCGCTCGGCGACCTGTCGCTCTACACGACCGGGCTCGCCGTGCTCGTGAACACGCGCGCGCTCGAGATCACGCACGACAACCGCGCGGCGCCGCACGAGGTGACGCAGGTGGCGACGCCCGCGCTCCGCGGCGTCAAGCAGACGCGCGTCGTCGCGCACGTGCGGGTCGAGGACGCCCACGGCCGCGCGCTGCACGTCTTCAACACGCACCTGTCGCTGCCCGCGTTCTGGGCGAAGGAGTACTGGAGCCAGCAGGCGAAGATGGGCTACGGCACGAACCAGCTCGCCGAGGCGCGGCGCGTGGTCGGGTTCGCGCGGGCGCGCGCGGGCGGCGAGCCGTTCGTCGTGGTCGGCGACTTCAACTCGTCGCCGGCGTCGCCGGTGTACCGCTACCTCACCGAGCAGGAGCGGCTGCGGGGCGCGCAGGCGGCGCTCGGGCAGATCGATCCCACGCGCCGCGACGGCTGGGCGACGGCGGGGTTCCTCCGGCTGCGGATGCACCTCGACCACGTGTTCGCCGCGGGGGGAGTCGAGCTCCTGTCGCTCGACGACACGCTGCCGTTCGACGACGTGACCAGCCGCTTCCACGGCCTCTCCGACCACGCGCCGATCGTGGTCACCCTCGGCGCGTTACCTCTGCGGTCGCGGGCTGCCCGCGCTCACCGCGGCAGCCCTACGCTCACGGGCGCGTCGCTGCGCCAGAGCTCGCGCCGACCGATCCTGCCTCCGAGGTTCGAGCCCCAGCAGCGGACCTTGCCCGAGCGCGTCGCCACGCACGCGTGGTACGACGCGACGCCCACGCTGACCGCGTCGTCGACGCCGTCGACGGGCCCGCTGCCGTGGAACACGCCATCGTGCGAGGAGCCGAACGAGCCCCAGCACGACACGCGTCCCGAGCGGTGGAGCGCGCACCGCGCCGTCGACGCGACCGACACGCGCACGGCGTCGTCGACGTCCGGCATCGTCGTGGCCGCTCCCTTCGCGGGGTCGAAGCACGCGATCTTGCCGCTCGACAGCGCCGCGCACGCCGTCCGGTACATCCCGACGTCCACCGCGTCGCGCGTGCCGGCGACGCGCCGCGGGCGCACCGCGAACGTCGTGCCCTTGGCGGCGCCTGCCTCGAAGGCGCCCTGATCCCAGTCGAAGCACGCGACGTCCGCGCCCTTCGTGGCGACGCAGGCGGTCGCGTAGGTCGCGTCGAGCGCGGTGATCCCGCTGATGCCCGTGGCGGGAGACGGCCGCGCGCGGTCCGCGCCGCGATCGAAGAACGACAGCCTCCCCTTCGACGCCGCGAGCGACGGGATGCCACGCGGCGCCAGCAGGTCCGCGGTGAAGCCGAGCTCGCGCGCGACGCGAGGCCGCCCGTCGGCCGGTCGCGGCGCGCCGAAGCACGCGGGGGCACCGGCCGCGCGCGTCGCGCACACCCGATCGAACCCTCCGAAGAGCCGCGTCGCGCCGTCGAGCCCCTCGACCTCGTCGGGCGCCGCCGCGTCCGCGCGCGCGCTGCCCCAGCAGACCACCTTGCCCGTCGACCGTCGCGCGCACGTGCCGTGCTCGAGGGCCACGACCTCCACCGCGTCGGCGACGCCGTCGACGTCGACGGGCGCGGCGAACCAGGTCGGATCACCGTTGCCGAGCGTCCCGTCGTGGTTGTCACCCCAGCACGAGATGGCCCCCGCGGACGTCGCCGCGCACGCGAACCGTGCGCCGACCGCGACCTCGGTGACCCCCGAGAGGCCGGGGAGCTCCGCGACCGGCGCGTCGCTCGACCAGCACGCCACGCCGCCGCCTGCGCGGACGACGCAGCCCTCGGCGCCGTGGACCGACGCCCGACGCGCGTCCGAGACGGACGCGACGTGCGTGAGCGCGGTGACCTCACGGTCGCTCCACGACTGCTCGTGCAGCCCACCCCAGCACGCGACGGTGCCGTCGGCGCGCGTCGCGCACATCCGCGGCCCCGCGCCCGACAGCGCCCTCGCGTCGCGGAGCCCCGGCACGGCTCGTGGCGCCGACACGCCGTCGGTCGTCGCGCCGTCGCCGAGGCGACCTCTCCCCTGCTGCCCCCAGCAGACGACCTCACCTCCGCGTCGCAGCGCGCACGTCGCTCGCCCCCCCGCCACGACGTCGATGGCGTCGCGCACACCAGGCACCACCGCCGCGCTCGCCACGCCGCCTGCCGCGCCCGTCAGTTGACCGTCCGAGCCGTCACCCCAGCAGAGGACGCCGCCGCCCGCGTCGACCGCGCACGCGTGCCGCTTGCCGACGCTGACCCGCACGGCGCGCTCGACGCCGACGATCTCGGTCATCGTCGCGCACGGAGACTCGCCGGCGCACGAGGCGCCCGCGCCCGGCTGCCCCGCGCAGACGACCTTCCCCGACGCGCGCACGACGCACGTCGCCGAGTCGCCGACCGCGACGGCGAGCGCGTCACCGACGCCCACGACCTCGACCGGCGCGCGCCGGCGCGTCGTCGTGCCGTCGCCGAGCTGCCCCACCGAGTTGTCACCCCAGCAGAACACCCTCCCCCCTCTCGACGCGCACGCGTGCGTCGCGCCTGCCGCGACCGTCAGGGCGCGCGCTCGGCACGCGCCTCCGGTGCACCTCTCGTCTGGGCCGCACGCCCGACCGCACGCGCCGCAGTGGGCTTCCGACGTCTCGATGTCCACGTCGCACGCGGGCCCGCCGCAGCGATCGTGGCCACGCGGACACGACGCCTGCGCCGCGCTCGGGGCAGCGGCAGGAGCCGGCGCGCGCGCGGGCGGCGCGGCGACGGCGCAGGCGCTCAGGCACAGCGCACCGATCGAGCACCACCCGCACCCCTCGCTTGCCCTCATCCTCGAGAGAGTACGCAGATCGGTGGGACGCAGGAGGCAAGGGCGAAGATCGCGAGCGAGGGGACGAGAGCCACGGGTTCGCGTGGGGGGCTCAGGCTCGGCTCGTCACTTCGGCGGCTGCTTCATCGACGCGAGGAGATCCTCCATCGGCGCGTGCGAGACGCGGATCACGCCGCGCCGCGGCTGCTGCAGATCGATCGTCACCGCGAACACCAGCGCGACGAGGCCGATGTAGGCGGCGACGCGCGTCGACTCCGAGAGCGTCGTCACGGTGCGATCGCGCAGGCGCCCCATCGAGAAGGTCGTGACGACGCCGAGCACGATCAGCATCAAGACGATGCTGCCCGGCACCTGGCTCCGCGCGCCGTACAGCCGCTCGTCGTGCGCCTTCGTCACGCCGTTCAGCCCCATCATCAGCGGCGCGTGCACCGACGGCGTGTTCTTCGTCTCGACGGCGCGCGCGACGAGCGCCGTCATCCGCCCGTGCGCCGCGCGACCGTCCGCGATGATCTTGGGCAGCCCAGGATCGTCCAGGCGCGTGCTGCCGTACACCAGCCGCTGCTCGACGTAGGCGAGCAGCTCGCGCTGGAGCTCCTTGCGCTCGGGATCCTGCAGCATGGAGGCCGTCGTCGCGAAATCGCCGATGGCGATGGCGTCGTGGAGCAGGTGCGCCTTGCGCGAGTTGTAGCGATCTGCGCCGCCGGAGAAGCAGAACGCGAGCAACAAACCGAACAGCGCGAGCGCGCCGTCCTCGACGCGGGTCGGCGCGTCGGGCGACGGCGGCCAGGCCGCGTGCACGCGCGCGCCCACCCACCACGCGCCCGCCATCAGCCCCGCGAACACCAGCGCAGACAGCCACGCGTCCAGCTCCAGGAACAAGTTCATGAGGCGCGGATGCTCCCCTGCTTCGGCGCTCGCCCGCAAGCGCCTCGCGCCGGGCGGGTCGCGCTTCCCATGCCGCCAGCGTGGCCCTAACGTGCCGCCGATGGAGCAGGCGCACCCCGACGGTCACCTCGCGCACCTCCGCGGGCTGCTCTCCGCGTACATGGCGAAGAAGGGCCTGCGCTCGACCGAGCAGCGCCGGGTGATCGTCGAGCGCTTCTTCGAGTCGCCCGCGCACATCACCATCGAGGAGCTGCTCGCCGTGGTGCGCTCCGCCGATCCGCGCGTCGGCTACGCGACCGTGTACCGCACGCTGAAGCTCCTCGCCGAGTGCGGGGTCGCCGTCGAGCGGCGGTTCGGCGACGGCGTCACCCGCTACGAGGTCGCGAACGACGACCACCACCACGACCACCTCATCTGCGTCGAGTGCGGGACGATCTCCGAGTTCGAGGAGCCGGCGATCGAGGCGCTCCAGGAGGAGGTCGCGAGGCGCCACGGGTTCGCGGTCAAGTCGCACAAGCACGAGCTGTACGGCACGTGCGCGGCCTGCCAGGCGAGGGCGAAGCGCCGGTGAGCGTCCGCGTCCACCGCGACGGAGACGTCGAGATCCTCACGATCGACCGCCCCGAGGTGAGGAACGCCGTCGACGGGCCCACGGCGGCCCGGCTGGCGGACGCCTTTCGCGCCTTCGAGCGCGGCGACGCGAAGATCGCGGTGCTGACGGGCGCCGGGGGCACGTTCTGCGCTGGCGCCGATCTGCGCGGGCTCGGCGAGGGGCGCGGCAACCGGCTCGCGCCCGACGGTGATGGCCCTATGGGCCCGTCGCGCGCCGCGCTCTCGAAGCCCGTCATCGCCGCCATCGAGGGGCACGCCGTCGCGGGCGGGCTCGAGCTCGCGCTGCTCTGTGATCTTCGGATCGTCGCGGAGGACGCGGTGCTCGGCGTGTTCTGCCGCAGATGGGGCGTGCCGCTGATCGACGGCGGCACGGCGCGGCTGCCGCGCATCGTCGGGCTCGGGCGCGCGCTCGACCTCGTGCTCACCGGGCGGGCCGTCGGCGCCGCGGAGGCGCGGGAGATGGGCCTCGCGACCCGCGTCGTCGCGAAGGGCGCCGCGCTCGACGAGGCCGTCGCGACCGCGAGGCACATCGCGTCGTTTCCCTTCGAGTGCGTGCTCTCCGACCGCGCGTCGGTCTACGCGTCGCTCGATCTGCCGCTCGACGAGGCGCTGCGACGCGAGTTCGAGCTGGGCATGACGAGCGCCGCGTCAGACGCCATGATCGAGGGCGTCGGGCGGTTCGTCGGCGGCGCCGGGCGCGGCGGGGTCTGACGACGCCTGCTCGGGCGGGCGCACACGAGGGAACGCGATCCCCGCGGCGAAGCTGACGACGCCGAGCGCCGTGACCACGTAGAACATCGGCCGCATCGCCGCGCCGATCACGGCCTCGTACGCGGCGTCGTGGGCGGACGTGGACGCGCCGTGCCCGTGCGAGACGAGCGCGTCGAGGACGCTGGGCGGCACCTTCCCCGAGAGCTGCGCGCCGAGCAGGCCGCCGAGCGCGCCGACCGACAGCGCGCCGCCGATCGTGCGCGAGAACATCGCGGTCGCCGTCGCGACGCCCCGCTCCGCGCGCGTGACGCTCTCCTGCACCGCGATGAGCAGCGAGGTGTTCGCGAGGCCCATGCCCACGCCGAGCACGAACGACACCGCCGTGAGCGCGACCGCGCCGCTGCCCAGGAAGATCGACAGCGCCGTCGCGCCGACCGCGATCGCCGTCGTCCCGGCGAGCACGAGCGGGCGGTATCCGAGCCGCGCGATCAGCCGCCCCGACACCGCGCTCGCGATGGGCCAGCCGACCAGCATCGACGCGATGCTCGAGCCGGCCGCCGTCGGCGTGCCGCGCTCCACGGCCTGCACGTAGAGGGGCACGTACATCAGCGTGCCCATCATCACCGCGCCCATCAGCGCGCCGAGCGCGGCCGACGCCCGGATGACGGGGCGCATCAGCAGGCCGAGCGGCAGGAGCGGATCGACCGCGCGCCGCTCCACGAGCACGAAGGCGACGCCGAGCGCGAGCGCGAGCGGGATCGTGAGCTGCCACGCGCGACCGCCGACCCCGAGCAGGAGCGACACGATGGCCGTCGACAGGAGCGCGGCGCCCGCCCAGTCGACCCGCGACAGCGCGCCCGGCCTCCGCGTCTGCGCCTCGCGGTAGAACATCACGAGGAGCGCCGCCGACAACAGGCCGAACGGCAGGTTCAGGTAGAACACCCACCTCCACGACGCGTGCGTGACGATGAGCCCGCCGACGAGCGGGCCGATCATGCCTGCGACGCCCCACACGGCGCCGAACACGCCCTGGATCTTCGCGCGCTCCTGGACGGTGAAGAGATCGCCGATGATCGTGAGGGACACGGTCTGCAGCGAGCCCGCGCCCAGCCCCTGCACCGCGCGCATCAGGACGAGCGTCGTCATCGAGCGCGAGAGGCCGCTCGCCATCGAGCCCACGAGGAAGAGCGCGATCCCCGCCAGCATCGCCGGGCGCCGCCCCGCGACGTCGGCGAGCTTGCCCCAGAGCGGGATGGTGACCGTCGTCGCCAGCATGTAGATGGCGCCGACCCACCCGTAGAGCTCGATCCCGTGCAGCTCGGCGATCACCGTCGGCATCGCGGTGGAGACGACGGTCGCCTCCATCGCCGAGAGGAACATCGACAGCAGGATCGCGGCGACGGTGAGCGGGCGGTTCATGCGCGAGAGACCTCGACCTCGGTGGGGCCGCGCCGGCCGAGGGGCAAGCGCGAGCGTGGCGTGGTGGCCGCCCTGCCCGGCCTCGGAGACGACGCGGCCCCCCTCCTCGCGCGTCGCGGAAGAAGGGGGGCCGAGGCGGGCGCGGCGAGGGCGCCGGTAACTTCACTTCGCCTCTTTCAGCGCGCGGTCGATGATCTTCTTGAACTTCGGCCACGGCTGCGCGCCGCTGATGAAGTAGCCGTTCACGACGAACGCGGGCGTGCCGCTGATGCCGGCGTCGTCCGCGACCTTCGAGTCGGCCTCGACGAACTTCTGGTGCGCGCGGTCGTCGAGCGCCTTCTTGAACTTCGTCATGTCGAGCTTCAGCTCCTCGGCGTACTTCTCGAGGGCCGGCCGCTCGATCCCGCCCGGCTCCTTCTGCTTCTCGAAGAGCTTGTCGTGCATCTTCCAGAAGCCCTCGTTGCCCTTCTGCTTGTAGGCCTCGACGGCCGCCTCGGACGCGAGCGGCGCGTTCTTGTGGAACGGCAGCGGCTTGTGGCGCCACACGATCTTCACCTTGTCACCGTAGGCGTCCATCACCTGCTTCATCGTCGGCTCGACGCGCGAGCAGAACGGGCACTCGAAGTCCGAGAACTCCTGGATGACGACCTTCGCCGTCTTGCCGCCCTTGAACGGGTGATCGGCGCTCGCCTCCGGCACCTTCTTCATCTCCGGCGGCGGGGGCTCTTTGCCCTCCTTCATGATCTCGTCGTAGATCTTGTCGGCGGCGACGCCCTTGGCCTTCAGGGCCTCGGCCTTCTTGATCTGGGCGTCGATGACCTCCTTGAACTTCTCGAACGGCTGCGCGCCCGAGAGCCGCATGCCGTTGATGAAGAAGTGCGGCGTGCCCGACGCGTTGACGTCGTCGGCGAGGTTCTGGTCGGCCTCGATGAGGTCCTTGTACTTCCCCTTCGCCTGGGCCTCCTTGTACTTCGCCATGTCGAGGCCGAGATCCTTCGCGACGGCCTCGAGGTCGGCGTCCTCGAGCTTCGGGTGGCTCTCGAAGAGCTTCGCGTGGGCGGCCCAGAAGCCCTTGTCGCCCTTCTCGGCGCGGGCCTCGCGCGCGAGGATGGCGGCGGGGATCGCGCGCGGGTGGAACGGCAACGGCTGGTCCTTCCACACGATGCGGACCTTGTCCTTGTACTCCTCGCGCACCTTCTTCAGCGTCTCCTCGACCCGCTTGCAGAACGGGCACTGGTAGTCGCTGAAGATGACGATCGTCGCCAGCGCCGTCGCGGGGCCCTCGACCGGCGAGGAGCCGACCGGCACCTTCCACACGGTCGTGTCCTCCTCGGGCTTCTTCGGCGGCTCGGCGGCCTTCTTCGCCTCCGCGGGCGCCGCCGTCTTGTTCTCCTTCGAGACCTCGACGTAGAGCTTGTCGGCCTTCACGCCGGCGGCGAGCTTCGACTTCGCCTTCTCGAGCTGCGCGTCGATGATCTCCTTGAACTTGTCGATCGGCTGCGCGCCGGAGAGCTCGACGCCGTTGATGTAGAAGTGCGGCGTGCCGTTCGCGCCGATCTTCTGCGAGAGCGCCATGTCGTCGTCGACCTTCTTCGCGACCGACGGATCGGCCTTCAGCTTGTCGAAGCTCGCCTTGTCGACGCCCGCCTCGGCGGCCCACTTCTCGTAGTTCGCGTCGCCGAGATCCTTCTGGTTCTTGAACGCGAGGCTGTGGAACTTCCAGAACGCGTCGCTGCCCTTCGCGCGGAACACGGCCTCGGCCGCGATGGCGGCGGGGCGGGCGTGCGGGTGGAAGCTGAGCGGCTCGTTCTTCCAGACGACGCGGATCTTGTCCTTGCCGTACTGCTGCTTGATCTGATCCATCGTCGTCTCGACCCTGGAGCAGAACGGGCACTGGAAGTCGCTGAACACGACGATCGTGACGGGCGCGTTCCGGTTGCCCCACATCGGGTCCTTCGCGTTGACGGGCACGGGCGAGTCGTCGTCGCTCCACGCGCCGCCCGCCTTGCCAGACGAGCTCGACGAGTCGGCGGTCACGCCGCCCGCGCGGTGATCGTAGCTGTACATGAGGCCTGCGCCCGCGAGGAAGCACAGGACGAAGCCGACGATCGAGGTGCCTTTGTCCATTCCGTTAGCCATGGGAAATCTCTCTTTCGAATGCGGGGAAACACTGGAGTTCACGGCGATCACGCGCCCGCGACGGGCGACGCCGAACAGCGAGATCGCGCCGGCGCGGGAGGGCGTCGGCGCGGGAGAGTGCGCGCGGGAGGCCGCGCGTCAGCGTCGCGGTGGACGCTCGACCGCCTCGCGGAACCCGCGTGAGCGCGGCGCCGCGCCTTCGCCGAGCGACAGCGTGAGCGCGGCGGACGGCGCGACGCGGAGCGCCGTGTCGCCGAGCGTCGCCGCGTCGTGCTGCGTGCTCGCCTCGCGCGACGTCTTGCTCTTCGCCGGGCTCGTGACGGCCGCGCCGCGGGCCGCGGGGCCGTCGCAGTCGTCGGCGGCGCCGATCGTGCCGCTCTCGATCGGCATCGACGGGGGCGGGGCGACGGCCGAGGCGCCCGACGGATCGCACAGGCCGGCGACCTCCTCCGGGAGCTCGACGCCCGCCTGCGTGAGCGCGACGCACATCGCGACGACGTCGGGCGCGATCGACGCCGCGCGGGCGTCGCAGGACGGGCCCGCCGCGAGCGCCGCGCGAGGCACGAGCAGCGCGACGGCCGCGACGAGCGCGGACGCGAGCCAGACGAGCGAGCGGTGCCAGACGGACGACAACCCGGCGCACTCTAGTCGGACCGTGATCGATCGCAAGCGTCGGGCGCCCGGGCGGGGGTGGCGTGCGTCCGGGCTCTCTGATAGAGCGGGACGCGTGGCGAGCCCTCGCCTCCGCGACGACGTGAACGACGAGGTGTTCCGCCGGATCGTCGGACGCCGCGCGCGGCCCCCGCTCGGCGAGCCCCCGCCCGCCGCCGCCAGGGAGGCGCACGCGGAGATGGCCCGGTACCGCACGCGGGCGCCCAAGGGGGTGTTTCGCTACGCGAGCCACGAGGCGGCGAACCTCGACCGCGAGCGCTGGACCGTCGACGCCATGGTCGCCCTCGAGGGGACGACGGACGTCCCGCGGTGACCACGCGTTCGTCGTACACGCGACCGGCGACGTGGGACGACGTGCGGCTCGTGTGCGGCCTGATGGACGAAGAAGGCGCGCGGTTCGCGCTGATCGGCGGGTTCGCGCTGGCGGCGCACGGCCTCGTCCGCTTCTCGGAGGACGTCGATTGTCTGGTCGCGCCCGACGACGCCAACTCGCGCCGGTGGATCGCGGCGCTTTCACGCCTCCCCGATGGCGCCGCCGCGGAGCTGTCGGGCGAGGTCGGGTTGTTCGACGGAGACGGACCCCAGGCCATCCGCATCAACGACGAGTTCACGGTCGACGTGATGGCGTCGGCGTGCGGGCACGGGTGGGCCGAGCTCGAGCCGTACATCGAGGAGAAGCGCGTCGACGGCCAGCGAATCCCCGTGCTCGGCCCGCGTGGTCTGCTGCTCACGAAGGAGGGCATGCGCGACAAGGACCACGCAGACGCCCGCGCGCTCCGGGCGCTGCTCGCGCGCCTCGGGACACGCTGACGCGCGTCTCACGCACCCGCTGGGCGAGCTGGTCGAGACCGCGCGCCTGCGGCTGCTCCGGCCTCCCCTCCCCGCTCCGCGGCTCCCGAGCGCAGGCGCAGGTCACCCGGCGCGGAGCGCGCGGTCGTGAAACAGCAGCATCTCGAGGGCGCCGGGGCCGCGGTTCCACGGGTAGTCGTGCGGGCCGGGCAGGACGAGGTG
>JADLFU010000101.1 GCA_020849655.1 Polyangiaceae bacterium | reverse complement strand
TGGTAAACGGGGCCGCGTGGACGCCTCCTCGACGCCGACCCGCGCGCCGCTCGACAAGGCTGCCCGGCGTCGATCGTTGCGCGACGACGCCGTCAACCTGCCCAACCTGCTCACGGGCCTGCGCATCGTGATGATCCCCGCGGTGCTCGTGCTGCTCGACCGCGCCGGTCCGCGCGACTGTTACTGGGCGGCGATCCTCTACGCGGTGGCGGCGATCACTGACTTCTTCGACGGCTGGATCGCGCGCCGCCAGGGGCTCGTCAGCGTGCTCGGGAAGTTCCTCGATCCGCTCGCCGACAAGCTCATCGTGATGGCCACGCTCGTGTGGCTCGTGAACATGGGCCGCATCGAGACGTGGGTCGTCGTGCTCCTGCTCGGCCGCGAGCTCTCGATCAACGGGCTCCGCAGCATCGCCTCGTCGGAGGGCGTCGTGATCGCGGCGGGCGACGGCGGCAAGCTGAAGACCGCGCTGCAGATGATCGGCATCCTCTGCCTCATCATCGGCTACCCCTACCGCATCTCGCTCGGGTTCTACGATCTCGGCGTCGTCGATCTCGTGCACGTCGGGCGCGTCCTCGTGTGGATGTCGCTCGCGTTCTCGATCGCGAGCGCCGCGGAGTACATCAAGCTCTTCGCGGACGCCGTCGAGGCGAAGGATCAGCGGGTACAAAAAGGCTGATGGGCCGCCCCGCGGAGGGCGACCCATCCGATCGCGTCACGACGCGCGCGCTCACCAGCGGGAGCGATCGCCGCCGCCGCGGCCACCACCGCCGCCGCCGCGGCCACCACCGCCGCCGCCGCGGCCACCACCACCGCCCCCACCCCCACGGAACCCACCGCCGCCGCCGCCGCGCTCGGGGCGGGCCTCGGCCTCGTTCACGCGGAGCGGACGGCCATCGAGCATCGTGCCGTTCATCCCCGCGATCGCCTTCTCGGCGCCGTCGGAGGTCGCCATCGACACGAACGCGAAGCCGCGGGACCGGCCGGTCTCGCGGTCGAGCATCAGCTTCACCTCGGCGACGTCGCCGAACTGGGAGAACGTCTTCTGCAGGACGTCCTCGGTGGTCTGGAACGCGAGGTTCCCTACGTACAGGCGGTTGTTCATGACTGTCTCTCTTCTCTTGACTGCGGCGGGCGCCTACGGTGACTCCGCGTCGGGGTGCCGCGGCCCCGGTGGCGGATGCAGCCTTCTGCTGCGCTGTGTTCGTTGCCGAGCCGACGACCTTGCGTTCCCCAAACCAGAGAGAGAGCTGCCAAGCCGAACGCCAGAAACGCGCGCTCCATGCCACGGCGCCACTCCGTCCGCAAGGGCGCCCAGGCGCGCGGCTCACGCGAGGCTTGCGAGGTGCCGCCGGCGCGGGTAAGGGCGCGGCTCGCGCTGGTGGGGTGCGCGCGGCGCGCCCGACCCCTTCTTTCGTCACTTTTTCAGAAAGCACCCTCCATGAAGCACCTCTCTCTCGTCGCCTCCCTCCTCGTCGCCTCTTCCATCGTCGTCGCCTGCTCGAGCGGCGGCGAGAACTCCGACGACACGTCGCCGACCGCCGGCTCCGGCGGCTCGAAGGCCGGCTCGGCCGGGAAGGCGGGCTCCTCCACCGCCGGCAAGGCGGGGACGGGCGGATCCGTCGCGGGCGCCGGCGGCGCGACGGGCGGCAGCGGCGGCGCGACGGCTGGCAGCGGCGGGAGCAAGGCCGGCAGCGGCGGCGCGACGGGTGGCAGCGGCGGGAGCAAGGCCGGCAGCGGCGGCGCGACGGGCGGCAGCGGCGGGAGCACGGCCGGCAGCGGCGGCGCGACGGGTGGCAGCGGCGGGAGCAAGGCCGGCAGCGGCGGCGCGACGGGCGGCAGCGGCGGGAGCAAGGCCGGCAGCGGCGGCGCGACGGGCGGCAGCGGCGGGAGCAAGGCCGGCAGCGGCGGCGCGACGGGCGGCAGCGGCGGCGCGACGGCAGGCAGCGGCGGGAGCAAGGCCGGCAGCGGCGGCGCGACGGCAGGCAGCGCGGGCGCCCCCGGCGGCAACGGCGGCGCGGCGGGTGCTCCCGGTGGCGCTGGCGGCGCTCCCGGCGGCAACGGCGGCGCGGCGGGCGATCCGGGCGGCGCTGGCGGCGCCCCGGTCGGCGGCAACGGCGGCGCGGCGGGCGATCCGGGTGGCGCGGTCGGCGGCGGCGGCGCTGGCGGCGCGCCTGCGGCGTGCGGCGGCATCGGGTTCCAGGACGCGACGTGCAACGGCTGCTACGAGACCAACTGCTGCGCGACCGGCGACGCGTGCGCGGCGAGCGCCGACTGCGTGACGCTCGTGAACTGCATCTCCGCTTGCGCCGACCAGGCCTGCGTGAACGCCTGCGAGGCGGCGACGCCGGCCGGCGTGCCGCTGGTGTCCGCCATGTACAACTGCACCGACACGAGCTGCCCGAGCGAGTGCGGCGTCGCGTGCGGCGCGGTGGACATCGGCTCGCTCGCCGACACGTCGTGCAACACCTGCCTCGGCCAGAGCTGCTGCAACGAGGCGAGCGTCTGCGGGAACGACGCCGACTGCAAGGCGCTGATCGCGTGCGCGTACGCGCCGGGCTGCGACCAGGCCTGCACCGACGCGTGCGTCGCGGCCCACCCGGCCGGCCAGGCCGCGGCGCTCGCGCTCGTCGGCTCGGCGAGCGGGTGTCTCAGCATCAACTGCGACGCGCCGTGCTTCGGCGCCGAGGCCTCGTGCGCCGGCACGACCGGTCAGGCGTGTGACGACTGCTGCGCGGGCAACAACCCGAGCGGGATCGGCTTCGCGAACCAGTTCTTCGCCCAGCGCTGCGGCTGCGACGCCGGGGCGCCCTGCGAGGCCGACTGCGGGGCGGATCTGTGCGCGGGCAGCTCCCCCGGCGCGGCCTGCAGCGCGTGCATGAACGCACTCACCCAGGCCGACTCGTGCGTCCAGGCGTTCGTGTCCGACTGCTCGGCGAACGCCGCGTGCACGGCGTGGGCCTCCTGCCAGTGCAACTGAACTGAGCAGGATACGCGCTCCTCGTGGAACGACCCGGGGCGTCCAGAGACGACGCGGTGGGCAGCGCGCCCGCCGCGTCGTCTCCTTTTGTCAGCGATGCCTTGTCCAGCGAGCGGGCTCAGGCGCGGCTGCCGAGCCCCGAGTCCATGTAGGCATACAAACAGTCTGCGGCGCGCCGAGCGCGGCGTTCACGCTTCACCTGGGCCCGACCGCGCGCGTGAGGCGATCCGCGATGGCCTCCCACTCGTCGCCGGCCGGCGCCGGCTCGATCCACACCTCGTCGCCGTCGGCCTCGGCCTCGCGCAGCGTCGCGTACAGCGCGCGCGCGCACGCGGCCGCGTCGAAGGGGAGGCGATGCGTCGCGCCGTCACCCCAGCCGACGACCGCCGCGCGGACCCCGGGCCGAATCGCCACGCCGCCAGGGGGCCACGCCCGCGTCGGCTTCGTCGGGGCGTAGTGACGGCTCCGCTGGCCCGGCGCGCGCGAGACCGGCCGCGAGGCGCCGGGGAGCGTGGGACCGGCGACGGCCTCGAGGGCCGCGCGCCCGACGCTGCCAGGCCGCAGGATCTCCGGCCGCGCGCCGGTGGCGTCGACCACCGTCGACTCGACCCCGAACGCGCACGGGCCGCCGTCGAGGATGAGCGGGGCCCGCGGGCCGAGCGCGCGCGCCGCGTGCGCGGCGGTGGTCGGGGAGATCTCCTCGGAGCGGTTCGCGCTCGGCGCCGCGATGGGCGCGCCGACCGCGGCGAGCAGCGCGCGGGCGACGGGGTGCGACGGCGCGCGCAGGCCGACCGTCTCGCCGCCCGCCGTGACGACGTCGGGGACGCCGGCCGCGCGGTCGACCACGATCGGGAGCGGCCCGGGCCAGAACGCGCGCGCGAGCGCGGACGCGAGCGGAGTCCACCGCGACGAGAGCGCCGCGGCCTCGCGCTCGCCGAGCACGTGCACGATGACGGGGTTCGACGCCGGGCGTCCCTTCGCCGCGAACACCCGCGCCACCGCGTCGGCGTCGAGCGCGAGCGCGCCCAGGCCGTACACCGTCTCGGTCGGGAACACGACGATCCCTCCTGCCGAGAGCAGCGCGGCCGCCCGCGCGACCGCGGCGGGATCGTCGCCCGCGCGGATGGTCACGCCATCTCGAGGAACAGCCGGTCGGGATCCTCGAGGAAGCCGATGATCTCGTACGCGAAGGCCGCGCCGACGTGCCCGTCGATCAGCCGGTGATCGAACGACAGGCTGAGCAGCATCACGTCGCCGATGACGATCGCGCCGTCCTTCACGACGGGCTTCTGCTTCATCTGGTGCACGCCGAGGATCCCGACCTCGGGGAAGTTCAGGATCGGCGTCGCGAACAGGCCGCCCTGCTGGCCGAGGGACGTGATCGTGAACGTCGACCCGGAGAGATCCTCCGCCCTCACCTTGCCCTCCTTCGTCGCGTCGGCGAGGCGCTGGATCTCGCGCGCGAGGTCGAGGATCGAGCGGCGATCCGCGTCCTTGACGACCGGCACCATCAACCCCGCGTCGGTCGAGGAGGCGACGCCGATGTTGTAGTACTTGCGCCTGACGATCTCGTTCGTCGCCTCGTCGTACGCGCTGTTGAGGCTGGGGTGCTTCTTCAGCGCGGCGACGACGGCCTTCACGATGAACGGCAAGAACGAGAGCTTCACGCCCTGCTTCTCGGCGCCGGGGCGCAGGCGCGCGCGGAGCGCCTTCAGCGCGGTCACGTCGCACTCCTCGACGAACGTGAAGTGCGCCGCGGTGTGCATCGAGCGGCTCATCCCCTCGAAGATCTTCTTCCGGACCCCGCGGAGCGGCGTGCGCTCCTCGAGCGGCTCACCGGCTGCCCCGACGTGCGGCGCGATGGCCTGCGGCGCGCGCGCCTGTGCAGGCGCCGCCGCGGGCGCGGCCGTCGAGGCGGGCGAGGGGGCCGAGGAGGCAGCGGGCGCGCTCCAGCCGCGCACGTCGTCGCTCGTGACGCGCCCGTGGGGCCCGCTCGGCGCGACCACGCGCAGATCGACGCCGAGCTCGCGCGCGAGCTGGCGCGTCGCGGGTGTCGCGAGCGGCTTGTCGCAGAAGTACCCCGCCTGCCGTGCTGTCGCTGGGGGCGCGGGGGCGGAGGGCGCGGGCGCGCGGGACATCCCGGGCAGCGTCTCCTTGATGTCGCCGACCGCGGTCGCCGCGGGCTCCGCGGGAGGGGGCGCGGGCGCAGGCCGAGGCGCAGCCGCCGGCGGGGCGACCGACGCGGGCTCGTCGGGCGCGGCGCCGTCGAGCTCGAGCACCACCAGCTTGCTGTGGACCTTGATGATCTCGCCGACCTTGCCGCCGAGCTCGAGCAGCTTGCCGCCCTTCGGGGTGGTGATGGTGACGGTGGCCTTGTCGGTCATCACCTCGCAGAGGGCCTGGTCGGCGCGGACCTGCGCGCCCACCTCGACGCCGTCGCTCCACGCGACGATCTCACCCTCGGCGACGCCCTCGCCGATGTCAGGAAGCTTGAATTCCCAGCGTGCCATCTGTCCTCTCAGTACCTCGCCGCGTCGACGATCGCGGGCAGGATGCGGTGCGCGAGCGGCAGGTAGTCGAGCTCGCTCGTGTAGGGGAACGGCGTGTCGAAGCCGGTGACGCGCGCGGGCGGCGCCTCGAGGTGCGTGAACGCGCGCTCCGTGATGAGCGAGACGATCTCGGCGCCGAGCCCGCAGGTGCGCGGCGCCTCGTGCACCACGACCACCCGGCCCGTCTTCTTCACGCTCTCGACGACCGCCTCGACGTCGAGCGGCCAGAGCGTGCGCAGATCGATCACCTCCGCCTCGACGCCGCGCGCCGACGCCTGGTGCGCCGCCTCGAGCGCCTCGTAGATCATCGCGCCCCACGCGACGACCGTCACGTGCGCGCCCTCGCGCACGGTCGCCGCCTTGCCGAGCTCCACCGTGTACGGCCCCTCGGGCACCTCGCCCTTCGCGGCGCGGTACACGCGCTTCGGCTCGAAGAAGAGCACCGGATCGGGATCGGCGATCGACGCCAACAGCAGGCCCTTCGCGTCGTACGGCGTCGACGGGCACACGACCTTCAGCCCGGCGACGTGGATGAACTGCGCCTCGGGCGACTGCGAGTGGTAGAGGCCGCCGCGGATGCCGCCGCCGACCGGCGTGCGGATGACCATCTTCGCCGAGTACTCGCCGCCGGAGCGCCAGCGCAGCTTCGCGAGCTCGCTGACGATCTGGTCGTACGCGGGGAAGATGAAGTCGGAGAACTGGATCTCCGGCACCGGCACGAGCCCGTACAGCGCCATGCCGATCGCCGTGCCGATGATGCCGCCCTCGCTGAGCGGGGTGTCGATCACGCGCTCCTCCCCGAACTCCTCGTGGAGGCCGGCGGTCACGCGGAACACCCCGCCGACCTTGCCCACGTCCTCGCCCATCACGAGCACGCGCGGGTCTCGCTGCATCGCGAGGCGGAGCGCGTCGTTGATGGCCTGCACCATGTTCATCTGCGGCATCGATCTGTCTCTCAGTTCCTGGTGGAGGACCGAGCCGCGGCGTCGCGCTGCTCGATCAGGTGCCAAGGGGGCGTGGCGAACACGTCGTCGAAGGCGGTGATCGCCGTGGCGGGCGCGAGGCGCGTCGCGGTCGTGACGGCGTCGTCGACGGCTCGGCGCTCCTCGGTGCGCAGGGCGGTGAGGCGGTCGGAGAGGCCTGCACGCCCCGCGAGGTGGGCAGCGAGGCGCGCGACCGGATCGTCGGCGCCGCCGTCCGTCGCGCCGCGCCCCGTCGCCTCGACGATCACGGCTCCCGCGCCTGACGCTGCGTGCGCGCGCGCGTCCCGGACGACAGCGCGCATCGCGAGCGCGTCGGTCGCGTCGACGCGCGCGCTCGCGAGCCCGTACGCCACGGCGCGGTCGGCGGCGGAGGGAGACACCTCGCCCGTGGCGCGCGCCAGGAACACGACCGGCGCTCGCATCACGCCGGCGAAATTGAGCGCGCTGTGGAGCTCTCCGGCCTCGAGCATCGGCTCGGTCAGCGTGACCAGCACGACGGCGCCGTCTCGCTTCGCGGCGTAGGCCAGCCCCACCGCGTGCGCCGCGTGCGCGGCGGTCGGCGCACCAGCCGCCACGACGCGCGCCGCCTTGTCCGAGACGCTGCCGGGGGTCGCGCGCCCCCGCGTCGTCCCGGCGCCCACGGCCTGCTCGAACAGCGCGGTGACGCTCACGCCGCGCGCGAGGCCGATCACCGCGTCGCGGTGCGTGGGGAACACCCAGTCGCCCGGCTCGAGCGCGCTCGCCGCGCCGAGGAGCGCCGCCTCGTCACCGAGCGCCGTCGGCGCGAAGCCGATCGTGCCTGCCTCCGCGAGCGCGTCGAGGCGCTCGCCGACGAGCCGCGCGCGCACCAGCAGCGAGAAGAGGGAGACGTACGCGTCGTCGGTGAGCTCCGGCCCCGCGGCGCTCACGCCGAGCACGCGCCGGGGTTCGTCGTGGGTCGAGTCGGTCATCTCGGACGGCGCGCACCCTAGTGCACGAGCCCAGGGCGGCGCGGACGAAAATGGCGTGGCGCGGGCTTTCGTGATGCAGCGCACCAAGCGGATCGCGTGGCCCGAGGTACGATCCCGCCGATGCCGTCCTCGATCTCCCTGTTCGTGCTCGCGCTGTGCGGCTCCATCGCTGGCTGCGCCAGGCCGGCTCCGGCCGAGAACGCGCCCCCCCGATCGCCGACCACCGACTATCCGCACCCCGCCGCGCGCTCCGCCGACGGGCAGGTGCTCGGCGCAGACGGCACGCCGCCGGAGGATCGCCTCCGCGCCGGCCCGACGCTCGGCTCGGGTGGGCTGACGCCAGCCGAGCGGCCGGGAGGCGCCGAGCCCCAGGCCGAGCCCTGCAAGGACGGCGTCACGCCGGCGGGCAAGCCTTGCAAGCCCGCTGGCAAGCCGAAGTGAGGTCACGCGCTCGGGCGCCGCGCCGTGGTAGCCCGCGCCGATGAGCATCGGCTGGTACCCGGGCCACATGGCGCGCGCGCGGCGCGAGCTCGCGGAGGCGCGCGCCACGTGCGATCTCGTGATCGAGGTGCTCGACGCGCGGGCGCCGCGCGCGACGTCGAACCCGGTCCTCGACGAGCTGTTCGCGGGCGTCGCGCGGATCGTCGTGCTCGCGAAGGCGGATCTCGCGGACGCGCGCGCGACCGACGAGTGGGTCGAGGCGCTCACCGCGTCGCGGGGCTCGGGGGCGCGGATCATCGCGCTGTCGCTCTCCGTGCCCTCGTCGCGCGCGCCGCTCGAGCGCCTGGCGTCCTCCCTCGCGTCGCGCGGGGCGAGGCCGCGAGCGCTCGTGGTCGGCGTGCCGAACGTCGGGAAGTCGACGCTCGTCAACCTGCTCGCCGGTCGCGTCGCGGCGAAGGTCGGCGACCGGCCCGCCGTGACGCGCGCGGCAGGGACCGTCGCCACGCCGAGCGGGCTCGTGCTCGCGGATCATCCGGGCATCCTGTCGCCGAAGCTCGACGATCAGGCGGGCGCGCGCCGCCTCGCGCTGCTCGGGTGCATCTCGGACGCCGCGCTCGATCTTCGCGTCGTCGCGGAGGATGCGCTCCAGTGGCTCGCGCGCGAGCACCCCGATCGGCTGGCGGCGCGCTACGGGGCAGACGCTCGCTGCGACGAGCCCGCGCGCGCGCTCGACGCCATCGGGCGCCGCCGCGGCTGCCTGCGGTCGGGGGGCGTCGTCGACGCGCACAAGGCAGCGCTCGTGCTCCTCGGTGACGTGAGGAGCGGCGCGCTCGGGAGGCTCACGCTCGAGCGCGCCGGCGACCCCACCGCGGCAGGTTGACGCTCGCTGGGCGCGGCGTCGCCACCCCGTGTGGCGCGACGCGCCCGGCTGCCACGCGCCGCCCATCTTCGGTCATCTTCGGTGGCTCCCCGCCCCCGAGGTCGGATCACGAGAGCTCGGAGCCCCACGACGGACGTCCGAGAGTCTGCGAGTGACGTCCGCGGACGAGCCGGCCACGATTTGGACGGGCTGCGAT
Organism: Polyangiaceae bacterium; assembly: GCA_020849655.1. GTDB lineage: Bacteria > Myxococcota_A > Polyangia > Polyangiales > Polyangiaceae > JADLFU01. The sequence goes on along the minus strand of JADLFU010000101.1, from coordinate 19,434 downwards.
TTGGCGGCCGAGCTCGCGTCGTCAGTCGGCACGGGCGTTGCTGAGAGTGGCGCCGATGAGCCTGTCGAGTCGTCTCCTCCCGCTCACGCTGATCGTGGCGCTCACGGGCTGCATGAACACCACGGTCACTGTGGAGCACGCGAAGCAGCCGCCTCGGCTGGAGCATGATCCCCTCAGCCTCGGTGGGGAATTCGCGCTCCAGGAGGACGTCGTCCTCGGCGAGGTCAAGGTGCAGGGCAAGTGCTACGAGCGGGCCGTCGAGGAGGTGACCGTCGTCACGCGCGAGGAGCCCTCGAAGGGCCGGAACTGGATCCCGATCGGCCTGGGCGCGGCGGCGGCCGCGGGAGCAGGGTTCGCCGCGCTCAAGATGGGGGAGGACCCGAAGAGCTGCAAGGGAGACACGAGCGAGGCCTACCGCGCGGACGGCTCCAAGAAGGACGAGCCCATCTGCATGCGCGCCGTCGCGACGATGGGCGGGCTCGCCGCGGTCGTGCTGGTGAGCGCCGGAATCTTCGGCCTGTCGCGCGACAAGTCGGAGACCCGCGGGGCGCCGCAGAAGCGCGTCGCACGGGAGCGCACGGAGAGAGACTGCGCGTCTCCCGAGGCGCTCGCGGGCGTGGCGCTGGAGCTCCACGTCCCCGGGCTCGCGCCGATCCCTGCGAAGCGTGACGACAGAGGACGCGCTGTCTTCCAGCTGCCCACGATCGACGCGGCGGCGCTCGCCGAGGTGCGGGAGCCCCAGGCGGCGGTCAGGGTCGCCGCGGTGCCACAGGAGCTGCAGAAGGTGAGCCAGCCCGGAGGGGCGATCGCCGTCGTGTCGCTCCAGCCCTGGCTGGAGAAGCAGCGTGCCCGCGTGGGGGCGGAGCGGCGCGCGACCTTCGCCGAGGCCGACAGGCAGGTGTTCACTGGCACGATCCGGGGCGACGACGACGCGCGGTCAGCGTTCTCCCTGGTGTGCGCCGCGTCGGGCCAGGAGGTCTGCTTCGACGGCGTCGACAATGACTGTGACGGAGTGGTCGACAACGACTGCGGCTACGCCCCCGGCGCGCTCCAGTGGACGCTGGCGTGGGGCACGGGAGACGACCTCGATCTGCACGCCATCGGCCCTGACGGCGCGCATGTGTTCTTCGGGCACCGGCAGGGCGGCTCGTCGCGCCTCGCGCTCGACGTCGACTGTCGGGCCGCCTTCGGCGGCGGGTGCCTCGCGGGCCACGTCGAGAACATCTTCACGCCGCGCGACCGCAGGCCGGTCGAGGGCACCTACCGCGCGTGGGTCGAGGTGTTCCAGGCGCTCGACGGCCCGCCGGACCGCACCATCGACGCGACGCTCGGAGGCCGCCTCGCGGGCAAGGCGTTCCGCATCCCGCTGCACCTCGTCGCGCAGCGAGGCGTGAGGACCTTCTTCGCGTTCGCCATCGGAGACGACAGCGACAAGGACGCGGTCATCGACCGCGAGGACGCCTGCCCCAGCGAGGCCGGCCCGTGGAACGACGTCGCGACCGATCGCGGCTGCCCCGACAGGGACTTCGACGGCGTCGCCGACCACAGCGACGCGTGCCCCGACGAGGCGGGCCTGCGCAGCGGAGACGCGGCGCAGAACGGGTGTGCGCGCCGCTTCGGCAAGGCGCGGCTGACGGCGCGCGGCGTCGAGATCGACGGGACCGTCGAGTTCGACAGCGGGAGCGCCATGATCCGGCCGGCGTCGTACGGGCTCCTGCACGACGTGGCGCGGGCGATGTCCGCCGGCGCGTTCCGCCGGGTGCTCGTCGAGGGCCACACCGACGACGACGGCGACCGCAGGAAGAACCTGATCCTCAGCCGCGACCGCGCGCGCGCCGTCGTCGCCCACCTGACGGGCCGCGAGCGCGTCGCGGCCGACAAGCTGCTCTTCGCGTTCTTCGGGCCGGACCGCCCGCGCGCCGACAACTCGACTCCGCAGGGCAAGGCGCGCAACCGGCGCGTCGAGTTCAAGGTGCTGGACGCCGAGCGGGTGATGGTGACGCGGTGGTGAGGCAGCGTGGCGGTGACGAGGGAGCGACAGGGGACACATGGCACACAGACATGTCTACGGCTGCAGAGACAGGGACGGGCGAGTGTGGAGCATCACCTACGACGACTCCTGGACGGCCTCCGGCCGCTGGGTGGTGTTCAGGGACGGAAGGCGCTGGGTGGAGCGCGCGACGAGAGAGGAGGCGATGGATGAGATCAGGGAACACTGTGCAGACTGACCTGCGGGCTGGCGCGGCGCTTGTGGCCCTCGCGCTCCTCGTCGCGGCGTGCGTCCCCGACGCCCCCCCGAGGCACGTCGAGGTCGCGAGTCAGGAGCCCGCGCCCGCGGCGTCGAGCCCGCCTGCGCCGCAGCCCTCGGCGACGGCCGCGGCCTCCGGCGCGTCCGTGGTGCCGCCGAAGCCGGGCGACCGCACCCTCGAGCTGCTCAGGAAGCCAGAGCTGTCCCCGGACGAGCGGGTCGAGCTGCTCGGCGCGCTGGGGATGGCGCCCGGCCCGTCCCAGCCGGAGGACACGAAGCTGACGGTGGAGCGAGCCGACGTCGACGATGAGCCCGGGGAGGAGTTCATCGTCTCCTACGAGGCCACCATCGCGGGGACGACGAAGGGCGTCGCGGTCGTGCGAGAGGGGGCCGCGGCGCCCACGGTGCGCTACCGCTGGGAGGAGGCGAACCTCGGCATGCCCGGGGAGCTGGGGGTCGTCGACGCTGGCGTGCGCCTCCTCGACGCGCCCGGGGCCGGGAAGAAACACCTCGCCTTCTGGAGACACGAGCTCGCGTTCGCATCGGACGCCTCGGGGATGAAGATCCAGCGGACGACCGACACCTGGGAGGTGGCGAGCCTTCGAGGCACCGACCGGGTCACCCACCTCAGGCTCCTCGCCTCCACGAACGAGGATCTTCCGCCCGAGGTGGAGCTGGTGTCGCTTCGACGCGCTGGCGGCCAGCTCGAGCGCCTGGATCCCGGAGGCCGCGTCGTCGAGACGTGGACGTGGGACGCGGCCGCCCAGCGCTACACGGGCAAGGGCGCGAACGGCAAGTGGTGGGAGAAGGACGCGCCGCGGAAGCCGAAGCCCAAGGGGAGGCGATGAGCCCGCGCCCCGAAGGGGCGAGCCGTCGCTCCACGCGCCCGGTCCCCCCGCGCCGAGGGGTGGCGCTGCTCGTCGTCTGCCTGGTGCCCCTGGTCGCCGGGTGCAACAACGCCACCATAGGCGAGAACGCCGTGGAGTTCTCGCGTCTGTACTGTGCCAACTGGGCGACCTGTCACCCCAGCGAGTTCGCTGCGGCGTACAAGTCGCAAGAGGAGTGTCGCGTCGACTGGCGTCGGGCGGTGGTCGCGGGCTCCCAGGAGAGTTCGGAGTCGAAGGGCGGCAGCGTCCCCGTCTGCCTCGCGCTGATGAAGGCAGACGCTTGCTATCTTCCCAGCTCGTACTCGAAGCCTCCTCTCCGGGACGACTCGAGACCTCCGGTGCCCAACGTCGCCGCCTGCAGCGACCTGTTCGAGTGAGCGACGACAACTACACGTGCCCATCGACGACAACTACACTTTCCCGTCATCCACCGTCTCGCGCTGCGTGTCCGTCGTCGTTCTCGTCGCCGTGGTGCGACGCTCCCTCTCGTCATCGCGGCGTCGAAGCTCCTTCAGCGCGTGACGCAGGGCGCGGGCCTGCCTGGCCCCTCGCCGAGGCCACCTGGGGGCGCCTGAGCGGGCGCCAGCTCCTGCCTCTCGCGCGCGCCGCCGACGCGCCAGGACCCTCCAGCAGCGCGCCGGGCGATCCTCTACGCCACGACCTGCGAGAGGCTGAGGCGATCGAGGTCGCGGGCCGTCCCCGCCCATGCCGGTGGAGCTCCTGGCCGAAGTCCGATAGGGCCAGAGCCCCCATCACGTGACGGAGACCACGAGAAACGCGGAGCCGACCATGGGATTTGAACCCACGACCTGCGGTTTACGAAACCGCTGCTCTACCACTGAGCTAGGTCGGCGAGGGGCGCGGACAATACTCATCCTCGCGCCGAGGTCAAGCGCGGAAGCACGACCTCTGCGCCCCTTGGTGACGGCGCGGCGGCCCCGTAACCTCGCGAGCCGTGAGCCCTCCCGAGATCCTCGGCGGCAGGTTTCAGGTCGAGCGCGAGGTGGGGCGCGGCGCCGTCGGCGTCGTCTATCGCGCGTACGACACCGAGACGCGCGTCGACGTCGCGCTGAAGGTCATCGCCTCGCGCGGCGCGGAGGGCGAGGCCGCGAGGTTCACGCGGGAGGGGCGGGTGCTGTCCACGCTGGACCACCCGCACATCGTCAAGGTCGTGGCGTACGGCGCGCTCGACGACGGCACGCCCTTCCTCGCGATGGAGTGGCTCGACGGCGAGGATCTCGCCGCGCGTCAGCGCCGTGAGCCGCTGTCGCTGCGCGGCGCCGTCGAGGTCGCGCGGCAGGTCGCGCTCGCGCTCGCGGCGGCGCACGAGGCCGGGATCGTGCACCGCGACGTGAAGCCGACGAACGTGTTCCTGCTGCGCGACGCGGGCGGCGACCTGCGCGTCAAGCTGGTCGATTTCGGCGTCGCAGCGGCGGGCGACGTGCGCCTCACGATCAGCGGCGGCTTCGTCGGCACGCCGGCGTACATGGAGCCCGAGCAGGCGAGGGGAGACGCTCCCGTCGACGGGCGCGCGGATCTGTTCGCGCTCGGCGCGACGCTGTTCGAGCTGCTGACGGGGCGCCCTCCGCACGTGGGACCCACGCCGATCGCGACGCTCGCGAGGCTCGTGACGACCGAGGCGCCGCGCGCGTCGGATCTCTCGCCGGAGGTGCCAGGCGCGCTCGACGAGCTGATCGCGTCTCTGCTAGCGACGAGGCCGGAGGGCCGGCCGTCGAGCGCGCGCGAGGTGGCGTACCTGCTCGACGCGTGCCTCGACGACGTCCCGAGCGCGACGCTCGGCGCGCGCTCGTCGGAGCCCGTGCCGTCGACGGCGCTCGGATCCGGCTCGCGCCTCGTGACATCCATCGTCGCGCTCTCGCTCACCGGTGAGGAGGCGCGGTCGCGCGCGTTCGAGCTCGCGCGGTCGCGCGGCGCCGACTCCGCGCCGCTCGGCCAGGGCGGCATGGTCGCGCACCTCGGCGCGCGCCAGGCGACCGGAGACGAGGCGGCGCGCGCGGTCGACCTCGCCCTCGCCCTCGCCCGCGACGGCGCGAAGGTCGGCGTCGCCACGGGCCGCACGCGCGTGCAGAACGCGCGTCCGGTCGGAGAGGTGGTCGACCGCGCCTCGGCGCTCGCGCGCGACGCGGAGCCGGGTCAGGTGCTCGCGGACGCGACGACGGCCGAGCTCACGCGCGGCAGGTACGAGCTCTCGCAGCGCGGAGGGGGCTCGGCGCTCGTGCGCGGCGCGGTGGCCGCGAGGCGGGGCGAGGGCGGCGGCGCGCCGTTCGTGGGACGCGAGGCGGAGCTCGCGCAGATCCTCGGCGCGTACGAGCGGTGCTCCGACGACGACAACCCCCTCGTCGTCTCGTGCGTCGGCGCGCCCGGCATCGGCAAGAGCCGCCTGCGGCGCGAGGTGCTCGCGCGCATCGCCGCCACCCCGCGCGCGCCCCGGCTCGTCGTCGTGCGCTGCGAGTCGTTCGGGCAGGGCTACGCGCTCGGCCTCGCCGCTGAGCTCCTGCGCGCGCTCGTCGGCCTCTCGAAGGGCGCGACGGCCGTCGCGGCGGCGACCGCCATCGATCTGCGGCTCGGCGGCACCGTGCGCTCCGCCGAGGATCGCGCGCGCGATCTGCTCGCGCGGCTCGTCGCGGACGAGGCGTTCGACGACGGCGCGCGCGACGCGCTGTGGCCCGCGATGACCGACGTGCTCCTGAAGCTCGTCGCCGAGGGGGCGCTCGCCCTCGTCGTCGAGGACGCGCAGTGGGCCGACCCGGAGAGCGTCGCGTGGGTCGACCACCTGCTCGGTCGCGCGCAAGGGCGCCCGCTCTTCGTGCTCATGCTCGCTCGACCGAGCCTGTTCAAGGACTCGCCGCGCCTGTTCGCGGGGCGCGACCACGTGAGGATCGATCTGCGGCCGGTGTCCCGGCGCGCGACCCGCGCGATCGCGCGCGCCGTCCTCGGCGAGCGCGCCACCGACGAGACGGTCGAGCGCATCTCCGCGCAGGCCGCGGGGTCGCCGCTGTTCGCGGAGGAGCTCGCGCGCCTGAGCGCGATCGGCCGGGACGCTGCGAAGGCGCCGACGATCGAGGCCGCCATCCAGGCGAGCCTCGACGCGCTCGACCCGCCGCTGCGGGACGCGGCGCTGCGCCTGTCGACGTTTGGTTTGTCTGGTTGGGAGGGCGGCCTGGTCGCGCTCGGCGTGCCCGACGCGGGCGAGGTCTTGCGGCTGCTGGCGGCGCACGAGATCGTGGTCGAGCAGGCGGACTCGAGGTTCGCCGGGCACCGCGAGCACGCGTTCAAGCACGCGCTCGTGCGGGAGGTCGCCTACTCGTCGCTCGACGCCGACGGCAAGAAGATGCTCCACGGCATCGCGGCGCGCTGGCTCGAGGGGATGAACGAGGACTCGGCCACGGTCGCGCGGCACTTCGAGCTCGGCGGCGCGTCGGAGCAGGCAGGGGCGCACTGGGAGCGGGCGGCCAGACGCGCGCTCGCGGCGGACGCGCTCGGCGATGCGGTGGCGATGGGGGAGCGCGCGCTCGCGTTCGCGGTCGACGGTGAGAGCTCGTTCGCGAGGGCGCTCGTGCTCGACGAGGCGTACGCGCGCCTCGACGCGCGCAGCCCGGAGCGCGAGACGTCGGTGCGCGCGCTCGCGGAGAGCGCATACGACGAGGCGAGCCGGGTGAGGGCGGAGGGAGCGCACGCCAGGTACGACGACAGCAGGGGGGCCGGCGCGCAGATCTTCGAGCGCCTCGCCGACGTGCGGCGGCGCGCGGCGGAGCTCGACCTCGTCGACGAGGAGGCGCGCTCTGGCGCGGCGCTCGCGGCGCGCTACGCGTTCGCCGGATCGCTCGTGGACGCGGAGCGAGAGGCATCCTCGCTGCTCGCGCTCGGCGAGAAGAAGGGCGTGACGCAGGCGGCGATCGACGGCTGGCAGACGCTCGCGATCGTGCGCCAGACGCGCGGGGAGCTGCTCGCCGCGCTCGACGCTCGCCGCAACGCCGCGCGCGCGGCCGCCCAGGCGGGGCTCCGCGTGCGCGAGGCGACCCTCACGATCAACGTGGGGTTCGCGCTGACGACCATCGGGGCTCAGAAGGAGGCGCGCGCCGCCATCGAGCAGGGCCTCGCCATCGCGTCGAACACCGGCAGCCAGGGCGTGCTCGGGCTGGGCCGGATGCTGCTGCTCGGGTGGGCGGCGACGTTCGGCGCCGACGCTGCCGTCGATCGGGTGCTGATCGAGCCGCGCGCGCAGGCCGACCAGGCGGCGCAGGGGGGGTGGACGCCGAACGACCGCGTGACGCTGGGCGTGCTCTTCTATCGAGGCGTGGAGCTGCTCCGGCGCGGCGATCCCGACGCTCCGGCGCGGGCGAGGACGCTGCTCAAGATGGCCGCCGAGGCGTACCGCGCGACGGGCATGCGCGACGTGCTCCCGGTGGCGCTGGGCGAGTGGGCCGAGGCGGAGCGCCGCGCGGGGGACCCGGCGCGCGCGGTCGAGCTCGCGCGGGAGGCCGCGGAGCTGCTCGAGGCGGGCGCGCCGAGCCTGCTGAACGAGGCGCCCGTGTACCTCGCGCTGCACGACGCCGCGGGGGAGGTCGGCGACGCGGCCGCGGCGCGGGACGCGATCGCGCGGGCGATGCCCCCGCTCGTGCGCAGGTTGACGGGCCTCGGCGGCTCGCCGTACGCGCTCGGGTTCTTGACGCGGCTGCCGCACAACGCGGCGCTCATCGCGACCTCCGAGAACTACGGGCTGCTGCCCCGCGAGGTGGAGTCGCTGCTGGAGCGCGCGGCGTCCTGAGGATCCGTCGTGGGGCCGGGCGCGCTCGGCGCCGGGGGTGTCGGCACCAGGGTCGACGCCATCGCCACCGCCGTCCCCGCGAACAGGCACGCGGCGAGCCGCTGATCGAGCGGCGCGGCCGCGAACAGCGAGATCGCGCGCCCCCCGAGCAGCGCCCCGAGCGCGACCAGGCCCGCGGGGAGCCCAGCCGCGCGCGCCGATCCCCGCTCGACCAGCCCGGGCGCGGCCCAGAGCGCGAGGCAGGCCGCGGCGGCGAGCTCGACGCGCCCGCGAGCGGCGAGCAGCGACCACGCGAGCGGCGCGGGCGCGCCGAGGGTCACCGCGAGCCAGTCGACGCGGCGCCGCAGCGTGGCCGCGCCCACGACGCTGACCGCGACCGAGGTCGGCGCGACGAGCCAGCTCGCGTCGTGTGGGGTCAAGAGCGCGAGCAGCGCCGCGACGCACGCCGCGAGGCCGAGCGCTCGCGCCACCGTGCCCACGTCAGTAGGCCGCCGCGCGAGGCAGGTTGGAGCGCTCGCGGGCGCCGATCGCACGCGCCGCCGCGGGCGCCGGCGGGGACGCCCGGTAGGTCTTCGCGTCCCCCTCGTAGGCGCGCGCCTGCGCGCCCAGCCCCCGCGCCTCGGAGGGGGCCGCGGCGGCGGCCTGCGCCAGCGCTCGGCGGCTCTGGTCGTTCAGCGCGATCGCCGTCGCCCGGTCGCCGCGCTCGAACGCCGCGGCGGCCTCGGCGCTCCGGCGAGACGACTCCACGCTCGTCACCGCCGCGTGCACGCGCGCGTCGCGACCCTCCTCCACGGCCGCCTGATCGCTCGTGGCGGTCGCCTCGAGGCGCTCGGTCGCGACCTCGACGACGCGCGCGTCCGCGGCGAGCCACGACACGCGCGCGCCGAACGTGAGCGCCTCGCCGCTCGCGCCGACCGGCACCTCGATCGGCACGATGACCCGCCGCTCGTCCCCCGCGAACAGCGCGCCGAGCGTGATCCGCGATCCGTCGACCGTCGCGCCCCAGACGTCGCGCACGCGCGCGCCCGGCGGCAGCTCCAGGTCGAACGCGACGCGCCGGGCGGAGGTGTGGGCCGTCTCGCGGAGCTCGCGCGAGAGGAACCGCCCGAGCGCCGAGGCGTCGCGCATGAACTCGTAGTTCCCGTGGCCCGCGCTCGCGAGGTCGGCGAGGTAGGCGTCGTCGTAGTCGACGCCGATGCCGAGCGTCGAGACCGTCACGCCGCGGGACGACTCGCGGCGCGCGATGGTCGCCGCCGCGCCGCGCGGAGCCCCGGAGGTGTCGCGGCCGTCGGTGACGAGCGCCACGCGGGTCGCGCGGCCTTGCCCGGCCTTCGAGAGCTCGGCCGCGGCAGCCTCCACGGCGCGGGAGATGTTGGTGTTCCCGGCCGCGTGCAGGCGCTCGACGGCGCCGCGGGCGCGCGCGCGGACGTCGGCCACCCGGCCGAGCGGCACGAGCACCTCGGCGTCGTCCGAGAACCGCACGACCGAGACGAGATCGTCGTCTTGCATCTCGTCGATCGCCGCGGCGGCCGCCCGCCGCGCGTCGACGATCTTGGGCCCCGCCATCGAGCCAGACGTGTCGACGACCAGCACCATCGCGAGCGGCGCGCGCGCCTGCTCGTCGCCCCGGCCGCGCGCGCGCAGCTCGAGGAACATCGATCGGGTGCCGCCGGCGAGCAGCTTGCCGTGACTGAGCGCGACGCTCCCCGAGACCAGCCCTCGAGAGAACTCCGCGCGCGTCGCCCGCTCACGCGTGGGCGGCGCCGCCGCGAACGCCTGCGGGGGCTCGTCGACCGAGCGATCGCTCGGAGACGCGTGCGGAGCGACGCCCCCGCGCGCGAGCAACAGGCCGGTGACGGAGAGGATCACGACGCCGAGCGCGACGCCGCGGCGGGCTTCGGGGTGCGGGGGCGGGGTCATGCGCCGTCCTGACGCGCGGCCCTCGGCTTCGATCTGTCACCGGCGCGCTTTCGCGCGGCGCGGAGTTTGACTAGCGTCACGCGCGATGAAGCACTCCATCCGGCACGATCTCACCTCGGAGCTCGCGAAGACCGCCACCGAGCGCGCGTTCGAGTCCTACAGGCAGAAGCTCCCCGAGTACGATCCGCGCGCCACCTGGACGAGCCCGACCGAGGCGAAGGTGACCTTCAAGGTGAAGGGCGTCGGCCTCGACGGCGCCGTGCGGCTGCGTCAGGGCGAGGTCGAGCTCGAGCTCGACGTGCCCTTCGTCTTCAAGATCTTCCAGAAGAGGGCGATGGAGATCATCGAGCGCGAGGTGCGCGAGTGGCTCGAGAAGGCGAAGAGCGGCCAGCTCTGAACGAGGCCGTAAGAGCGCGACGGTCTCGCCGATCGCGGGGATGACGAGCGCGCGCTGGTCGAGTCCTCGCTCGTCGAACAGGGCGCGCGCCAGCGTCGGCGGCTCGTCGAGCGGCTCGTCGGTCAGCTTGAACGTCCCCCAGTGCATCGCGAAGAACCGCTCGGCGCCCAGATCGACGAACGCCTGCACGGCGTCCTCGGGGTTCATGTGCTGCTCCCGCATGAACCACCGCGGATCGTACGCGCCGATCGGGAGCATCGCGGCGTCGAGGCGCCCGACGCGCGCGCCGATCTGCTTGAACCCCGAGAAATACGCGGTGTCGCCCGAGTGGTACGCGGAGACGCCGCCGCCCGAGATCACGAAGCCTCCCCACAGCGTCTCGTCCTGATCGAACGCCGAGCGGCGCGACCAGTGCTGCGCGGGGACGAGCGTGATCTCGAGTCCGCGCACGCGCGCGGTCTGCCACCAGTCGAGCTCGTGCACCTCCGAGTAGCCCCACGCCGACAGCGCGCGCGCGAGGCCGAGCGGGACCACGGCCGCCGGCGGCGCGTGCCGCGCTGCGAGGCGTCGCAGCGTAGGCCTGTCCATGTGGTCGAAGTGGTTGTGGCTGACGGTGACGACGTCGATCTTCGGCAGCGCCTCCCACGAGAGCCCGGGCGCGACGTTGCGCGCGAGCAGCGCGAGGCGCGGCGACAGGATCGGATCGGTCAGCACGGAGCGCCCCGCGAGCTGCAGCAGGTAGGTCGCGTGGCCTATCCACGTGAGCGACGGCGACGGCGCGCCGGCGAGCGCGCGCCCGTCGTTTGGCACGACGGGGACGTGACAGCGCGGCGGCGCCACCCTCCGCGGCTCGGGGCCGAGGCCGAGCTTCCAGCGCAGCAGGTGCTTCGGCGATCGCAGGTGCACCCGCTCGTCGAGGTTGCGGTAGACCATCGGCGTGCCTCGTATCACGCCGTCCGCGGCAAGGCTCCTCGTGCGCCCGGGCGTGCGGTACGCGTGCCAGGGCGATGGCCTCTGCTGCACCGACGTGCACGTCGTCGGGCCGCTGTCGTCGCGCGACGCCGCGCGGGTGCGGGCGTTTCGGCCCGGCGCCGTCGCGGTCCACCGCAGCCTGCAGGTGCTGGTCGTGCGCGATGTCGGCGGGCGGTGCGCGCTGTTCGACGGAGGGTGCTCGCTCCACCGCGCGCAGGGCGAGCGAGCGAAGCCGCGCGCGTGCCGGGAGTTCCCGCTCGGGGTCGTAGCGACGCCGCTCGGGCTGCGCGTGACGACGCAGCACCGGTGCCCGTGTCGCACGCTGGGTGAGCGGCCGCCCCTGACCGTCGAGGACGCCGCGCGCTCCCTCGTCGACGCGCGCGGGCGCGTACGCGCGGACCAGCGTGTCTCGCGCGTCCGGCTGACGCCCGCGCGCCCCGCGTCGTTCGCACGGTACGTGGAGCGCGAGCGGGTGACGCTCGCGGCGCTCGGCACGCGCGCGCCGCCAGAGGTCGCGCTCGGCGCGCGCGCGCTGCCGTCGCTCGGCGACGTCGGGTGGGCGGACGTCGGTCACCACCTGCGCGGGAGCTTCGACGGCACGTCCTGCGGCGCCGCGCTCGCGTGGATGGGCGGCGCGCTCATCGCGCTGGCCGGCGGCCGCGCGCCCCGTCCGCCCGCGCGCACCTGGGCCGGCTGCTTCGACGCGGCGGAGCGCCGATCGCCCGTCGCGCGCGACGTCGACGAGCTGCTCGCGGACTTCGCCGCCGACGTGGTGTGGGGGCTCGAGTGGAGCGGAGAGTCGAGCCTCGAGGGCGCGCTCGCGGAGCTCGCGACCCGGCTGGCGGCGGCGCGCTGGATCATCGGAGAGCTGACCGCTCTGGGCGTGAGGGCGGACAGAGCGGCGGCCGAGGCCGTGATGGTCGCCGAGCTGGCGGCGGCCTCTCCGTCGTGGCCCGCGGTGCGGCGCGCGATCGACGCCGGGCTCTGTTCACCCGCGCGCGCGAGTCTGCGAAGCTCTCGACGCCGATGACCGCGCCTCGCGAGCTCTTCCTTCACTACGCGGGCGTCGCCGAGCTCCGCGCGGACCACGAGACCCACCTGCGGCGGGGGCGCGCGTTCGTGCGCGGCCCGAGCTCCGCCGCGCCGCGCGACGTGTGCGACCTCGTGATCGTGCACCCCGAGACCGGCGCCGCGCTGCGCGTGTCGGCGGAGATCGTGTACGTGAGCCCCGACGGTCCCGACGCCGGGGTCGGCCTCGCCTGGCCGGCGCCGACGGGTGACGCGGCCGAGCGCCTCCGCGCGTTCGTGGAGGACGCCGTCGCGGAGCTGCTGGTGGTGGACGACGAGCCGGGTGAGCTCGAGGTGGTGGACGAGCGGCCGGGCGAGCTCCTGGTGGTGGACGACGAGCCCGGCGAGCTACTCCGGGACGACGCGCCAGGCGACGTCGAGGCGGCGGACGACGCGCCGGGCGCGCCGATCGCGTCGTCGGGAGATCCATCTGCCCATCTGCATGAGCGGATACGTCACCTCAGCCAGGCCGAGCAGCAGCGGCTGGCGCGCGGGGGCTCGCTCCCCGAGCGCACGATGCTGGAGCGCGTGTTCGGCCCCGCCGTGTGGGAGGCGCTGCTGCAGAACGCGCGGCTGACACACCCCGAGGTGGCGCGCATCGCCAAGAAGGGGACGCTGCCCCGGCCGCTCGTCGAGCAGATCGCGGCGAACGCGGGCTGGCTGGGGTCGCCCGAGGTGCAGCGCGCGCTGCTGTCGAACCCACGTAGCAGCCCGGTCGTGGTCGCGCGGGTGCTCCGCGCGCTCCCGAAGGGGGATCTGTCGCGCGTGCCACAGCAGACGGCGTACCCCATGGCCGTCCGCCTCGCCGCGAAGAAGCTGCTCCAGGGGTGACTACGACCGGGCGGTGGGCTGCCTCGCCTCGGCATCCGCGATGTGCGCCGCGAGCGCGGCGTTCAGCGCGTCGGCCTTCTCGAAGGTCACGCCGTGCCCCGCATCGTCGAGGCGCAGCAGCCGTGCGCCCGGGATGCGCGCCGCGAGGTCGTCGCTGTTCCGCGGGCGGATGAGGATGTCGCGTCCGGGTCGCACGACGAGGGTGGGCGCCCGCACGTCGCCGAGTCGCTCGCCTGCCCGGTGTCGCGCGACCGCGCCGAGGTGCCCGAGCACCGTCTCGCGAGGCGCGCGCCGCCCGGCCATCTGCGCGAGCCGCGCGTCGACGCGGGCGCCCGCCGGCGAGCGCAAGAACTCGGGCGTGTAGAGCAGCCGCGCGAGCGCCCGCACCCGGCCCTCGGGGCGGCTCGTGTTCGCCTGCACGAAGCGCGCGAGCCCGGCGAGCGGGGGCAGCGCCGCGAGCACCCCGCCCGGGTGGGTCGCGATGAGCGTGAGGCTCCGCAGCCTGGTCGGCGCGAGGAGCGCGAGCTCCTGCGCGATCATCCCCCCCATCGACACGCCCACGACGTGCGCGTCCGTCCAGTCGAGCGCGTCGAGCACCCGCGCGGCGTCGCGCGCCATGCGTCGCGTGGTCGGCGCCCGCGTGGGGCGCTCGCTGCCGCCGAGCCCCAGGTGGTCGTACGTCGCGACGCGGTGCGCGCCCGACAGCGCCTCGATCTGGGGCTCCCACAGGGCGCCGCTCATCCCGAACCCCATGATCAAGAGCACGGGCGGCCCGCTCTCGCCGGCGATGTCGAACGAGATGCGGGGGGAGGAGGGCGTGAGAGGCATCCGACCAGCGTGGGCGCGCCTCTCACCGGGCCGCAAGCCCGCGCGCCCGCGCGGAGGCCCCTCGCGCAGAGCCCGCTCGTGCCTCGGGCGGCGCCTCTCCTCGGGCGCCGGATCTAGGCTAAGACTCACCCTCGAAGGCCATGCCCCGCGCGCGCCCCGTGCCACGCCGTCGCCGCGACCGATGAAGCTCCCGGTCGAGCTCCAGGAGCCGCGCGGCCTGTGGCTGCTGACCGCGCTCGCGCCGCTCGTGCTCCTGTACGTGCTGAAGGTGCGGCGCTCGCGGCGGGTCGTGTCCTCGGGCTGGCTGTGGTCGGCGGCGGCGCGCGATCTGCTGGCGCGCTCTCCCTTCCGCAGGCTGGTCGCGCAGGTGCCGCTGCTGCTGCAGGCGCTCGCGATCGTAGCGGCCGCCATCGCGCTCTCGCGGCCGGCCCTGCGCTCGACGGCGCTCGTCGGCGAGCACGTCGCCGTCGTGGTCGACGTGAGCGCGTCCATGCGCGCGATCGATCCCGAGCGGGGCGTCACACGGGCCGCGCTCGCGAGAGAGCTCGCGGCCTCCGTCGTCGACTCCCTCGGGCCCGCCGGCGACGCGATGATCATCGAGACCGGACGCGACGCGCGCGTGGCGTGCCCGCTCGACCGCGACACGCGCAGGTTGAAGGAGGCGATCGCGAAGCTCGACGCCCGCGACGTCGAGGGGCAGCTCACGCCTGCGGTCGGCCTCGCGGTCGACCGCCTGCGCGCGGTGGGCGGCGACCGCCGGGTCGTCGTCATCACCGACGGCGCTGTCGACGATCTGTCGCTCCCGGGCGCGGCCGTCCCGCTCGACGTGCGGCTCGTCTCCGCCCCCATCGACAATGTTGGGATAGTTCGTATCGATGTGCGCGCCGGCACGGACGCGGCGACCAAGGAGGACGAGGTGCAGGCGTTCGCGCTCGTCGCCAGCCACGCGAAGGGGGCGCGCGAGATCTTCGTGACGCTGCGCCTCGCGGGCGTGACCGAGCCGCTCGCCTCCCGGCGGTTCCGCATCGCGCCGGGCGAGCGCGCCCCGGTGCTGCTCACGTTCAAGCCTGCGGAGGGAGACCGTGGCAAGGGGCTCGTCGTCGAGGTGTCGCCGCGTGACGCCTTCGCGGCGGACGATGTGGCCTACGCGCGGGTGCCCCTCGGCGCGCGCCAGCCCGTCGTGCTGATCGGGGCGGCGCCGTCGCCGTGGCTCGAGCGGGCGCTGCGATCCGATCCGAACGTCGAGCTCTCGAAGGGGACCCCCGCGGAGCTGGAGAAGACCCCGGTCGCGCCCGGTACGCTGCACGTCTTCGACCGGGTGTGTCCGGCCGCGCCGCCGCAGGGCGACTTCGTCGTCGTCGGGCCGCCGACGGGCGCGTGCCTCGGCATCGCGGTCGGCGCGGCGGTCGACCGCCCCGCCATCACGTCGTGGGCGAACGGCGATCCGCGCCTGCGCTTCCTCACGCTCGACGGCGTGCACGTCGCCAAGGCGACGCCGCTCTCCGTCGGGAACGCGCGCGACTCGCTCGTCCGCGGCACGACCGACACCCTGATCGCCGACGCCTCCACGCCCGGCCGCACGGGGACGATCATCGGCTTCGACGTCGGCGAGAGCGACT
Organism: Polyangiaceae bacterium; assembly: GCA_020849655.1. Lineage (GTDB taxonomy): Bacteria > Myxococcota_A > Polyangia > Polyangiales > Polyangiaceae > JADLFU01. The sequence continues at coordinate 3,875 of JADLFU010000101.1, read as the reverse complement.
GGCCGCTGAAGGCGTCGTACGTGCTGTTCATGCGCAACACGCTCGAGCTCGCGCGCGCGCACCGAGCGTCGGGGCAGGTGGCCCCGGCGCGGGCGGGCGAGCCGATCCGCGTGCCCGTGCCGAGGACCGCCGCGAAGGTCGAGGTGCACGCGCCCGGCGAGAAGGCGCCCCGCGCGCTGCCGGTGCAGGCGGGCCTCGCGGTGGTGCCGGACACGGGCACGGCGGGGCACTATCTCGTCTCCTGGGACGGCCGCGATCAGGGCAGCGTGCTCGTCCCGGTGAACCTCACCTCCGAGCACGAGAGCGATCTGCATCGTCGCTTGAAGGCCGACTCGAAGAGCGGCGTCACCGTCACGGCGGCCGCGCGCCCGACGCTCTCGCTCTCCGACGCGGGCTGGGTGCTCGCGCTCGCCGCGCTCGCGTTCGTCGTGCTCGACGTGCTGTGGCTCACGCGCGCGCCGCGCGCCCGGCGCTCGGGCGTCGCGCCGCCGACGAGGAAGCCCGCGTGACGCCCGCTGCCGTCTCGCGCTTGCTGCCGTTCGCCGCGCTCGCGGTGACGCTCGGGGTGCTCGTGGGCGCGCTGCTCGCGTCGCCGGCGCTCCGCGCGCGCCGCGTGCTCGCCGTGGCGCTCACGCTGGGCGCTCTGCCGCTCGTGTGGGTCGAGCTCGTGTGGACGCGGCTCGTGCCTGAGGTGCTGGTCCGCGTGGAGCGACCGTGGGTCGCCGCGGTCACGGCCGTCGCGGTGCTGGTCGTGTGCGCGCGCCTGACGCGGCTGTCCCCGCGCACGCACCCCGCTCGTCGCGCGCTCGTCGAGGCGCTGCTCTCTGCGGCGGCGCTGACCGCGGGGCTCGCGGCGATGGGGTTCCAGCTCGGGCGGCCCATCGACAAGCTAGCCGTGATCCTGGTCGTCGACAGGAGCCGCTCGATCGACCTCGTGCCCGACGCGGACGCGCGGCTGCGCGCCGAGCTGGAGGTCGTCGAGCGCGGGATGCGGGGAGACGATCGCATCGCGCTCATCGCGTTCGGCGCGGACGCGATGGTGGAGGATCCGCTCCGCCCGAAGAGCGCGCAGAAGAGCGTCGCCCGCGCGGAGGTCGGGCGCGACGCGAGCGATCTCGCCGCGGCGATCAAGCGGGCCCTCGCCGAGGTGCCCGAGGACGCCGCGCCGAGGATCGTGCTCCTCTCCGACGGCGTCGAGACGCGCGGCGACGCGGTGCTCGCGGCCGCGGCCGCGGTGGCGGCAGAGGTGCCGATCGACGTCGTGCCCCTCGACCAGGCGCAGGTGCCCGACGTGCGCGTCGTCGCGCTGCGCGTGCCGCCGCGCGTCGACGAGAAGGAGCCGCTCGATCTGCGCATTGTCACGTCCTCGGCGGTCGAGGCCGAGGTGGAGCTGCGGGTGCTGCGCGACGGCGTGCCCATCAAGAAGGGGACCGCCAAGATCCAGGCAGGCGAGGACGTCCTGCGCATCCGCGAGATCGCGCCCGCGCCGGGGATGCATCGGTACGACGTCGAGGTCACCGCGAAGGATCCGCGCGTCGACCAGGCCCCCGAGGACAACTCGGCGTCCGCGTTCGTGCGCGTGCGGGGCCCCGCCATCGCGCTCATCCTCGAGGGAGAGCCCGGGAAGGCCACGTTCATCGAGCGCGCGCTGCTCGACGCCGGCTACCGCACCGAGGTCCGCGGGCCGAGCGGGTTTCCGGCCGACCTCGCGGGGCTCGTGGGGTTCGATCTCGTCGTGCTCTCCGACGTGCGCGCGTCCGAGGTCTCCGCGTCGCAGCTCGACTCGCTCGCCGGCTGGGTGCGCGAGCTCGGCGGCGGCCTCGTGCTGATGGGGGGTGACCGCTCGATGGGCCCCGGCGGCTACGCGAAGACGTCCATCGAGGAGGTCTCGCCCGTCAGCTTCGATCTGAAGCAGGAGCGTCGCCGGGCGAGCCTCGCGGAGGTCATCAGCATCGACTACTCGGGATCGATGGGCGCCAGGGTGGGCCCCTACACGAAGCTCGATCTCGCGAACGAGGCGTCCGCGCGCTCGGCCTTGCTGCTCGGCCCCGGCGACAGGCTCGGGGTGGCGCACGTCGACACGGTCAACAAGTGGACGGTCCCGCTGGGCCCGGTCGTCGACACCGCGGCGATCGCGCGCGCGATCAAGGCGGTGAAGGTCGGCGGCGGAGGCATCTACGTCGACCTCGCGCTCGACGAGGCGTACCGCGCGCTCGACGCGGAGAAGGTGAACCTCCGGCACCTGCTCCTGTTCGCCGACGGTGACGACGCCGAGCGCATGGGCGGCTGCCGCGCGAAGGTGTCGAGCGCGCTCTCGCGCGGGATCACGACGAGCGTCGTCGCGCTCGGCAAGGGCAGCGACGTCGCGGAGCTGGAGGTGCTCGCGCGGCTCGGGAACGGGCGCTACTACCTCATCGAGGACGCGACCCGGCTCCCCGCGGTCTTCACGCAGGAGACCATCCTCGCGTCGCGCTCGTCGATCCACGAGATCGATTTTCGTCCGACGCTGGGCGCGCCGGGCGCCGCGATCCGCGCGATCGATTTCGGCGCGGCGCCCATCCTGAAGGGCTACGTGGTGACGATCGCGAAGCCGCGCGCCAGCGTGCACCTCGTCGGGCCGGAGGGCGATCCGCTGCTCGCGACCTGGAGCGTCGGTATGGGGCGCGCCGCCGCGTTCACGAGCGATCTGAAGGACCGCTGGGGCGCCGCGTGGACGACCTTCCCTGGCGCGGCGCGGATGATGGCGCAGCTCGCGCGTGACACGAGCCGACGGCCCGACGATCCGCGCGTGCGCCTCGAGGCCGACACGGCGGGCGGTGAGCTGCACGTCCGCGCCACGGTGGTCGGCGACGACGGGCGCGCGCAGAGCTTCCGGCGGCTGGCCATCAGCGTCGCGGGACCGGAGGGCTTCGCGAAGCGCGTGCCGCTCGAGCCCGTCGGCTCGGGCGCCTACGCGGCGAGCGTCCCGCTGTCGCGCCCCGGCACCTACGTGGCGACGGCGGTCGACGAGCTCTCTCGCGAGACCGTGGGCACGGCGGGCGCCGTGCTGTCACCGGGCGAAGAGCTACGACCCACCGGTACGGACCGCGCGCTCCTGTCGCGCCTGGCGTCGATGACGGGCGGAAGACCCAGGAGCACGCTGGCGGGGTTGTTCCTCGATCGGGCCCCGCCGCGGTACGCGTACGATCCCATCGGGGGCTGGCTCGCGCTCGCGGCGGGCGTTCTCTTGCTTCTCTCTGTCGCGGTCCGCAAGCTCGCGCTCACCCTGCCGGCCGCGCGCGCGTCGGTGGCGCCTGCCCGTCCAGCGCGGGCCCCTCGACCGGCGGAGACGACCTCGCGTCCCGCCCCCGTCGTCGAGCGCTCGCTGCGCCCCGCGCCAGTCGCCGCGCCGAGCGCGCCCGCCACAGGGGGCGATCAAGGCGAGCCGAAGCCTCCGTCGCTGCGCGCTCCCAAGAAGGCGGCGCGCGCGCCGACCGCCGCGGAGATCCTGCTCGAGAAGCGGCGCGGCCGGCAGAGAGGTGAAGGTGGCTGACCCTCGCGTCTGGTGGCTTGCCGTCTCGTCGCTGCTCGCGGCGGCGTGTGCGCGCGCAGGCGATCCGTGCGGCGCGCACGACGCCTGCGGGCGCGGTCTCTGCCACGTCGGGCGCTGCACCGGGTCCGGTGCGCCGGTGGTAGCCGCGGGCGCCGCGCGCGAGTCGGCCCAGCCCACCGAGGCGCGCGCGCTCGACGACGACGGCGACACCGAGCAGGCTCGCTTCGCATCGACGCGCGGGGTGACGCGGGTGTACCTGGCGTTCGAGGTCGAGCGGCGCGCCGGCGATCGTGCGTACCTCGTGCTCGAGCCCATCGCCGCCGCGCCCGCGTGGGACGCCTCG
>JADLFU010000100.1 GCA_020849655.1 Polyangiaceae bacterium | reverse complement strand
GGCGCGCCCTGCTCGACGTCGAACGAGTGCAGCTCGCAGATCTGCCAGGCCTCCGCGTGCGTGGGGCGCGCGGAGCTCGGCGCGTCGTGCGCGGGCGTCTCGTGCGTCGACGACGGGTACTGCGACGAGACGACGCGCTGCGCGCAGAAGCTCGCGGCGGGCGCCGCGTGCGTGAAGGCCGACCAGTGCGCGAGCAGACAGTGCGACGGAGGATCGTGCGGCGCCGCCTCCGGCTCGCCCCCGCTCGGCTGCTTCTCGACCGGGGACTGAGCCACTGAGCAGGCGACTCAGACGCTGATCGCGCCCTTGCGAAAATCGCTCGACGCGATCTGCACGTTCACGCACGCGGGCTTGCCCGACGCGATCGCGGCGTCGAGCGCGGGGCCCACGCCCTCGGCGGTGTCGACGAACGCGCCGAACCCGCCCATCGCCTCGACGACCTTCTCGTAGCGCGAGTGCTCGAGCGCCGTCGCGACCGCGCGCGACTTGCCGTAGAGATCCACTTGGCCGCGGCGGATCTGCGTCCAGCCGGCGTCGTTGCCGATGAGCGCGATGACGGGGATGTCCTGGCGGACCATCGCCTCGAACTCGAGCGCGTGCAGGCCGAAGCTGCCGTCGCCGTACACGAGGAACACGTTGGCCTCGGGGCGCGCGAGCTTCGCGGCCATCGCGTAGCCGGGGCCCACGCCGAGCGTGCCGAGCGGGCCCGGGTCCATCCAGATCTGCGGCCACTCCATCGAGAGCACGTAGGCCGCGGTCGCGACGAAATCGCCGCCGTCGCCGATCACGATGTCGCGCTCCCCGAGGCGCTTGCCGAGCTCCGACGCCACGCGCAGCGGGTTCGGGGGGCTCGCGGACGACGCGATCTCTCCGGCCATCTTCGCCTTGGACTTGTCCTCCGCGGCGCGGATCTGGGCGAGCCACTCGGGGCGCTTCGGGCCGGCGCCGCCCATCGCCTTCAGGAGCTGGCGCAGCACGATGCCGCTGTCACCGTGGATGGCGACGTCGACGCGGCGGTTCTTGCCCATCTCCGCGCCGTCGAGATCGATCTGGACGATCTTCGCACCGGGGTTGAACGCGCGCCCGTAGTCGAGGCGGAAATCGAACGGCGTGCCCAGCACGAGGATCACGTCGGCCGTCGCCATCGCGACCTTGCGCGAGCGCGTGAAGAGGTTCGGGCTCGAGGCGGGCAGCGCGCCGCGGGCCATGCCGTTCAGGAAGAACGGCAGCTCGCAGGCGTCGGACAGCTCGCGCACGGCCTCCTTGCGCGGGCTCCAGCGGATCTGCGAGCCGACGATCACCATCGGGCGCTCGGCCGACTTCAGCAGCTCGGCGACCTGATCGATGAGGTCGGGGTCTCCGCCGGGGCGGGGCGGGGTCATCGGGCCCGTCGCGGGGAGATCCTTGTCGTCGGCGCCGCCCATCATCAGATCGAGCGGCATCTCGAGGTACACCGGGCCGGGCACGCCCGCCTGCGCCACGCGGAACGCCGAGTCGATGTACTCGCCGAGCCGCCGCGCCTCGGTGATGCGCTGCGCCCACTTCGACACGGGGCGCATCAAGGTCACCGTGTCCATGTCCTGCAGCGATCCCATGTCGGTGTACTGGACGGGCCCCGCGCCGCCGATGCAGATCATCGGGATGCCCGCGCGCTGCGCGTTGGCGAGCGCCGTGACGGTGTCGGTGACGCCGGGGCCGGCCGTGACGGCGCAGACGCCGGGCCTGCCGGTGACGCGCGCGTAGCCGTCCGCCGCGTGCCCCGCGGTCTGCTCGTGGCGCACGTCGACGACGCGGATGCCGTCGTCGAGACAGCCGTCATAGATGGCCTGGATGTGGCCGCCGCAGAGGGTGAAGAGGTGGGTGGTGCCGTGGCGCTTGAGCGCCTGCGAGACGAGCCTGCCGCCGTGGACGAACGCCATGGGCGCGGACGCTACTCCAAGTCGTCGGGGTGCGCGATGACGCTCAGATGGGCGCGCTCATCGCGAGCACCTTCTCGGGGGACCGCGCACCCTCTGCGCGAAGCTCCGCGGCGACCGCGCGCTGGACCTCGGCGCCCTCCGCTCCGTCGACGAGCCCGGCGCGGCGGTAACGGGCGCACCGGGCGAGGTAGCCGAGGCGACACGCGAGGAGCTTCTGCTCGGCGTCGGCGAGCCTGTCGTGCGCGCGGCGGCGATCTCCGGACGCGAGCGCGGTCAGGCCGAGCACCTTCGCGCCCATCGCCCGCGCGTACGGCGCGCGCATGCCGGACAGCTCGTCTCCGTCGGCCACCGCGGCGCCGAGGCGCGAGGGGGCGCCGTCGCGCACCGCCGCGAGCGCCGAGAGCGCGCGCTCGTAGGTCGCGCAGACCCGCACGAGCTCGACGTCGAGCAGGTACTGCCGCTTCAGCACCTTCCACTCCGCGCAGATGCGATCGTGCGCGTCGACCCCGCGCCGCTCGTAGCGCTCCATCGACACGCGCGAGACGAGCGCGCCCCAGTGCCCGGAGTTGTAGCGATCGAGCGTCCAGCCCGTGACGAAGGCGTCGTGCACGCGGAGCGCGCCGGCGAGATCGTCGTCGAGGATGAACGCCACCGTGACGGGGTAGATGATGTGCTGCATCGCGTAGCGGTCGCCGCGCTCGATCGCCTCGCGCATCACGGGCTTGATCCGCCGCGTCGCCTCGCCGAGCGCGCCGGTGAGGATCAGCGCGTTCGCGAGCCACATCTGCGCGTTCGACATCTCCCAGGGGACGCCGTGGCAGCGCTCGCGCAGGTGCAGCTCGACGTCGCTCATCCGCGCGCGCGCCTCGCCGAAGTCGCCGGTGAGCACCGAGACGTACGCGGCCGCGAGCTTCGCGAACGCGACCACGCGCGGATCGCCGAGGCGAAACGCGAGCGACTCGGCGGACTGCACGAGCTTGCGCGCGCGCGCCGCGCCGCTGCCGCCGCCGCTCGCCGCCGTCATGCTCGCCTCGAGCGCGAGGCCGCGCGAGATGCGCATCGGATCGCCGAGCGACAGCGCGAGGCGCAGGTGACGCGCCGAGAAATCCGCGGAGCGAAGGGTGTCGAGCATCGCCAGACCGACGGCCGCCGAGTACGCGGCGTCCGCGCGCGCGAGATCGCCCGCGTCACCTTCGGAGGCAGGGCGCTCCTCGTAGCCGAGCCCCGAGAGCCTCAGCCTGGCGCGGTGCCAGGCGGCGGACGCGAGCGCGGCGCGGGGCGTCTCGGGGAAGGAGAGGCCGACCTCGCGCAGCACGGCCTTCATCGCGTCGATGCCCTCGGTGTCGTGGCCGCTCTTCAGGAGGTGCTCGGCCGCGAGGCGCCGGAGCTCCGTCCTGCCGGCAGGGGTCGGCTCGTGCTCGGCCGCGTCGCGGTACGCCGCCGCCGCCTCGCGACCCAGCCCCGCGAACGCGAGCGAGTCGGCGAGGCGCCGCCGCAGATCTCCTCCCGGATCATCCGCGCCGAGCTCGATCGACCGCTGAAAGAGGTCCGCCGCGCGGCGAAACGCGAGGGCCGAGAGCGCCTTGTCGGCGGCGAGCCGGACGTAGCGCCTGGCCTGCCTGGGCTCTCCGGCCGAGAGCCAGTGGTGGACGAGCGGCTCCGGGTCGACTTCGCCGCTCTGCTCGAGCGCGCGCGCGATGGCGCCGTGCGCGGACGCGAGGCGCTCGGGCGGCAGGCGCGCCGTCAGCGACTCGCGCACGCGATCGTGGAACGTCTCGACCTCGGCGCCGCGCTCGCCGTGGCGCTGGACGACGAGCTTCGACACCGACAGGACGCGCAGCGCGCTCGCGTCGTGCGCGGGCAGCCCGGCCGCCTCGAGCGCGACGCGGCGATCGAGCGGGCGGGCCGCGACGGAGAGCACCTCGATGAGCGCGCGGGCCTCGGGGGCGAGCTCGGTCGTGCGCGCGTGGATGGCCTCCTCGAGCGTCGTCGGGCCGCGGCGATCGAGCGTGTCCTCGCCGCGCGCCGCGCGCTCTGCCTGGTGTCGCACGAGCTCCGCGACGAACAGCGGGTTGCCGGCCGCCTCGCGGGCGATGCTGCGCGCGAGCTCCGGGCGCGACGCCACCCGCGCGCCGCCGAGCTCCTCCGCGAGCCTCACACAGGCCTCCTCGCCGAGCGGCCCGACGTCGACGCGGCGCGCGCCGGCGACGTGCGGGCCGAGCACGCGCGAGAGCATCGGCCCGAGCGGCCCGTCGCGGTGCGTGCCGAGCACGAGCAGGCGCAGCGGCAGCGTCGACGACAGGAGCTCCGTCAGGAGCAGCGCGCTGTCCTCGTCGCCCCACTGGAGATCCTCGAGGTGCAGCGCGATCGACGCGCGCGAAGAGAGCCTCGAGAGCAGCTCGACCAGCGCCGCGAACGCGCGGCGCCGCACCTCGATCGGCTCGAGCTCGACGCGCGACGGCGCCGCGAGATCGAGGGCCTCGACCGCGCGGAACACCGGGAACACGCGGCACAGCTCGCCGATCGCGTCCGGCACGAGCGGCGCGACCTCGTCGTCGGGCAGCCGCTCGAGGTGCCTCGCGAGCGCGTCGATCGCGGCGTCGAAGGCCTTGTAGGGGACGCTCTCGCGCTCGTAGCAGCGGCCCGAGCAGACGAGCCAGCCGTCGTCGCGCAGGCGCGCGGCGGCGTGCTGCGCGAGGGCGGACTTGCCGACGCCCGAGGGGCCGCGCACGAGCACGAGGCGCGCGCCGCCGGCGTCGACCGCGCGGCCGGCCTCGTCCCCGCAGGAGAGCTCGCCCTCCCGGCCGACGAGCGGCACGGCGCGCGAGACGGCGAACGTCCCGCTCGACCGCGGGCCTCGCGACGAGTGGGGCGCGACGCGCGCGCGCGCCTCGGCGAGGGTCGGGCGCGCCTCGGGGCGACGGCGCAGCAGATCCGCCGCGAGCTCGACGAGATCGTCCGGCAGCCCGTCGAAGAACCGCGACGCGCTCGGCGCCTCGCCGCGCTGCTTCGCGAGCAGCATCTCGAGCGCGCTGCCCTCGAACGGCAGCCGCCCGGTGAGGCACTCGAACAGCATCGCGCCGACCGCGTAGAGATCGGAGCTCGGCGTCGCGATGCGCGGGCCGGCCTGCTCGGGCGCCATGTACGCGGGCGTGCCGAGGATGTGGTCCTCGGCGGTGGGGCGCTCGCCCGGGGCGAACTGGTGCACGAGGCCGAAGTCGACGAGCACGACGCGGCCCTCGCGGGTCACGAGGACGTTCGACGGCTTGATGTCCCTGTGCAGCTTCCCCGCGTCGTGGAGCGCGCCCACGCCGTCGAACAGCTGTCGCAGCGCCTCTCGCAGGCGGGCCACGTCCAGGCGGCGCATGCGCCCGGTGCGAAGGACGCTCGAGGTCGGCAGCGCATGCGAGGAGACGGCGTCGAGCGTGGCGTCGTCGGCGGACGCGGGCGGCGGGACGGTGCGGCGCCGCTCACCCGCGATCCAGCTCGTGAACGGGGCGCCGTCGAGGAGCTCCATCGTGAAGAACCACGTCCCATCGGCCCCGCCCACGAAGTCGTAGAGCTCGACTACGTTCGGGTGCGCGACGTCGGTGAGCGCGCGGAACTCCTCCTTGAAGCGCACGAGCGACGCCGGCTCGACGCGCAGCAGGGTCTTCAGCGCGACGTCGACGCCGCGATCGAGATCGCGCGCGCGGTACACGACGCCCATCCCGCCCTCGCCGAGGCGCTCCTCGACCCGGTACCGGCCCGAGGCGCTGATGCGGCGTTCGTGGACCATATGAGCGCACCTCTCGGGGTACCTCACGACGGGCGCGCGCGTCGAGCCCCTCGAGCGCCCGGGCGCCGCTTTGCTGAGAGAGGGCGTTCCCCTCGGCCCGCGCCGCGGTCGCGCGTGTCGCGTGCTCCGGGTAGCGAGGCGCGCGGGAGGAGGGGCGGCCCCCGCCCGCTACGTGCTACGCTGCCGCCCAGCGTGTCGCAGGCGCATCGGGTGCCCACGTACGAGGATCTGCTCGCGATCCCCGAGCATCAGATCGGGCAGATCGTCGAGGGCGTGCTGTATGCGCACCCCAGGCCGGCGATGCGCCACGCTCGTGCGGCGTCGGTCCTGGGCAGCGATCTGGGTGGGCCGTTCGACCGGGGGCGTGGCGGCCCCGGTGGGTGGATCATCCTCATCGAGCCCGAGCTGCACCTCGGGGCCGACATCGTCGTTCCAGACCTGGCGGGCTGGCGACGCGAGCGCATGCCCGAGATGCCCGACGACGCGTTCGCCACGCTGCCGCCGGACTGGGTGTGCGAGGTGCTGTCGCCGGGCACCAGCAAGGTCGACCGTGGTCCCAAGCGCCGCGTCTACGCGCGCGAGTCGGTGCGACACCTGTGGTTCGTCGATCCCACCGACAGGACCGTCGAGGTCTTCCGCCTCGAGGGAGGCGGCTACCTGCTCGTGCACTCCTTCGAGGACGACGCGGTGGCGCGGATCGAGCCGTTCGACGCCATCGAGCTGGAGCTCGCCGCGCTGTGGTCGCGGTAGCGCACGACCGGCCACCACCACGCCCGAGCGCGCGCGGCTCGCTCGAGTCGTCGCTCGCGGAGCCACCAGCGATCGGCACGCACGCAGCGAAATCTCGGCGACACGGTCGACGTCGAGGGGCGCGGCGTCACGCCCGAGGCTGTGCGCTAGGGCGCGACGTACACCGCGCCGACCATCCCGGACGACGAGCCGTCCGCGCCGTGGTTCTCGCAGAAGTAGCCGTACGTGCCCGGCGCCGTGAAGGTGACGGTCTTGTCCGAAGTCGACGACGGGCCGATGGGGTTCGGCTGGGTGCCGGCGGTCGACATGCCGACGAGCGGGTGGATCGACGAGGTGCCCTTGAACTCGACCGCGTCGCCGACCTTGATCTTGACGCACGCGGGCGCGTACTTCGGCCCGCCGACGCCCGCCGTGACGACGGCGCCTCCCGCCTTGTCCGCCGCCGTCGCCTCGGTGCACCCCGCGAGATCGACCAGCGCGCTGCTCGATCCGGCGGCGCCGCTCGCGCCGCCCGCCACCGCCCCGCCCGCGCCCGCGCCCGCCGTCGCCGCCCCGCCCGCGCCCGCGGAGTTCGACCCCGACGCGCCGGCGCTCGAGCTCCCGCCCGCGCTCGCGCCCGCCGCGCCCGTCGTCGTGGACGATCCGGAGGAGTCGTCGCCGCAGGCGGCGAGCAGCGGAGCCGCGGTGGCAATGACGCAGATCAAGATCTTGGCGCGGGACATGGATCTGGATTTTTCTGCGCTCGCGCGCGCTTCGTCAAGCAGGATCGCGGTCGCCCGGTGTCGGGTGAGCGAGGAGCGCGATGGCGAGGTCTCGCTCGTGCGCGAGCGACAGCCACGTCGGCGTCGGCGCGCCCAGCGCTTCGGGCGCTCGGTCGCGAGGCGCGCGGACGCGGAGGGTCGCCCCCGCGAACAGCAGGCGGCCTGCCGCGTGTGCGGCCATGCGCGCCGCCGCGGAGGCGCGCGGATCGGGCCGAGAGAGGCACGCCGCGCGCTCGTCGTCGTCGAGATCATCGGCCGCGGAGGGGACCGGCTCGGTCGCGTACGCGACGCGGACGCGGGACGGCGGGCCGTCTCGAGCCGCGAGCGCCGTGACGACGACGTGCGCCGGCGAGACGGCGAGGACGGCGAGTCGCACGGATGCCACGCCCTCGCGCCTCATCACCTCGCGGTACGCGGGGCCGGGCCGCAGCCTGAGCGCGCCCGCCGACCACTCGACGACCATGTCCCGCAGCGGCGCGCGGAGGATCCCGGGGCCGCCGACGGCCTTCAGCACCGCCTCTCGCGCGGCGAACGGCAGCTCGCGTCGACCCCGGAACCGCTCGACCTCCTCGGCGCTGAACTTCGCGCGGGCGAGGCGCGCGCTCACGCGGCCGATCGAGACGACGTCGACGCCGACGCCCGAGAGCGGCCCGGCGAGCGAGACCTCCGCGACCGCCGACGTCACGGCGCCGCGAGCACGAGCGCGCGCCTCGCCGGGACGGTGACCGCGCCGCCTCCCTGCACGGACGCGCCCGTCAAGAGGTCGACCCACGCGCCGGCGGGGACGCCGGAGACCTGCTGATCCGAGTCCGCGCGGTTGAGCGCGACCACCACGCGGTCTGCGCCGCCGCTCTGCTCGAACACGAGCGTGTCGGCGGTGGCCCCGAGCGACGCGCGCGCGCCTCGCCGCAGCGCCGCGTGCTCCTTGCGGATCTTGCCGAGCTTCTTCACGTGCTCGCGGAGCGCCACCTGCGCCGGGCTCTCGCCCGACCACGCCATCATGCGGCGGTTGTCGGGATCGCCCGCGCCGGGCAGACCGATCTCGTCACCGTAGTAGACGAGCGGCACGCCCTTCGTGGTGAACAGGAAGGTGAACGCGAGCCCGAGCCGCTCGAACGCCGCGGCGCCGGTCGGGAGCGGCGGGGTGTTCTGCCACGCGCGGTCCTTCCCGTCGGCCCACGGGTCTGCCCACAGCGGGGCGTCCTCGGCGAAGTGGATCGGCCGCGGGATGTCGTGGTTGCCGACGAACGTGCTCATGATCCCCGCGCCGTAGAAGCCGTCATTCGTCGAGAGGAACCCGTCGAGCGAGGCGAGCGAGCCCTTGCGCATCAGCAGCGTCTCGGCGAGCTGCATCCGCAGCGGGAAATCGAACTGCCCGTCGAGCTTCGTGAACGGATCGACGTACGCCCCGATGACGCCGCGATCGCCCGTGAAGGTCTCGCCGACGAGGTAGAAATGTTCTTTCGTGGTCGGCTCGACCTCGGCCGAGAGCCGCGCGCGCAGCTCGGTGATCCACGGCGTCTCGATGTGCTTGACGGCGTCGAGGCGGAACCCGTCGAGCGACAGCTCCTTCGCCCAGTAGAGCGCGTTGTCGATCGAGAATTTTCGCGCGTCCGCCCTCGTGAAGTCGAAGTCGGGCAGGTACGGACGGAACCAGCACCGCCGCGCCTCGTACGGGTCGTCCCACGAGCAGCCCTCGCCGCACACGCACGATTTCCCGTTGTAGGTCGCGGGCCAGAACCAGTCGGGGTGGTCGGCGTACACGGGCGACGACTCGTGGACGTGGTTCATCGCGTAGTCGATGAGCACCTTGAGGCCGTGGGCGTGCGCCGCCGCGACCACCGCCTTCAACTCGGCGAGCGTGCCGAAGCGCGACTCGACGGCGTCGAGCCGGCCCGGCCAGTACCCGTGGTACGCGCTGTACTGCTTGCCGTCCGTGCCGAGGCCGGGCGCGTCGGGGTTGTCCATCGGCACGGTGAGCCAGAGCGCGTTGACCCCGAGGCCCTCGAAGTAGCCCTCCTCGATCTTCGCGAGCAGGCCCTTGTAGTCGCCGCCCTGGTAGTTCGCGGGGGCCATCACGCCGGGCACCGGCGCGCCGTCGTTCGATGGATCGCCGTTCGCGAACCGATCGACGAAGACGAAGTAGAGCACGGCGTCGCGCCAGTCGAAGGTGCCCGAGGGGACCTCGCACGTGAAGGCGTCGCAGGTGAGCGGCGCGAGCAGGGAGTTCTGTCCGCCGCTGCCGTCGGGCTCGGTCGCGGGGTTCGCCGGATCCTCACGCCACGTCTTGCCGTCGACGAAGAACTTGTAGCGCACCGTCGTCGCCCACGGCACGGGCACGCTCGCGCGCCACGCGCCGCCCTGCTGGGTCATCGAGACGCCCTTCGCCCACGCGCCGGGCGCGAAGTCGCCGCGCACCTCGACGCTCGCCTCTCCGCCGGCGGGGAGCGTGAACTCGTGCGCGCACCTTCGCTGCGCCTCCGCGCACATCGGAGGAGCGGGCTCGGTCGTCGCGTCCGCGCCGCCGTCGGGCCCGCCCTGGGACGAGGCGCCGCAGCCGGTCGACGCGCCGCTGCCGGTGCTCGCGCCGCTGCCGGTGCTCGCGCCGCTGCCGGTGCCTGCGCCGCAGCCGTAGGGCCCGCCCGGGCCGGGATCGAAGCCGCCGGTGCCTGACGGGGGCTGCGGCCCCGAGTTCGCGTCGACGAGCGCGCCTCCGTCGGACCCGCAGCCGCCGTGGAGCGCGAGCCCGCCCGCGAGCGCGAAGAAGGCGAACCAGGGAGAGCGACGCAAGGCCACGCGAACGTACCACCGCGCGCGCCCAACCCGCTTTACAACGCGCGCGCTGGGGATAGAACGCGCGTCATGTCTCCGACCCGCGCGCTCGTCGTCGTGCCGCTCCTCCTGCTCGGCTGCGACGACGCGCCGAAGTCCTCCGCGAAGCCCGCCCCGAGCGCGGACAAGGGCCCCGTCGTCGACGCGAAGGTGGCCGCGGCCGTCGCCGCCGCCGCGAGCGCGAAGAAGCTCGACCCGAAGAAGAACGACGGCCCGCCGCCGGGGGGCGTGTTCGCGCCGGGCGCGGCGGACGCGCTCTTCGGCCCGAAGGACGGGGTGAAGGTCGAGCTGGGCGCGCCCGGCGACGCGGCCAAGGTCACGCTGAAGGCGCCGAGCGCCGACGCGTGGAAGGGCGCGCCCACGGTGTTCGTGTCGGTGCGCCTCGGGCAGCGCTCGGCGCTGCCGAGCCTCGATCTCTCCCTCGGGCTCTCGGTCGAGAAGCCGAAGGAGGAGGGCGCCGCGGCCGCGTGGCTCGCCGAGGTGAAGAAGGTCTCGCTCTCGAAGGAGCAGATGGGCGCGGTGCCGAAGGAGGCAGAGAAGGAGCTGGGCAAGCTGAAGGGCTCGGTCGTCGCGTTCTCGCCGTCGACCGTCGGCGCGAGCCGGCCCGAGCTGCGCGCCGAGAAGGACGCCACCGGCCAGCTCTCGCTGCCGCTCGACGGGCTCGCCGCGTCGCTGTTCTACGGGGCGGTGCCGCCGCCGCCCGCGCCCGTCGGCAAGGGAGGGTTCTGGATCGCCGGCAGCCGACAGCGGCTCAACGGCTTCGACGTCGTCACGTACCGCATGTACAAGGTGAAGGAGATCGACGGCGACAAGGTCACGCTGACGCTCGAGGGTCACTCGTACGCGGCGTCGGGTGAGACGACCCTGCCAGGTATCCAGAAGGGCACGCAGCTCGCGCAGTTCGAGTCGACCGCCCAGGGCGAGCTCGTCGTGCGCGCGGGCGCCGCGCTGGCGGAGAGCGCGGATCTGCAGAGCGTGATGACGGCCGTCTTCGGGCAGGAGGGTCAGCCCGGGCGCGCGCTGCAGGTCGCGACGATCTCGTCGTGGGGCAAGCCCGCCGCGAAGAAGTGACGCGCCGCGCGCGGCGATGGCACTAGCATCGATCGATCCCATGACCGACCGCCTCCGCTGGGTAGGGCTCTCGTCGAATTCGCTGCAGGCGCCGATGGTCGGGCGCGGGCGCGAGCTCGCCGCGCTCGAGGACGCGCTCTCGGAGGTCAAGACGTCGCGCGAGGCGCGCGTGGTGTCGCTCGTCGGCCCCGCCGGCATCGGGAAATCCAGGCTGGCGTACGAGTTCTTCCAGGGCCTCGAGACACCGGACGAGGGCGAGGAGGTGCGCGTGTTCCGCGGCAGCGCGCGCGGCTCGGAGGACGCGTACGCGATGTTCGAGCGCCTGCTCCGGGCGCGCTTCGGCCTCGGCGACGGCATCGATCCCGAGGCCGCGAAATCGCTCGTGCGCGCGCAGGTCGCGTCGGTCCTCGAGGACCGCAAGGTCGGCGACGTGCTGTTCTTCCTCGGGCAGCTGCTCGGGCTCCCCTTCCCTGACAGCCCGCTCACGAAGGCGGTCGGCGAGGACGCGATCGAGGGGCGCCTCGTGCGGCGCAGCGTGCTGCGGCGGCTGATCGAGAGCGACGCGGCGGCGGCGCCCCTCGCGCTGTTCTTCGACGACCTCGACGACGCGCACCACGACTCGCGCGAGCTGCTCGCGTTCCTCTGCGATCTCGTCGACGCCCCGGTGCTGATCGTGTGCGCGTCGCGCGCGGACCTCGGCGCGCTGCACGAGGGGTTCACCGCGATCTCGAAGGATCGCCTGCGGCGCGTGGAGCTCGGCGCGCTCGGCGAGCCCGAGTCCGTCACCGTGGTCGAGGCGCTGCTCGAGCCGTGCGGCGACGTTCCCGAGGCGCTCGTCGACTCCGCGTGCGCCGCGGCCGGGGGCAACCCGATGCTGCTCGAGCGGATGATCCGCGTGTTCGTCGACACCGGCGTCCTCGAGGTCACGCCGAGCGCCACGCACCGCCCCGAGTGGCGCGTGCACCTCGACAAGCTCGATCGCGCGCGGCTGCCGCTGTCGGTCGAGGACGCCGTCGAGGCGCGGATCGCGGCGCTCTCGCCGGACGAGCGCCGCCTGCTCGAGCGCGCCGCGGCGATGGGCAGCGTGTTCTGGGAGGGCGGCCTCTCCGCGCTCACGCGCAGCGAGCGCCCGGGCCCCGCGTTCTGGACGGCGGAAGAGGACGCCGACGCCGCGACCATCACGGCGGCGCTCGACGAGCTCGTGGAGCGCGACTACCTGCTCCGCCTCCCCGACAGCACGTTCGCGGGCGAGCGCGAGCTCGTGTTCAAGCACAACAAGGAGCGCGAGCGGATCGCGAGCGGGACGAGCCCGCAGGACCTCCGCTCCTACCACCAGATCCTCGCCGACTGGCTCGAGCACAAGGCGGGCGTGCGCGCGCACGAGGAGCACATGGGCATGCTCGCGCGCCACCGCGAGCTGGCCGGCGCGCGCACGAGGGCGGCGCTGTCGTACCTCGAGGCGGGCGCCATCGCACGCGCGCGCTTCGCCCACCAGAAGGCCGTCGAGTACTACGAGCGCGGCCTCTCGCTGCTCGGGAGCCGCGACGCGGGGCGCCGGGTCGACGCGCTGCACGACCACGGCGACGTGCTGCTCGCGTCGGGCCACGCGGAGGCGGCGCTCGCCGAGTTCGAGGAGATGAAGACGCTCGCGTACCGCCTCGATCTGCCGGCGAAGGGCGGCGCGGCGCACAACCGCATCGGGCGCCTGTACCGCGACACCGGCCGGCTCGAGCTCGCGGAGCCGCACCTGCGCGCCGGGCTCGCGCTGTTCCAGCGGGCGGGCGACGAGCGCGGCATCGCGTCGACCGAGGACGATCTCGGCAAGCTCCGGTGGATGCGCGGCGAGTACGCGCTCGCCCTCGACTCGCTGCAGCGCGGGCTCACCCTGCGACGCCGGCTCGGCGACCGGCGCGGCATCGCGCTCAGCATGAACAACCTCGGCGTGCTGCTCCAGGACTGCGGCGAGTACGCGCGCGCGAAGGAGGCCTTCGAGCACAGCCTGAGCATCCGCCGCGAGATCGGGGACGTGCCTGGCGTGGCGACGAGCCTCAACAACCTCGGCACGGTGCAGCAGGATCTCGGCGAGCACGAGCGGGCGCTGACGCTGCTCGGCGACGCCCTGCTCGCCGCGCGCGAGGTCGGCGAGAAGAACCGCGTCGCGCTCGTGCTCACGAACATCGGCGTCTCGGAGGAGCGCCTCGGCCACGCGGACGTCGCGATCAAGGTGCTGACCGAGGCCGAGGGGCTCTGCGACGAGCTGGGCGACAAGCTCGGGCTCGCGGAGGTGCTCCGCAGCCTCGGGCGCGCGCACATGAGCCGCCGCGAGCTCGCGAAGGCGCGGCAGTTCATCTCCCGATCGGTCGAGCTGTTCACCGCGGTGCGCAGCAAGGTCCACCTCGGGATCGCCGTCCGCACGCTCGGCGAGATCACGGCGGAGGGAGGCTGGGGCGCCGAGCACACGGGCAAGGCGCGCGACTACTTCCTCCGCGCGACGTCCATCTTCGAGGAGATCGGCAACGAGATCGAGGCCGCGCGGACGTGCCAGGCCTTCGCCGCGCACGTGCGCCGCGAGGGCGGGCCGAACGCCGAGGCCGAGGCGGACGCGCTCGAGGCGCGCGCCGCGAGCGCCCTCGACAAGCTCACCCGAGCCTCGCTGCCCGACGGCTGGGAGCGCTCGCCGCCGCCGCCTGCGGTCGACTCCTGAGGCCGCTACTCGATCGCGCCGCCGCACGCGTCCGCGTGCTCGCCGACGTCGATCTCGCCCTCCGTCCACGACTTCACGATGAAGCCGCTCGGCGGGCCCGACTGGCCGATGTCCATGTGAAAGTGGTTGCGGTGGCTCGAGTTGTAGTTGGGTGTGAGGATCGTGCTGAACACCTTCTTCGCCTTCAGCTCGCACACGAGCGAGTAGAGCTCGAGGCTCACGCCCTTCTGGGCGGCGAGCCCCGCGCCGCAGGTGTCGGTGCTCGAGAACTCCACGAAGTCAGCGGGATCGTTGACGTCGTACTTCGTACCGTCGGCCTTGACGAGCCAGCGCACGTCGATCGCGCGACCCCAGGAGTGGTTGGAGTAGCCGCTCGATCCGCACGAGGGCTCGGGATCGTTCGGGCCGCGGCAGTAGTTGGTCGACGACCACGCGCAGCAGCAGCGGTAGCAGTACGAGCCGAGCGTGCCGATCCGCACGAAGCCTCGGGCCTTCAGGGTCGCGGCGAACTCGCGCAGCGTCAGCACGAACGCGCACGCCATCGGGTCGCCCGAGGGCTTCGTCGTGTCGCCGCTCGTGAACGTGACGCCCTCGATCGGGCCGAGGAGGTTCACGGCGTCGACGACGCCCTTCGCGCTGGTCTTCTTGTAGGAGACGCCGAGCGCGTCGAGCTCGCCGAAGCAGCCGGCCTGCGACGAGCCCGCCTGGCCCGCGCCTGCCTTGCCCGCCGAGCCCGCCTGCGCCTTGCCCGCCGACCCCGCGGCGCCCGCCTGCGCCTTGCCCGCCGACCCCGCTTGCGCCGCGCCGCCCTGCGCTCCCCCTGCCCCACCCTGTGGCGCGCCCGACGCCCCGACGCCCGACGCTCCCGCGGTGCCCGCCTGCGCCGCGCCCCCCGCGACGGCTCCGCCCTCGCCTGCCTGGGCGGAGCCCGCCTGCGCCGCGCCGGCGCCGCCCGACGCACCCCCCTGAGGCGCGCCCGCGACGCCCGCGACGGAGAGCGGCGAGCTCGCGTCGTCGGCGCCGCAGGCCGCGAGCGTCATCACGCAGCCAAGGAGGACGAGCCGGCGCGGGCGCACGGCCCTCAGCGTACGGCACGCCCAGCCGACGTCGCCAAGGATTTCGACCGGGCGCGGGGCCGGGTTGCGCCCGCGCGTCGGCCGATCGAGAGCGGCCGCGTGACGAAGCTCGCCGCCGCGCTCGCGCTGTCGCTCGTCGTCGCGGGCTGCAAGCCGTCACCGTCCGGCGGCGCCGCGCGCGAGATCGACGCAGGCTCACCCTCCCGCGAGATCCGATGCGACGCCTGCACCGCCGCCGCCTGTGACGCC
Organism: Polyangiaceae bacterium; assembly: GCA_020849655.1. Classification (GTDB taxonomy): domain Bacteria; phylum Myxococcota_A; class Polyangia; order Polyangiales; family Polyangiaceae; genus JADLFU01. Next base: position 35,412 of record JADLFU010000100.1, on the reverse strand, counting down.
GACGCGGCGGACGCGTGCTTCCAGCTCGGCGTCGCGTGCGAGACGGGCGAGGGCGCGCCGCAGAATCTCTCCCGCGCGCGCGCGCTGTGGGACAGGGCGGCGCGCGCGGGTCACGCCGGCGCGAGGGCGAAGATCCGCGCGCACTGGGGCGGCATCTGACACGCGTCAGCGCCGCACGTAGGTGACCTCGCCGTCGGGCGTCGCGACGACGAACGATCGTTCGTCGACGTGGAGCAGCTCGAACCTGTCCGCGACGCCGGTCGGGCCCGCGCAAGCTGCGTGCTGCACCGTGCGCACGAGCGCCGCGCCGTCGAGCCGGAGCACGCCGCTGTACGCGCACGAGTAGGTCGTCGAGACCTGGCGCGCACGGAACTCCCCGCTCGCGTCCACGTCGAGCTCGTTGCGCATGCCGTCCGGCCGGACCGCGACCCACGCGCCGACGAGGCGCGCGAGCGGCGGAGCGGGAGCCGCGGACGACGCCGTCGGCGGCGAGGTCGAGGGAGAGGGCGCGACGGGCGGCGCCGCGGACACGCTCGGCAGCGAAGGCGCAGCGGGCGAGGAGGCGACCGGCGAGGAGATCGACAGCGTCCGCGCGATGCACGCGTCGATGACCACGCGCTGGTGCTCCGCGGCCGGCCCCGACCACTCTGTCTTCACGCGGTCGCGCCACCCGACGGCGCCCGACGCGCCGACCGCCGAAGCGCCGATCTGCTTCGCGCTCTCGCGATCGATCGTGGCCCCGCCCGCCGCGTGCACGCACGCGACGAAATCGGCGATGTCCTCTGGGACGCACCCTCCCGCTTCTCCCTGCACGCGCCCCGCGGGGCAGGACGCGCGCCCGCACCCCGACGCGGCGGCGAGCAGCAACACGGCGAGGCCAGGCAGCGCGCGCATCGGCGGCGGAGTCTCGCACGGCGACGCGACCGAGGCAGCCCGCGCGGCGCCGGAGTATGCGGCGCGCGTGCCGGTCCCCTCGACGTCGCAGCTGCTGCTCGCGGGGGTGGTCATGCTCGCGTTCACGGTGGAGTCGGCCATCGGCTTCGGCGCGATGCTGGTGACGGTGTCGCTCGGCTCGGCGCTGCTCCGGCTCGACGTGCTGCTCGCGGCGGTGGTCCCGCTGAACGTCGGCCTCTCGGCCTACCTGACGGCGCGGTACGCGCGCGAGGTCGATCGCCCGCTGTTCACGCGGCGGGTCGTGCCCGCGATGCTGCTCGGCCTGCCGGTCGGGCTGCTCGCGCTCTCGCGCCTCGATCCCCGCTGGCTGAAGGGCGCGCTCGGCGCGTTCGTGGTGGTGGTCGCGGTAGCGGAGCTGACGAAGCGCCGCGACGACGGCGCGCGCACGCCCAGGCTCGCGCGGCCGACCGCGTGGGGCCTGCTCGCGCTCGCCGGCGTGTTCCACGGCGCCTTCTCGACGGGCGGCCCGCTCGCCGTCTACGTGCTGTCGCGCGAGGGGCTCGACAAGGCGGCCTTCCGCGCGACGCTCTCGGCGCTCTGGCTCGTGCTCGGCGTCGTGCTCGTCGCGACGTACGCGGCGACGGGCGCGGTCGGGCGCGACAGCCTCGTCGTCTCCTTCGCGCTCGCCCTGCCCGCGGCGCTCGGGACGGCGCTCGGTGAGCTCGCGCACCGCCGCGTCTCGCAGCGCGCGTTCTCGCGCGTCGTCTTCGCGCTGCTCGTGGTCGTCGGCGTCGTGCTGCTCGCGAAGAGCGCCGCGGGCTGACCGCGATCGGGATCTGGGGCATGATGCGCGACCTTCGTCACGAGGAGCGCCCAGTGCCCAACGCGATCATCTCAGGAACAGGCTTCTACGTCCCGCCGCGCGTCGTCACCAACCAAGAGCTCGCGGAGCAGTACGGCATCGACACCACCCACGAGTGGATCCTCCAGCGCACCGGCATCGAGGAGCGACGCTTCGTCGAGGAGGGCGTCGCGACGAGCGATCTCGCGCTCCACGCGGCCGAGCAGGCCATCCAGAACGCTGGGCTGCAGAAGCGCGACATCGGGATGATCGTGTTCGCGACGCTCTCGGCGGACCACTGCTTCCCCGGCGCGGGCGTGTACCTGCAGAAGAAGCTCGGCCTGTGCGACGGCCCCGACGCGCCGTTCGTGCCGGCGCTCGACGTGCGCAACCAGTGCTCGGGGTTCCTCTACGGGCTCGCGACGGCGTCGTCGATGGTGCAGTCGGGCAACGTGCGGCACGTGCTGCTCGTCGGCGCGGAGGTGCACTCGCACGCGCTCGATCTCTCGACGCGCGGCCGCACGGTGGCGACGCTGTTCGGCGACGGCGCCGGCGCGGTCGTCGTCAGCGCGTCCGACGAGGACCGCGGCGTGCGCGGGTGGTGGCTCGGCGCCGACGGCCGCCACGCCGACGTGCTCGCGCAGAAGCTGTGGGACATCCGCAACAAGAACTTCATCCCGCTCGACGCCGAGGGCGTGGGTCAGGTGCGGCCAGAGATGATGTTCGCGCAGATGGACGGCAAGCTCGTGTTCCGCCACGCGGTCGAGCGGATGATCGGGTCGCTGTTCACCGCGTACTCGAAGAAGGGCCTGACCCACGACGACATCGACCTCTTCTTCTTTCACCAGGCCAACCTTCGCATCAACCAGTACGTGGCCGATCAGCTCGGGATCCCGCACGAGAAGCTCGTCTCGAACATCCAGAAGTACGGCAACACGACGGCGGCCACGATCCCGATCCTGCTCGCCGAGGCGAGCGCGTCGGGTCGCCTGAAGCGGGGCATGAAGATCGCGATGGTCGCGTTCGGCTCGGGCTTCACGTGGGGGTCGGCCGTCGTCGACTGGTGAGGGCCCCGGCTAGCGGCCGATGCCGACGCCGATCCCGACGCCGACCATGAACCGCGGCCTCCGCGCGAGATCGCGCTCCCGGACGAGGTGCGTGATGAGCGTGCAGGTGCGGAGCACGGGGCCCACGCACCCCTGCCACACGCCGCCCGAGCGCCCGAGGCCGTCCTCGTCGTAGACCACCACCTGCTGGTTCGGCGCCAGCAGCACCCACGCGGTCGAGGCGCCGGGCAGCGCCGCGGAGGCGACGCCGACGAACCCGAGCGCCTGCTCGTCTGGGCCGACGAGGTGTCCCGTCGGGTACAGCATCGCGACGGGATCGCGCTCGGGCGTGGTGACGCGCCCCGCGCCGTCGAGCGTGTAGAGGTGGTCGCCGCCGACGAGCACCTTCCCGTCGGGCAGGAGATCCACGGGCTCGCCCCCGCGATCCCACCGCGCGCGCCCGAGCGCCAGCGCCGCGCCGCCCTCTGCCCACCGCGCGGGCGGCGTCACCGAGCACCCGACGACCGAGAGCGCCGCGACGAGGAGCACGAGCGACGTCGCGAGGGAGCAGCGAGGCATCGAGGTCGCGCAGTCTAGCGCATGGAACGAGGACGGCGAGAGCGTGAGCCCTCGCCGTCCTCGCTGCAGAGGTGAATCAGCTCAGCTCAGAGCGGCCCCTGGCCGAACCAGAACCCGAGCTGGCGCACGGTGTCGATGAGGCCGACGTACTTGACGAAGTCGCGGTACGCGGCGTTCTGGACGTTGGGGTTCTTCGGCTGCGGCTGGCCCTGCGCGTCGAGCGCGAGCACCGGGCGGCCGAACTGATCCGGGGTGTCCGACTCCACCACGTAGGTGTTGGCGACGAGCGCGTTGGCGTAGCCCAGCATGCGCGCGGCCATGCCGCGGTCGGCCGTCGGGCGGTCGGGATCCTCGCTGCCGTACTTGCGCGCGATGTACGTGAAGCCCGTGCGCGGATCGGTGAACCGCACCTGCTTCGTCAGATCGGGGATGCCCTGCGTGCTGATCGGGCCGTCGAGGCCGTCCACCCAGACACGCATCTGGTTGGTCAGCGACATGTCCGTGCCCTCGCCCGCCAGCAGCATCGCGTAGATGCCCGCGAGCAGCTGCTGGTCGTACCCGATGTTGGGGAACACCGCGACGTCACCGCCGTCGCGCGTGACGGTCGGCGCGAGCAGATCGATCATCGAGACCGGGTTGTCGGTCGACGAGCGCCCGGACATCCCGACCGCCTGCCAGTCGTGCGACATCACGCCCGCGAGCAGGCGCTCGACGCCGAGCGGCATGTCAGCGTGGAAGTTCAGGTGCTGCGAGCGCGGATCGATGAACGTGTCGGGCGTCGGCGCGTACACGGGCGGGCGGCCGTTCACGAGCGCCGCGATCGCGAGGCCCTTCTCCTCGGAGAAGCCGGTGCGCTTCGTCCACTCGTTGTAGTCCCAGGAGCCGCCGCCGGTCTCGAGATCGTTGTCGACCTCGGTGTCGACGAACCGGCCGACGCCGGCCTCGACGGTGAACTTGCCGTTCACGGGCTGCGAGGGCACGTCGTAGATGTTCTTGTTCCAGCCGGGCAGCGCGCGGCTCTTCGTGTTCACGTAGCCGCCGGGCTGAGGCGCCAGCACCGCGCGCGCGAGGAGGTTGAACGCCTCCACGTTCGCCATCAGGTACGGGCGGTGCCAGTCGTCCGACGCGGCGATCTTGTCGAACTCGGCCGCGCCGAAGCTCTGGCGGAACTGCGCCGAGCGCATCGCGACGTTCCAGTGGTAGGTGCGCACCCGCTCGAAGGTGGTGTCGAACACGCGCGCCGGCAGCCGCCAGAACGCCCACTCGCGGCGCTTCGAGCGCAGGTACATGTAGGGGTACAGCGCGTCGAACTGCTGCTGCGTGAACACCGCGGCCTCGTAGATGTCCGCGCCCGCGTCGCTCGGGTTGGTGTGCACGTACGAGTTGTCGGTCGAGCCCCAGCGGTAGAACCAGCGCACGCGGTCGGGCGCGGCCTTGGAGGCCGGATCGACGTGCCACTGGATGGCCGTCGTCGCGCCGTCGTACGCGTCGCTGCGCAGATCCTGCCAGGCGGCGTGGTCCTTCGGGGTGTGGCTGCACACCTTGCCGTGGACGATGCGCCACTTCGCGGTGGCCTTCTCCTCGTCGGTCGCGTCGCGGCAGTCACGGGCCGGGTCGACGCGCTTCATCGCCCGCGCGAGCTCCGTGTAGTGGATGGGCTGCGCGAACTTGGCGCCGCCGGCCACCGCGCTCGTGCGCATGATGACGTCCTGGTCGTTCAGCTGGGTCTGCATGCGCGGCGCGAAGTCGCGCTGCTCCGCGACGGGCGTCACCGAGTCATCCATCACCTCGATGACGCGGCCGTACAGGGCCTTCATCGTGTGCTGATCGTACGAGCCGAGGCCCGCCGTCTCGCCGAACCGCTCCGACTGGTACTCCATCGTGGAGGTGTTGGCGAAGTAGTCGATCCCGGGGCGCGACTCCTGGTCGCGGCCCATCTCGTCCGGCGTGAGCGGGTCGAGGTAGCGCGGGCCCATGCAGGCGCCGCTCGGGTTGACCGCGCCGTTGCACGAGCCGGTGGTCTGGCCCTCGGAGGTGCGCAGCTGCCAGTACTGCGGCTCGTAGTTCATCGAGTCCCACGAGGACGCGAACTGGTGCAGCATGCCCAGCGAGTGACCGACCTCATGCAGCGCGATGCCCTTGAAGGTCTCGCGGACGAGCTCCTGGTAGATGGCCTCGCCGCGGGCCTTCGCGTCGCCCGGGTACTTGTTGAGGAAGTACTTGCCGAGGCCGGGCAGGCTGATGCTGCTGATCGGCGCCTGGTCGGACTCGAGGAAGCACATGCCGTGGCGCTCGGCGTGGTTGCGCATGAGCTGCGCGAGCACCTTCTTCTTCGAGACGTCGCCGAGCGACAGCGGCGAGGCGAGGGCCGCGAGCGGGCCCGCGGGCGTCCCCGGGCGGACGCCGACGCTGGTCGCGAGGTACGACGGCGTCAGCAGGCTCGACTCGATGGAGGAGCCGACGGCCGCCGAGCTGCGCTGCGTGAGCGAGCTGAACGCGGCGGCCTCGGACGTCTGGTCGAACGTCGAGCGCGACTGGATGCCGACGAACGAGGCGAACTTCGCCTGCACCGAGTCACCCTGGAGCGGGCGGAGGCCGAGCGTGTTGGCGGCGTGCACCGCGTCGTTCTGCGCGACGCGCTGCTGCACGGCCGCGTCGTCGAGCGGCGCCGCCGCGAACCCGTCGCGCAGGCGCCGCGCGTACGTCTCGGTCGGCACGCCGTCGAAGTAGTCGGTCGCGGTGATGTCACCGATGGCGAGCTGCAGGACGTCGCGGGCGAAGGCCGCGCCGCGCGTCGTCGACGAGCCCATCGTGAGCGCCGCGCCCCCGATGATGCGCCCGGTCAGCGGGTCGCCGTTCCAGTTGGCGATGCCGCCGTACGGCGCGCGCGACGCGTAGGGCCAGTAGATGAGCCAGTTCTTCCGCAGATCGCTGTCACGCGCCCGATCGCCGGGCTTGCCGCACATCGGCAGATCGTACGCGCGGACCGGGTTGTGACAGAGCGTCAGCACCGGGGTCTCGTCGATGGACTTGTCGGTGAGCCAGCCGCCGAAGCTGACCATCTCCTTGCCGTCGAAGTACTGCGAGTGACACGACGCGCGGTCGCCCTCGCCCGTGCGCCGGCACTCGACCTCGCGCGCGTAGCCGACGGACGCCTTCATCAGCTGGTTCCACGAGAAGATGACGTCCTCGGCCGCGCCGCGATCGATGGGCGCGCCGCCGTCGTCGAGCGTGTCCTGGAGATCGGCGGGGAACTCGCGGTTCACCCAGTAGCCGACGGTGCGCACCTCGCGCTCGCGGTACGGGAGGGTGCACTTCTTCACGAAGACGTCGCACTGCGAGCCCGTCATACTCGACGCGCCCTCGCACTGGTCGTCGGTGCCGTTGTGATCGGCGTCGCCCTTCGCCGAGCACTCCACGTCGACGTGGCTCTTCTTCCAGATGTTGTGGATGTTGGCGAAGGAGTGGAAGTTCTTGTCGAGGTAGCCGAACGCGGGGTCGAAGCCCTCGCGGCCCGCCGTCACGACGCTGACGTCGCCGCTCGTGCCGATGCCGCCGGGGTTGCCGACGACGTCGAGCGCGGCGTTGGTGTTCTCGAGCGGCTCGAAGTCCTGCTCGGCGTCGTTGGTGCGCATGAACGAGAAGCGCACCGTCGACTCCTGCGCGTCACACTCGTAGGTGTTCGACCCGAAGAAGATGCCAGTGAGGAAGCACGCGGGGAACTCGATGCCCCAGATGCTCGCGTTGGCGGGCGCCACGTAGTAGCGGTTCGTGATGTCGAAGTAGTCGGGCTCGAAGTGCGGCGCGTCCTCGCTGGCGGGGTCGGTCACCGTGTAGGTGAGCGGGGTGAACGTCAGCGCGCCCTCCATGCTGGCGAGCCAGTTCTCACCCATCGGGTCCTGAACCATGTTGGTCGACCAGTCGACGCGGAAGAACTCGCGCTCGTTCCACGGGCGGTCGCGGTTCTCCTCGATGATGTTCTGCTCCTCGCCCGTCTGCGGGTTGTACGCGCGGCGGATGTCGAAGTGGCTGGTGATCTTGTAGGCCGCGACGACGGTGCCGTCGGTCTTGCCCGGCAGCGCGTGCGCGTCCGAGCCCGGGAGCAGCTGGTAGGACTTGCGCCCGATCAGCATGTCCTCGGAGATCTCCCACTTGATGCGGTCGACGTGGTTCCACGTGCCGACGGTGACCCACGAGGCAGAGGCCGCGTTGTCGACGACGTACGCCCGCCAGAAGAACTCCGGATCGTCGGTCGTGTCGGCGAGGTTGGCGCCGACGAAGTAAGACTTGGACAGCGCGTTCGGCTGGACGCGCGTGATGGGCGCCTTCTCCTCGGCGCAGCCGACGCCGCCGACAGCGCACGCGAGGGTCGCGCCCAAGAGCGACACCATGACACCCAACTTGGAAAGACGAGGCATGTTCAGACTCCTTGAAATCTCGATGAAAGCGTTGGGGGTCGGGCTCAGAGCGGGCCCTGGCCGAGGATCTGGCCGATCTGGCGGACCGAGTCGATGAGGCCGACGTACTTGCGGAAGTGCCCGACCGGCGCGGACGACGGATCCTTGCGGATGGGCTGCTTGGTGACCGGATCGATCTTCAGGATCGGCGAGCCGAACGAGTTGCGCTTCACCGCGCCGCCGCCGTCGACCTCCGTCTCGTACGAGGCCGCGAGCAGCTCGTTCGCGCGGATGACCATGCGCGACGCGATGCCGCGCTCGACGTCGCGCCCGGCGATCTTCTCCGTGCCGTAGGTGTGCGCGATGTACGTGATGCCGGTCTCGGGATCGACGAAGCGGACCTGGTCCTTCGGGTTGGGGATGCCGAGGTTCGAGATGCTGCCCTCGAGGCCGTCGGCCCAGATCCGCATCTTGTTCACCAGCGTCATGTCCGTGTCGACGCGCGCGTACAGCGCCGAGAAGATGGTCGCGTACAGCTGCTGCAGGTACCCGACGTTGGGGAAGAGCACCTTCGCGTCCGCGGGCCGCGTGGGCGTCTTGGACGTCAGATCGAGCACCGTCGCCTGCCCGCCGGCGGACGGCGAGACGTACATGCCGACGGCGGCCCAGTCCTCGGAGAGCATGCCGCCCATCAGGCGGTCGAACGCGTCCGGCAGGTCGCTGCGGAAGTTCAGCGCCGGGGCGCGGCCGTCGAGGAAGTTGTCACGCGAGATGGTCGAGAGCGTCGGCCGGGAGTCGGTGAGCGCGAGGAACGCGTACGCCTTCTCGACCGAGAAGCCCGCGCGCTTCAGGCGCTGCTGCCACATCCACGACCCGCCGCCCGCGGCGGAGGTGTCGTACTCGGAGTCGACGTAGCGGCCGTCGATGAGCGGGACGTTGAACGCCGCGCCGGCGAACGGCGTCGGGCTGGCCTCCCAGACCTCGGGGTCGCCGGGCGCGACGGGCTGGCGCACGCGGTAGTCACCCGGCTGCGGGATGAGCACCGCGCGGGCGAGGGCGTTGAACACCGCGACGTTCGCGAGCGCCGCGGGCTTCGCGTCGTCGTCGTTCTGGATGGCGGCCTCGAGGTCACCCTGGCCGTTGTTGGCGGAGAGCGTGCGGAGGAAGTCCGTCGCGGCCGACCAGTGGTACGAGCGGAGGCGCTCGAAGTCGTAGTCGGAGACCGCGCTCGCGGTCGTCCAGTCGTTGAACCCGCGCTGCTTCTTGCGGAAGTACCTCGACGGGTAGTTGGCGTCGAAGTAGCGGACGGTGTTCGTCGCCAGCTCGTACATGTCGGCGCCCGCGTCGGTGAGGTTCGCGTGGATGTGGGCGCTCGAGTAGTTCTCGCCGTAACGGTAGTGCCAGCGGACGCGGTCCTCTCCCTTGGCGGGGTTCGACTGCGAGCCGGGCTTCGTGTGCCACTTGGGCAGCGGCGTCGGGGAGCCGAACAGCGGCGTGAGCGCCTGGTCGACGTCGCTGAGGAACTCGTCCCAGTGCGCGTGGTCACGCGAGATGGGCGCGCAGACCTTGTTGTGCACCACGCGCCACTCGGCCTTCGCCTTCTCCTCCGGCGTCGCGTCGCGACAGTCGCGCGCCATGTCGAAGAGGTTCAGCGAGCGCGCGAGGTTCGTGTAGTGGAGCGTGATCGTCGGCGACAGGCTCGGGTCGACGAGGTTCGCGTCGGCGAGCTGCGTGTAGTGCAGGAGCTCGTACTGCGCCGACCTGCTGCGCGGGAAGAGCTTCGGGTCGAAGGTCTCCAGCACCCCGCCGTAGATGGCCTTCGACATGTGGTAGTCCCACGTGCCGAGGCCCGACGTCTCCGAGAACCGCTCGCTCTGGTACTCCATCGTCGAGGTGTTCGCGAAGTAGAGGATGTTCGGGCGCGACTCGTCCGCGAGGCCCAGCTCGTCGTCCGTCTCGGGGTCGACGTAGCGCGGGCCCATGCAGGTGTCGGGCGCCTGCCCCGGCGCGCACTTGCCCGTCGCCTTGCCGCCGTTCGTGCGGAGCTGCCAGTACTGCGGCATGTAGTTCTTCGAGTCGAACGACGACGCGAACTGGTGGCGCATGCCGAGCGAGTGTCCGAACTCGTGGAGCATGACGCCCTTGAACGACTCGGGGATGAGCTCGGCCAGGATCTTCTGCGCGCGCTCCTCGCGGCTCAGGGCTGCGTACTTGTCCTTGAAGTGCTTCGCGAGCGACGCGTTGACGACGATCTCGGGGGAGGCGGCCTCGATCTCCTCGCCGAAGCAGAGGCCGAGCGACGCGTTGCGCGCCGCGATGAACGCCCGCACCTCCGCGAGCTTGCCAGGCTCGAGGCCGTCGAGCGGCGACGCGGCCGCCACGACCTCGGGCGACAGCGGCGTCGTCGGGTCCATGCCGAGGCGGGTCGAGAGCGTCTCGCTGTCGACGAGGCCGGCGGCGACCTTCGTGCCGCGGATCGGGCTGGCGGCGGCGTGCAGCTGCGCGAGCGCCTGGGCGCGCGCGTCCTTTGCGTCGCCGGTCATCGCCATCGAGCGGAGGCGCGCGGCGCGCTCCTGCGCCGGGGTCGCGCCCTCCAGGGCCGGCGACTTGCCCGCGGAGCGCGCGAGGTTGGCGACGTCGATCGCCTTGATGCGCGCGTCGATCTCCTCGAGCGACACGGGCTTGACGGCCTCGGGACGCGTGGCCGAGAGCGTACGCGCGACGATGTCGCCCGGCACGCCGTCGAGGTAGTCCTGCAGCGAGATGTCACCCATCGCGACGAGCAGCGCCTGCAGCAGGCGGTTCGCGCGGCGCTCGATGTAGACGGTCGTCGCCGTGTTGCCGATGGCCTCGCCGGTCTCCGGATCGCCGACGAGCGCGGCGACGCCGCCGTACCTGGCGCTCGCGTCGTGGGGCCAGTTGACCATGTAGCGACGGCGGATCTCGCCGACGCGGATCTTCTGGCCGGCCGGGCCGCAGACGGGGTTGTCGTACGGGCGGATCGGGTTGTGGCAGACAGTGAAGACCTCGGCGGTCTCGTTCGAGTCGTCGATGAGCCAGCCGCCGTAGCTGACCATCACCTTGGTCGCGGGGTCGTCCGTCGAGTTGAAGTAGAGCGCGTGGCAGTCCTCGCGCGAGCCTTCGCCGGTGCGGCGGCACTCGGCCTCCCGCGTGAACGACACGCTGGCGCGCATCATCTGGTTCCACGAGTAGACGACGTCCTCGGCGGCGCCGCGCGTCTCGGGCTGCGCGGAGACGCCGTCCCACTTGTCGAGGTACTCGTCGCCGAACTCCGGGTTCGTGTAGTACGGGACGGTCTTCACCTCGCGGTCGCGGTACGGGATGGTGCACTTGTGCGAGATGACGTCGCAGCGCGAGCCGCTCGACCCCTCGTAGTTGACGAGGATGCCGTCCTGGTCCGCCATCACGCCGAACTCGCACTGGTCGTGCGTGCCGTCATCGTCCGCGTCGGCGGCCGAGTCGCAGTACGAGCCGGGGATGTGCGACTTCTTCCAGATGTTGTGCTTGTTGGCGAAGACGACCCAGTTCTTGTCGGTGTAGCCGTACTGCGGGTCGTACGCCTGCAGCGGCGGGCCGTAGGCAGACTGGAACGAGTTGCCGGCGCCGCCGAAGTTGGCGACGATGTCGCGGTTGCCGGGGGGCAGCGGCATCGGCTCGAAGTCGGTGTCCTGGACCTTCCAGAACGAGCGCCGGATGGACGCCTCCTGGGCGTTGCAGTCCTTGAGGGCGGTGCCGCCGATCCAGCCCTGGAGCGCGCACGAAGGCAGCTTGCCCCACGAGAACTCGACCATGCCGGGCTCGACCCAGTAGCGGTTGGTGACGTCGAAGTAGCCGTCGGAGAAGTCGAAGACCGGCGCCTCGTCGCTCGCGGGGTCGGACACCCAGTAGCGGAGCGGCGTGACCTTGCCGTCGCCGAACATCGCCGAGAAGAAGAACTCGTCCTCCATCGGGTTGACGACCTCGTTCGACGACCAGTCGACGCGCATGTACTGGCGCTCGTTCCACGGGCGGTCGGTGGTGTTCTCGTCGAGGACGTTCGTCTGCTCGCCGGTCGTCGGGTTGTAGCCGCGACGGATGTCGAAGTGGCTGATGATGCGATACGACGCGACGACGGTGCCGTTGGGCACCGAGCCGGGGCCCTCGAGGCCCTTGTTGTCGCGGCCGGGCTGCGGCTGGTACGCCTTGCGCCCGATGAGCATGTTCTCGGTGACCTCCCAGCGGATCTTGTCGAGACCGCCGCCGAGGCCCATCGTGAAGTTCGCCTGCCCGACGCTGTGGTCGACGACCATGTAGCGCGAGTAGAAGACCGGGTCGTCCGCGGGGCTCGCGAGGTCGGCGCCGAGGAAGAAGCTCTTGTCGAGCGCGTTCGGCTGCGTGCGATCGATGTCGGGGCGCTCTTCGGCGCAGCCCTGGAAGCCGCCCAGGGCGAAGAGGATGGTGGCGACCGTTGCCCGGGACTTGAGGGACCTCATGCGATGACTCCTTGACGAGACATAGGGACGTGGAAGCGGGAGCAAGCGCCGTGCCTTCTGAGAATCAGCGGCGATCTGCGGTGCGAGGCGCCGGCGGGGGCCGGCTCGTAAGGAAGCTGACGGAGCCCGGAGGAGATCGCTGACGGCGGTCCGCCCCGGAGAGGCGACGCCCTTATCCCAGGGGCGGGCGGCTGGCGAGCGTAGAAATCGGGGCGCCGTTTGCGAGCGCGCGCGCCCGCGGCTAGGCTCGGCCCGATGCGCGCGCTGCCGCTCGCCGCCATGATCCTCGCCGGGTGCGCGGCCCCGGTCGAGGCCGACCCCAGGGCCGCCGACGCGCCGCAGACCCACGTGCACATCGTGACGACGCGGGCGGTGGGCTCGGGCGAGGAGCGGACCCGCGCCCGCGCGGCCTTCGTGCGGGTCGCGGACGAGCGGGCGGTCAACGGGGTGGCGCTCACGCTCGGCCTCGAGCCGGCGCTCCCCCCGGCTGGCGTGTGCCGCGACGAGACGACCACGCGATCGAGCGCGGCGCCGACCGAGCTGCTCGACGCGGGCGAGGTCTGGCTCGGCGACGCGACGGGGGCGGCGCGGCTCGTCGCGCGAGCTTTCCCCGACGTGCTGGGGGTGTCGGGCGTGGTCTACACGACGGCGGGCGACGCCCCCGCGCTGGTGGGAGAGCGCGCGTGGGTGCGCTTCGGCGGCGGCGAGGTCGAGCACGCGGAGCTCCCCCTCGGCGTGGCGCCCCCCGCGCTGCACGCCGAGCGCACCCCGAGCGGCGTCAGGTTCGATGGTGGCGAGGCAGGCGACCGGACGTGGGTCGACGTCGCCGACGGCCGCGGGGCTCGACGCTGCACGGCCGAGCCGGGCAGGACCTCGATCGCGTTCGACGCTGAGCCCGGCGCGCTCGTCGATGTGCACCGCGATCGGCGCCGCGTCGACGGCGTGGTCACCGTCCGCGCCGAGATCGTGCAGGCGCTCGGCCGATCGATCGGAGTCTCCCCTTGAGCCGCGCGTTGCCGTGGATCGCGGCGCTGGCGGCGGCGTCGATCGCGGGCGTCGCGTGGGGACGACCGGCGCGCCAGCGGTGGAGCCCGGCCGCCGCGCGCGAGCACCGGGCGGCGGTCAAGCGCTGGCACTCGGCGGAGGGGCTGCGGCCCGTGCTCGACGCGTCGTCCCGCCCGAAGCTCGTGCTCGAGGCGCTCAACACCGGCGAGCGCGCGGAGCTGGAGGCAGAGACGGACGACGGCGGGTTCGACCGCGACGCCCTCCTGCGCGCCTCGACGCTGCTTCGCGACACGCGCTCCGGGGAGACGCACGCCATCGAGCCGCGCGCGCTCGACCTCGTCTACCGCGCGATGCGCCACTTCTCCGCGCCGCTCGTGCGCGTGGTCTCGGGGTTCCGCGCGCCCCGGGGATCGGGCGGATCGAACCACGGCAAGGGTCGCGCGATCGATCTCGTGCTGCCCGGCGTCGCGGACACGAAGCTCTCCGAGTGGGCGCGCAGCCAGGGGTTCACCGGCGTCGGCGTGTACCCGAACAGCGGGTTCTGTCACCTCGACGTGCGATCGCAGAGCTACTTCTGGGTCGACACGAGCGGGCCCGGGCAACGCTCGCGAGAGGCGCCCGTGCGGCGCGCAGAGGCCGCGCGCGCCGACGCCCGGGCCCGGGCGCGAGGCGTCGAGCCGCCGAGCTTCTCCCCGGCCCGAGGCGACACGGCGGCGGCCATCGGCGGCAAGCCCGCGACGCCCGCCGCAGACGACGCGGACGACCACGCGGACGAGGAGTGACCGGCGACGTCGACGCGCTCGTCGCCGAGCTGCGCTACGCGGAGGCCGCGGCGCTCGCCGACGCGGGCGGCGACCACGCGCGCGCCGCGGTGCTGTTCGCGCAGGCCGATGACCTGGACGCGCTCCGCTCGCGGCTGTCGCTCCTCGACCCTCCCGCGCGCCGCGCCGTCGCCGCTCGGCTCGATCAGCGCGCGCTCGCTCGCGCCGCCGGCCTGGCGTGGGAGCTCGCCGGCGATCCCGCGCGCGCCGAGGCGGCGTTCACGCGCGCTCGGGACCACGTCGCCGCGGCGAAGCTCGCCCTCGCGCGCGGCGACCAGGACGCCGCCGGGGCGCGGCTCCGCGAGCGCCTCGCGACCGCGCCCGATGACGACGACGCGCGGCTCTCCCTCGCGTCGTTGCTGCTCGACCGGGGGCGCGCCGCCGAGGCCGCCGCGGTGGCGCGCGAGGTCGCCGAGACGTCCGCCGCGCGCGCCCGCGCAGATGAGATCACCGAGGCGGCGCTGGCCGCTGCGGACGCAGGTGGTGTCGGAGCGGGGCGCTTCGCCGATCTCACGGAGATCGCGTCGTCGGAGGTCGCGCGCGTGCTCCGCGGACGCGACCGATCGACGGGCCGCCTTGTGGCGCTGAAGGTGCTGCGACGCTCGGGCGACGCGGAGGCGCGGCGCCGACTGGAGGTGGAGGCGAGGGCGCTGCAGACGCTCCTTCACCCGCACGTCGTGCCGCTGCTCCTGCTCGACGTCGAGGCGGGCGTGATCGCCACGCCGTGGATGAGCGGCGGCTCGCTCGGCGACGCGATCTCCTCGGGCCCGCTCACGGCGGCGCGCGTGGCGGAGGTCGGCGCCGCGGTGGCTGGTGCGCTCGCGGCCGCGCACGCCGCCGGGATCGTCCACCGCGACGTCACCGCGGCCAACGTCCTGTTCGACGGCGCCGGCGCGGCCTACCTCTCCGACTTCGGCGCCGCGCACCTGCGAGACGCCGCGACGACGGCCACCGCGGGCCTCGCGGGGACGCTGCGGACGATGGCGCCCGAGGTGCGTCGCGGCGAGCCCGCGACGCCGGCGGGCGATGTCTACTCGCTGGGCGCGGTGCTGCTCCAGGCGCTCCGCGGCGAGCAAGAAGACGCGCGCGCGCCGAGCGAGCTCGGATCGGGCCTCGGCGACGCACACGACGCGTTGCTCGCCGCGATGACCGCGCCCGTCGCGACCGACCGGCCGACGGCCGCCGCAGCGCGGGCGCGCCTGCGCGGGCTCGCGTGGCCAGATCGTGCGGCGGCGCGTGCGCCGCGGGATGACGCGACGCCGGGGCAGACCAGCGGGGACGCGCTCGCCGCGGCGACGGTGACCCTCCCGCGAGACGACGCGACGCTCGAGGCGGCGCGCGCCGTCGTCGCGGGGTGCGAGCTCGGGCTGTCGGCGCTGCTCACGGTGCGCTCGGTGGACGACGATCACGTGCGCGTCGAGCGCGCGACCCCCGCCCCCATCCCCGAGGCGCACGTCGATCCCGCGGTCGCGGACGCGCGAGCCTTCCTCGCGGCGCGCGGGGTGGCCGCGACCGTCGCCGCGGCTCAGCGCGGCGCGGTCGTCGCGCCGATCGCGCTGATGCCCCGGTAGCGCGCCGCCTCGGCGACGTAGTGATCCGCGCCGTCGACGCCGAGGCGCGCCTCGGCCTCGGTGACGTCGCGCACGACGCGGGCGGGCCTGCCGAGCACCATCTTCCGCGGAGCGACCTGGGTGCGCGCGGTGACGAGCGCGCCCGCGCCGACGACGCTCTGTGCGCCGATGTCGGCCTGGTCGAGCACGATCGCGCCCATGCCGATGAGCGCGCGATCGCGGACGACGCAGCCGTGCAGAACGACCGCGTGCCCGACGGTCACCTCGGCGCCGATCTCCGTGAAGGAGACGCCGAACGTCGCGTGCACGACCGTGCCGTCCTGGACGTTGCTGCGGGCCCCGACCCGGATCGCGCCGACGTCGCCGCGCAGCGTGCAGCCGAACCACACGCTCGCCTCGGGGCCGATCTCGACGTCTCCGATGAGCACCGCGTTGTCCGCGAGCCACGCGCTCGGGTGGACGCGCGGGATCCGGCCCTCGTACGGGTAGAGCAGCGCCATCGTCAGAGCACCGGCAGCGACACGGGGCCCCGGCGCCGGGCGGGGAGCGACGCGCGCGACCGGTCGGTGAGCACGCCCGCGACGCTGTGCTTGTTGGCGCGCGTGATCGACGCGTCCACGAGGCGCCCCACGACGTCGAGCGCGCTCGCGCCGTCGACGTGCACGATCTCGTTGCGCCGGGTGCGGCCGCTGACCGTCGCGCCCGACTTGCTGTCGCCCTCGATGAGCACCTCCTCCACGCGGCCGACGAGCGTCGGCAGGTGCGCCTGGAGGTTGGCCTCGCTCGCCTCGAACACGCGCGCCAGTCGCCGCGCCTTCTCGGCCTCGGGGACGTCGTCGCCGAGCCGCAGCGCGGGCGTGCCGGGGCGCGGGCTGTACTTGAACCCGAAGACGCCGACGAAGCCGGCCTCGCGCACGAGCGACACCGTGGCCTCCGCGTCCTCCTCGGTCTCGCCCGGGAACCCCACGATCACGTCGGACGACAGCGTGAGCCCAGGCCGCGCCGCGCGGAGCCGCGCGATGCGCTCCAGGTACTCGGCGCGCGTCGTGCGCCTGATCATGCGCCTGAGGACGCGGTCGCTCCCCGACTGCACCGGCAGGTGGACGTGCTCGCACAGCACCTCGAGCTCCGCGTGCGCGCGGATGAGCGAGCGCGTCAGGTGGCGCGGGTGCGGGCTCGTGTAGCGCAGGCGCGAGAGCGCGGGCACGCGCCGGGCGATCTCGCGGAGCAGCGCCGCGAACTCGCTCTCGTCGGGATCGTCGGGCGCGGCGTCGGGCGCGACGGCGAGCAGGCCGTGCGGATCGCGGTAGCTGTTCACCGTCTGCCCGAGCAGCGTCACCTCGGCCGTGCCCGCGTCGACGAGGCGCGCGATCTCCTCGACGATCTCGCCGCTCGGGCGGTAGCGCTCGGGCCCGCGCGTGGTCGGGACGATGCAGAACGAGCACCGCTCGTCGCAGCCCTTCATGATGGTGACGAACGCGGAGGGCGCGGCGCCGCCGCGGAGCCTCGGCTCGGCCAGCAAGAACCTCGGCGCGTCGAGATCGAACACCGTGCGCACCATCGGGAGGCCGCCGGTGCTGACCTCGGCGAGGAGCGAGGGCAGCTCCGGGATGTTGTCGGGGCCGAGCACGACGTCGATCGCGGGCATCTTCGCGACGAGGCGCTCGCCCTCCTGCTGCGCGACGCACCCGGCGACCGCGAGGACCAGCTCGGGGCGGCGGCGCTTCTGCACGGCGAGGCGCCCGACCTCGCTGCGGAGCTTCTGCTCGGCCTTCTCGCGCACGCTGCAGGTGTTGAGGACGATGACGTCCGCGGCCTCGACGTCGGGCGCCTCCGTGTAGCCGGCGGCGCGCAGCACCTCGTGCATCCGATCGGAGTCGTGGACGTTCATCTGGCACCCGAAGGTGACGACCGAGTACGAGGGCATGACGCGCGCGCCGGCCTCTAGCTCGAACGGGCGCCGAGCACCACGGCGCGCGGAGGTTCACCGGGACGCCGCCGCGTGGGCCTCCGCCATCGCGCGGACGAGCAGGTCCTCTCCGTTGCCCTTGCCCGGCAGGTTGCTCTCGGCCGCGCGCAGCCCCGCGGCGAGCACCGGCCAGAGATCGACGCCCGTCGCCGCGCGCGCGAGCTCGACGGCTCGCCCGGCGTACACGAGCCCCTGCGTCGGCTCGAGCCCCGCGAGATCGTCGAAGAACCACGCGCAGCTCGTGTACATCAGCATCGCGTGGCGCTGCGCCTCGAGCAGCAGGGCGGCCCGACGGCGCCCCTCGTGGGTGAGCGTCGGCACGGCGTGGACGTCGAAGAAGTCGGCCGCGCGATCCGGCGAGAGCACGACGTCGATCCACGCGTCGCGCGCCGCCCACGGATCGCGGAGCCTCGGGCCGGCGGCCTGCTCGAACGACCGCGCGAGCGCGTCGCGGAGCCCATCGAACGCTCGCCGCAGGGGCGCGCGCCAGGCCTGACGGAAGCCGGGCGTGCCCATCGAGCACCCACAGTCGCTCCTCCAGCGCTCCACGCCGTGCTCGCAGCTCCACGACGAGCGCTCGACGATGCGCGCCTCGCTCGTCGGCGGGTGCCGCGCCAGGAACTCGGCGTAGCTGACGGGCGCGATCCCCTCGGCCGCGAGCAGCTCGAGCGCGTGGGCGAGGGCCATCTCGCCCTTCGCGTGGTGGTGTCCGTACGTCTCGCCGTCGGTCGCGATGTGGACGAGCGCGGCCTCGTCGCGCCCGTGAAACAGCGCGGAGAGCCGCGACGCGAGGCGCTCGCCCTGGTGGAGCAGCCCCTCGAACGCGACGCCCTGGGACACCGGCCCGTCGTAGAAGAACACGGCGATCGCGCGGCCCGACGGCAGCCGCACGAGGTACGCGCGGGACGGGTCGATCCGCCCGCCTCCGACGTCGCGCCACGCGTGCCGGGGCGAGTCACGCGCGTGGCTCGCCTGCCGCGGCGCGAGCACGGTGAAGCGTATCCCCTCGTCGACGAGCGCCTCCAGCGTCGCCGTGCACACGGCCGTCTCCGGCAGCCACATCCCCTCCGGCGCGCGGCCGAACCTGTGCTCGAAGTCGCGCTTGCCCCAGCGCACCTGCGTGCGCCGGTCGCGATCGCAGGCGAGCGGCAGGATCATGTGGTTGTACGCCTGCGCCATCGCGGGGCCGTGGCCGCGCGACGCCACGCCCGCGCGATCGGCCGCGAGGATGTCGAGGTACACGTCCGGGGCCTCGACCTCGAGCCAGCTGAGCAGCGTGGGGCCGAAGTCGAAGCTGATGCGCTCGTAGTTCGAGACCTCGCGGAGCAGCGCGCCGGTCGCGTCGAGGCGGCGCGCGCGCGCGTTCGGTCGGTAGCACTCGGCCGTGACGCGCGCGTTCCAGTCGTGGTGCGGGCTCGCGGACGGCTGGAGCGGCACCGCTCCGGTGTAGGGGTTCTCGCGCGGGGGCTGGTAGAAATGCCCGTGGATCGTCACGTAGCGGGGCGGCGTCGTCATCTCTGTGGGCGAGCCCGAAGTTTGCCTGAAACGAGCGGCGAGGTAGCGTCCATCGCGACATCACGTGACTCGCACCCGGATGGCCCTGGTGGCGCTCGTCGTCGTCGCGGGCGCGGTCGGTGCGGCGGCGCTGGCGGCCCCCGCGCTGGTGAGGAAGCGCGCGAGCGAGCGCGCAGCCACCTACGGCGCGACGATCGAGATCTCGCGCGTGCGCCCGTCGAGCGCGGGGGTGAGGCTCGTCGGCGTGAAGCTCGCGTTCGAGGACGCCCCGGGCCTCGGCGTGCAGCTCGACGAGATCGTCGTGGACGCCGGGCCCCTCTCCGGCGTGCGCGCGGTCGCGGTGCACGGCGGGCGCGTCACCGCGACCGGGACGAGGCAGGCGCTCTCGGAGGCGGTCGCGAAGATCGCCGCGCGCCGGCCCGCGCGCACCGGCGGCGCGAAGGCGGCGACGCCGGTGTCCGTCGACGGGCTCGCGGCGACGTGGTCGTCCCCGGAGGGCGAGCTCTCGGCAGAGGGCCTGGCGCTGCAGAGGGGCGGGGCGGAGATCGAGGCGACGGTCGGCGCGCTCTCGTGGTCAGAGGGCGCGCGGCGCGTGTCCGCGAGGCGCGCTCGCGTGACGCTCGCGCGCGGCGACGCGGGCCACCGTGTGAAGCTCGTCCGCGCCGACGAGGTCGAGGTCGAGGTGGCGGACGCGGCGCCACAGGAGCCCGCGCCGCGCCCCGAGACCGCGCGGGAGCCCCTCTCCTCTCGCGTCCAGGCGCTCCGCGCGCGCGCGACGACGATCGCGGCGGCGCTCGGGGCGGCGCTCGCGGACGGCGCGTCGGTGAAGGTGGAGCGCGCGTCGGCGACCGTGAAGCGCGGGGGCGACACGCTGCACGTGGGGCCGGGCGCGCTCGCGCTCGAGCTGGCGGCGGCCGAGACGACGGTGTCGTTCCAGTCGCCCCGCGCGGACGCGGGCGCCCTGCCGCTGTCGCTCTCGATCAAGCTCCCGCGGGACGTGACCGCGCCGCTCGCGCTCGACGTGGCGGGCGGGCCCGTGCCGCTCTCGTCGCTCGGCGTGCGCGAGGGGGATCTCGGCCTGTCGGACGTCGCGCGGGCGACGCTCGAGGCGAGCGCGAAGATCCGCCTCTTGCCGGACGGCGTCGAGGTGCACGCGCAGAGCCGCGGCAGGCTGCGCGCGCTGTCGATCACGCACCCGAAGCTCGCGAAGGAGAAGGTGCGCGGGCTCGAGCTCGGGTTCGCGTACGACGGCGCGCTCCGCCTCGACGGCTCGTACCTGCGCGTGGATCGCGGCGAGCTCGACGTCGGCACGGTGCACGCGGAGGGCACCGGGGAGATCACGCGCACCGAGCGCGCGACCCGCGTCGTCCTGCGCGGCGGCGTCCCGCTCGCGTCCTGCCAGGGCGCGCTCGACGCGCTGCCGCCGGGGCTCGCGCCGCACGTCGCCGGCATGAAGATGACCGGCACCTTCGCGGTGAAGGGCGCGGTCGATTTCTCCTCCGAGGCGCCGGACAAGGCGAAGATCGAGCTGTCGCTGGTCGACGAGTGCAAGGTGACGCAGGCGCCCGAGGCGATCGACGTCGAGCGGTTCCGCAGGCCGTTCCGGCGCCTCGTGTACGCGCCCGACGGCAAGCGCGTGGAGGTCGAGACGGGCCCCGGCACGCCCGGGTGGGTGCCGTACGCGGGCATCTCGCCGTTCATGGAGGCCGCGGTGCTGACCTGCGAGGACGGCCGCTTCCACGCGCACAAGGGCTTCGACGTCGAGGCCATCCGCAACAGCATCCGGGAGAACCTGAAGGCCGGGAGGTTCGTCCGCGGCGCGAGCACCATCTCGATGCAGACGGCGAAGAACCTCTACCTCGAGCGCGACAAGACGCTGGGGCGCAAGCTCGAGGAGGCCATCCTGACGTCGTACCTGGAGCAGGCGCTCTCGAAGCCGCAGATCCTCGAGCTCTACCTCAACGTGATCGAGTACGGCCCGATGGTCTACGGCGTGGGGCCCGCGTCGGCGCACTACTTCCGTACGGGCGCGTCGAGCCTCTCGCTCGGGCAGGCGCTGTACCTCGCGTCGATCCTCCCGAACCCGAAGGCGCAGCACTTCGCCGCGGGCGGGCGCGTGAGCGGGCCCTGGATGGGCTACCTGCACCGGCTGATGCGGGGCATGCCGAAGCGCGGCGTCATCTCGGAGGCCGACGCGCAGGACGGGCTCGACGAGTGGGTCGTGTTCGGGCAGTCGAGGCCCGAGCGCACGAAGGGCGACGGCGCGGCCGAGGAGCCCGCGCCGCCGCCCGTGTTCGAGCCCTGATCGACGCGCCTGGTCAGCGCTTCGGCGGGAAGGGATCGCCGTCCTTCGCGGCGGTCGTCTCCTCGTCGAGCATCTCGTCGAGCAGCTCGTCGTCGCCGACCTCGGCGATCTCCTCGTCGCCGCCCGGCGCGTCGTCGGAGCCCGAGGTCATCACGGTGCCGATGCGCGTGGGCTCGTCGTCGAACGCGGCGGCGGGCATCGCCTGCGTCTTCAGCATGTCCTCCTCGGCGTCGGTCTGCGCGGCGTGCTCGCCGGTCTCGGCGTAGCGACGCTCGAGCGCGATGAGCGTCGCCGCGTCCGTGCGGAGCATCGCCGTCGGCTCGTCCAGGATGGGGCTGAAGCCGACCGGGGGCGGCGCGGTGCGCTCGGGCGCGGGCGGCGGCGCGGTGGTCGGCTCGGCGGCGCGCCCCTCCGGCTCGGCGCTCGGGCTCGGGGGCACCGGGCGGCTGCTCGGGGGCGCGGCCGGCGGCGCGGAGCGCGCGACCGGCGACGCCGTCGGTCGGGCGCCGAGCGTGGGCATCGGGGTCGACGGCTTCGCCGCGGGCGCGGCGCTCGCCTTCGCGGGCGCGGGCGTGGAGGTCGCGGAGCCGCCAGGCTTCAGCCCGAGCGTGGGCATCGGCGCGGCCGGCGCGCCTCCCTCGTCGGGCTTCTTCAGCATGTTGCCCTTCGCGCGCTCGAGCCCCGCCTGCGCCTCGGGATCGCCTTGCTTCATCCGCAGCACGCGTCGCCACGCGTCGGCCGCCTCCCGCGCGTCACCGAGGCGCTCCTCCCAGAGCACGGCGACCTTGCGCGCGATCTCCGCGCGGGCGGCGGGATCCTTCCCGCGGAGGATCTGATCCTCGAGCACCTGCACCATCCCGCGGTAGTCACCGAGCTCCGTGAGCAGCAGGGTGAGCTGCTCCATCACGGCGACGTCGGCCGGCGCGAGATCGTGGAGCTTCTTCAGGTCCTCCGCGGCGCCGGCGCTGTCGCCGAGATCATCCTTGCGCAGCTGGGCGCGGCGCGCGTGCAGCTGCTTGACGAGCGGGCCATCGAACACCTCCGAGAGCGCGCGCGTGAGCGTGGCCTCGACCTTCGCCAGGTCTCCCGCCTTGCGCCCGAGCGCCTCGAGCGCGTCGAGCGACGCCGGGTCGACGTACGCGACGAGGCCGTCACCGAGCCACTTGAACGCGAGCTCGAGGTCGCCGAGCGCGCCCTCCGCGAGCTTCGCGGCGCGGCGCAGGAGCGCGCTGCGCGAGCGCCCACCGTCGCGCGAGCCGCCGCCGCCGCCCGCGAGCGCGAGCGCGAGCGTGCGCTGCACCTCCTTGCCCGAGGGCCCGTCGGCCACCTGCGCGGCCTCCTCGAGCATCGTGACGAGCTCGTCGTTCGCGCCGCCCGCGAGCGCGAGCTCGAAGAACGATTTCGCGCGCGCGAGCTCGCCCTTCTCGGCGGCGACGTGCGCGGCGCGGGCGAGGGCGCGCGCCCTGTCCGCGGGGAGCTTCGAGCGCCCCACCTGGCGCTCGTAGAGGTCGATGGCCGCCGCCGTGTCGGGCGCGATCGACGCGAGGCGCGCGAGCAGCGGCTCGGCGTCGCCCGGCGCGACGCTGGTCAGGCCCGCCTCGCCGTGGGTCAGCGCCTCCTCGGCCGGGACGCCGGCGGCGAGCATCACCTCGGCCTGGCGCACCATCTCCTCGGCCCGCGCGGGGCCCGAGACCTCGCGCCCGAGCAGATCGTGCGCGGTGTGGAGCGCGTCGAGGTTCTTCGAGCGCACGCCGATCTCCTCGAGCTGCTTCGCGAGCTCGGCGTCGCCGCCCTTGCCGCGCGCGAGCTCGAGCGCGACGCGGGTCGCCTCCGCGTCGCGGTTCATCGCCGCGAAGCGGTCGAACGCGCCGCGCAGCGCCTGGGAACGCTGGGCCGACGCCGACGCGCTCTCGTACCAGGTGACGAGCTTGGTCGCGACGATCCCTTGCCAGCCGAGCTTGTCGCCGAGCGAGACGTACGCGTCGCGGCACTCGGTGCTGCCGTCGTCCGCGGGGCCCTCGAGCGCCGCGAGCGCCTCGTCGCCGACGCCGAGCTTCTCGTGGAGGATCGTCGAGAGCTTCAGCGACAACGTCGCGACCTCGTCCTCGTCGCCCTCCACCTCGATCTGCTTCTTCAGCAGCTCGGAGGCGCGGGGCCATTTCTCGGTCGACTCGCACAGGCCGGCGAGCTTCGCGATGGCCTCGAAGTCCTCCTCGTCGCCGGCGATGACGACCTCGAGCGCGCGGATGGCCCCCTCGGGCTCGTCGAGCGGCCCCTCGTACAGCGCGGCGAGCCGGCGCGCCGTCTCGACCTTCGCCTCGCCCTCCTGCAGCGGCACCAGGCGCTCGATCGCCGCCGCGGCGGCCCTCGGCTCGTCGCGGCGCTCCTCGAGCTCGGCGATGGCGAGCAACGCGTCGACGTGCTTGGGGTCGAGATCGGAGAGGATGGACTGGTAGCGCGCGACCGCGCCGTCGACGTCGTCGATGTTGTCGGCGAGCAGCCGGGCCTCGCGCATGCGCACCTCGACCCGCTTCGGCAGATCGGTGGCGGCGGCGCCGAGGCGGCGCAGCAGCGCGGCCGCCTCGTTGAAATCCTCGCGCGCCTCGGCGTCGTCCGCGAGCAGCGCCAGCGCGTCGTAGTCGTCGCCGTCCTCGAGCACCTTCATCAGGCTCTCGCGCGCGGCCTCCATGTTGTCGAGCTTCTCGCGCTGGATGCTCGCGGCGCGCACGCGCGCCTGCTTGCGCGCCGCCTGGTCGGAGACGGCGTCGCTGCGCTTCAAGAGCGCGATCGCGAGGTCGTCCCAGCGCTCGTCGGCGACGAGGCGCGCCTCGAGCTTCGAGAACACGTCGTCGCTCGCCGGGTCGAGCTCGCACGCCTGCTCGAGCCGCGCGAACGCGGACGCGCCGTCGCCCGCCTTGTCGAACAGGTCGGCCGCGGCGGCGAACAGCGAGGCCTGCTGCTTCGCGTCTCCGGCCGCGAGCTCCGCGCGCGCGTCCGCGGACTGGGCCGCGTCGCCGAACCGCCCGGCGCCGACGAACGCGTCCTCGGCGAGCTTCCAGGCCTTGTCGCTCTCGGTGAGCTGCGCCGCCTCCATGTACGCCTCGCCGGCGGCGCCGCCGTCCCCCGCCTTGTCGCGGAGCTCGGCGAGCCGGACGAGCAGCGCGCTCTTCTGCGCCTTGTCGTCGATGGTCGAGACGGCGTCGCCGATCGCCTGGGCCGCGAGGTCGAAGCGGTCGGCCTTCTCGAAGAGCTTGACGGCCGACCACGCGGCCTGATCGTCGGGCGAGAGCGTCGCGATGCGCGCCCACGCCTCGCCGGCGCCGACGAGATCCTTGCGCTTCGTCTCGTGCAAGGCGGCGAGCTTCTTCTCGAGCGCGATCTTCTGCTCGACGTCGGAGGTGCCCATCGCCTCCTCCTCGAGCACGCTCGCGAGCTCGTCCCACCGGCTCGCCTTCTCCAGCAGCCGGCGCAGCGACTCGCTCGCGGCCACGTCGCTCCGATCGATCGAGACGAGCTGCTTCAGGGCCTGGATGGCGCCCTCGACGTCCCGCAGCTGCTGCTCACACAGCCCAGCGAGCTCTCGCAGCACCTGGCGCCGCTCGTCGCCGCCCATGTTCCCGCGGGAGGCGGCGACGAGCGCGTCGCGCAGCTCGCCGTACAGGCGCTTCTGGCGGAGGTGGTCCTTCACCCTCGCGAGCGCCTCGCCGTTGGCCGGATCGAGCGCGAGCGCCTCCTTGTACTTCGCGAACGCGCCGGCCTTGTTGCCCTTCGACGCGGCCTCGCTCGCCTGCGCGAGGACGGCGCGGACCTTCTCGGGGCTCGCCTGATCGGCGGCGTGCAGATCGTCGAGCGCGCTCCTCGACTCCTCCTTCGGGCGAGGCGGGGGCGTCGAGGTCGCCTGCGCGCGGCGCTCGCCCGACGCTGGCGGACCGGGCAGGCCAGGAGGAGGCGGAGGCGCGACCGGTCCGGCCGCGGACAGCTTCGCGCGGACCTCGCCGCTCATCGCGCCGCCCGGGTTCGCGGCGAGGTACGCGCGCCACCGCGCGGGCAGCTCGTCGGTGCGGCCGAGCTGCTCGGCGAAGTAGTCGGCGAGCTGCACCGCGCGGTCGTTGCCGGGCTGCGCGTCGAGCGCCGACAGACAGAACCCGAGCCCGTGCTCGCCGCCGTACATCTCCGCGAGCGCGACGAAGAGCTGCGCGGCCTCGTCGCGCTCGTCGACGGCGACGGCCTCGCCCGACTTGATGCGCTCGACGACCAGCGCGCCGATGCCCTGCAACAGGACGGGATCCTCGGGCGCGAACACGCGCGCGTTGCGCAGCACCTGCGTCGCGCCGACCTTGTCGCCAGCCTGCTGGCGGACGGTCGACTCGTCCTGGTAGAGCGCGACCTTGCGCGCCGGATCGTCGATGAGCGCGTGCTCGAGATCGAAGTACGGGATGGCGTCCGCCCACTGCTCCGCGGCCTTGTGGATCTCGCGCAGCCCGTAGATCGAGAACACGCTGCGGGGCTCGAGCTCGAGCGCGCGGCGGAAGTGCTCGGCCGCCTTCCTCGGCTGCGAGAGCGGCGGCTCGTTCCACATGCGGCCGAGCTCCTCGTACATCGCGCCCACGGCCGCGCGCGTCTCCGGCGACTGCTGGGCGTAGGGCAGGAGCGCCTTCGCGCGGCGCTCGGTGAGGGCAGCGAGGCTCTTGTGCTCGCCGCGCTCACGGTACAGCGCGCCGAGGCGCTCGGCCGGCGCCTCGGCCGACGGATCGCGGGCGATCGCGGCCATCAGGAGCTGCGCCGCGCGGTGCGCGTCGCCGAGCGACACCGAGTAGACGTTCGCCGCCTCGCTCAGCCAGTGCGCGGCGAAGGCCGGATCGGTCGTGCTGCCGCCGACGCGCTCGAGCACCGTCGCGTACACCATCGGATCCGCCGCGCCAGCCTGGTGCGCGTACCCGAGCGCCTCCTGGTCGTGGGGGTTCGCGACGAGGCGCGCGACGAGGGCTTCGATTTGCCGAGGGTCCATGAGCCGGCGCGACGCTAACATGCGCTGTTTGTTTGGGGCAACGCGATGGCGCCCCCCGCGCGACGCTTCGCCGCACGGGAAATTCCAGCCCAAACACGCGCACGTTGAAGGCTCGTCGCAATTTTGCCGCCACGTGGTCGGGTGCGCGACGATCGCGCGCGCGGGCGCCCCGCGGTACGGTGCGCCGCGTGAGCACGCTCGACTACGACGCGCACGACGGGCTTGGGCTCGCCGCGCTGATCCGTGACGGAGAGATCACCGCGAGCGAGGTCGTGGAGGAGGCGATCGGCCGCGCCGAGCGCGCCCAGCCGACGCTCTCCTTCCTCGTGCACAGGATGTACGAGTCCGCCCGGCGACGGGCGCGGGGCCCGCTCGGCGACGGCCCGTTCGCGGGCGTGCCGTACGTCGTGAAGGATCTGCTCGCCGCGGTCGCGGGCGCGCCGAGCCGCGGCGGCAGCACGCTCTACGAGGGCGTCGTCCCCGACCACGACAGCGAGCTCGTCGCGCGCCACCGGCGGGCGGGGCTCATCCCGATCGCGAAGACCTCCACGCCCGAGATGGGCCTGACGCCCGTGACGGAGCCGCGCATCCACGCGCCGACCGAGACGCCGTGGAGGCGCGGGCACACGGCGGGAGGCTCGAGCGGCGGGTCGGCGGCGGCGGTCGGCGCGCGCGTCGTCCCGATCGGCCACGGCGGCGACGGCGGCGGCTCGATCCGCATCCCCGCCTCCTGCTGCGGCGCCTTCGGCCTGAAGCCCACGCGCGGTCGCACGCCCACGGGGCCCGACGCGAGCGAGGGGTGGTTCGGGTTCGCCATCGAGCACGCGATCACGCGCAGCGTGCGCGACTCGGCGGCGCTGCTCGACGCGACCTGTGCGCCCGAGCCGGGGCGCCTCTTCGCCGCGCCGACGCCCGAGCGGCCGTTCCTCGAGGAGACGCGGCGCGCGCCGGGCAGGCTCCGCGTGGCGTTCACGACGCGCCCTCACCTGCCGGGCGAGACGCACCCCGACTGTCGCGCCGCCGTGGAGGACGCCGCGAGGCTCTGCGAGTCGCTCGGACACGACGTCGAGGAGGCGAGCCCGCTCGTCGACGGCCACGCGTTCGCGCGCGCGTTCGTCGTGCACGTGGCCTCGGCGGTCGCCGCGGAGACGGTGTGGTGCGAGGAGCTGATCGGCCGGCGGGCGCGGCGCGAGGATCTCGACACGGAGACGGCGCTCATCGCGATGCTCGGCCGGACGCTCTCGGCCGTCGATCTCACGCTGGCGCGCCGGCGCCTGTTCGCCGAGGCGCGCACGGTAGCGAGACTCTACGAGCGCTATGACGTGCTCTTGACGCCGACGCTGTCGCGCCCGCCGGCGCGCCACGGCGAGCTGTCGCCGAAGGGCGTCGAGAAGGTGGCACACGAGCTCATCGCGGCGGCCGAGCTGCAGTCGGTCCTCAAGCTTCCGGGCCTCGTCGACGCGATGGCCAGCCGGGTGTTCGAGTACGTGTCGTTCACGCCCATCGCGAACGTCACCGGGCAGCCGTCGATGAGCGTCCCGTTGTTCTGGAACCACGATGACCTGCCGATCGGGGTGATGTTCACCGGCAGGTTCGGCGAGGAGGGGCTCCTGTTTCGACTGGCGGCGCAGCTCGAGGCGGCGCGACCCTGGGCAGGCCGACGGCCAGCGGGGTGACGCGATCGCCCGGGCCGGTGCGCCCGTCACGGGCTATGCTCCCGCGCGTGAAACGGCCGGTCGGCCTCGCCCTCGCGCTGTCGCTGCTCGCGCCCGTCGCCCACGCCGAGCTCAGCGCCGGCGGCCGGAAGAAGGGGCCGAAGCCGCCGGTCACCACCCGCCCCGGTCCCGGCACCACGAGGCCCCGGCCGCCCGACGCGCGGCCGCCCGACGCCCCGCCGAAGGGCCCGACCGACGACGCGCTCATCCTTCGATACATGGGCATCGTGCTCGCGCAGGTGGGCTCGCCCTTCCCGCTGCAGCGACTCGCCGAGCTGCACCGCAAGCGCGACGGCGACCTGAAGAAGCTCGTCGAGGAGCTGGAGCGCCGCGCGGCGGACGCGAGTTCGCCCGAGTCGTTCGCGGCGAAGGTCGCGCTCGCGGGGGTGTTCAAGCTCGAGGGCAAGCCCGACGAGGCGAGGCGCCGCTACGAGGCCGCCGTCGCCGCGAGGCCCTCCGACCCGGCCGTCCGCCTGGCCCTCGCCGAGCTGCTGCGCGAGCAGGGCGATCGCGCGGCGGCGCGCGCGCAGTACGACGAGGCGCTGAAGCACCAGTCGAGCGCGGTCGACAAGGAGCAGACGCTGCGCACGCTGCGCGCGATGATGCTCGACGCGAAGCAGCTCGACGACGCGCGCGGCTACCACGCGGCGCTCGTCAAGGTCTCGGGCTCGCTCGCGGTGCGCGGCGAGCTCGGACGCGAGCTCCTGGCGCGCGGCGACGCGGCGCACGCCGAGGAGGAGCTCGCCGCCGTCGTGAAGGCCGCCGCGGGCGACAACCGCGCGCTCGCGCCGGCCCTGCTCGAGCTCGGGCGCGCGCAGGCGGCGCAGTCGAAGACGAAGGACGCGATCGCCACGCTGCGCCGCGCGCTGTCGGTCGCGGGCGGCGAGGCCGGCGTGCGCGGGGAGATCCTCTCCGTCATCGCCGCCGCGCACCGCAAGGACGGCTCGCTGAAGGAGCTCGTCTCGCTGATGGAGCGCGAGGCGGGCGGGGACGCCGCGAAGCTCCGGCTCCTCGCGTCGCTCTACGAGGAGACCGGCGAGCTCGTGAAGGCCGTCTCCACGTACCGGCGGCTCGTCTCCGGCGGCAAGAAGGAGATCGAGGCGCGTGTCAGGTTGGTGAGGTTGCTCCAGTCGACCGGCGATCTCGACGGCGCGATCGCAGAGAGCGAGCGGCTCGCCGGCGCCGCGCCGAAGAACCCCGATTTCGTGTTCCAGCTCGCCGAGGCGTACCTCGCGCGGGGCGACCGCAAGCGCGCCCTCGAGGTCGTCGAGCGGCTCCTGCGCGCGGCCGGGCGCGACGACGACGTGCTCACGCGCGTGGCCGATTTCTACGAGCGCATCGAGGAGAAGGAGCGCGCGCTCGCCCTCGTCACGCGGCTCGCGCAGTCCGGCTCGAGCGATCCGTCGCACCTCGTCGATCTCGGCGACCGGTACTGGCAGGCCGGCGACAAGAAGAAGGCCGAGGAGACGTGGCAGCGGCTGACCACGACCGTCCCGAACAAGATCGAGGGGCTGCGCGCGCTCGGAGACGTGCAGTTCGAGCACGATCTCGTCGACCAGGCGATCGCCACGTACCAGGAGGCCATGCGCCGCGCGCCGGGCGACCTGAAGCTGAAGAAGAGCTTCGCGCTCGCGCTCGAGCGCGCCGCGACCTTCCTCGGGACCGGCCTCGCGCGCTCGGGTCGGCTCGAGACGGCGCGCGAGGTGTGGCAAGAGCTCCTCGAGAAGTCGGGGCCCGATCGGCTGCTCGCGCGCGAGGCCCGCGGTCACCTCGTGCTGATCTGGGGGCTGCAGAAGCAGCTCGAGCAGAAGGTCGAGCCGCTGCGCCTGCGCCTCGCCGACGATCCGCCCGACCTCGACGCGGGCCGCCTGCTCGCCGAGGTGCTGCTGAAGCTCGGGCGCCCCGCGCCGGCGGAGGAGGCGCTCGCGCGCGTGGTGGAGAAGGCGCCCGGCGACGAGGAGGCGTTCCTCTTGCTCGAGCGGGTGCGCGTGCAGTCGAAGAACCTCCCGGGCGCGATCGAGGCGCTCGTGCGGCTCGCCGAGCTGAACCCCAAGCGCGCGCGCGAGTACTACCAGCGCGCGGCGCAGCACTCGGCCGATCTCTTCAAGGACGACGACGCCATCCGCTTCGCCGAGAAGGCGCTCGCGCTCTCGCCCGACGACGCCGAGGGGCACAGGCGCCTCGCGGCGATGTACCGGCGCAAGGGAGACCTCGCGCGCGCCCGTGCCGCGTACTACCAGGCGATCGCCCGCAACGACCGCTTGTTTCCCGCGTACCTCGAGCTCGCCGAGGTGCTGGTCGCGCAAGAGAAGCCCGAGGAGGCGAGCCTGCTCTGGAGGCGCGTCGTGCGCGGGTCGCCCGATGAAGAGCTCGTCGCGACCGCGGCGCGCCTCGCGATGCAGCACCACCTGGCGCGAGGGACGCTCTCGGAGCTCGAGACCGATCTGCTCCCGCTCGTGCTCGCGCACCCGCAGAAGCCCCTCTACCGACGCACGCTCGTCGAGGTGTACGGGCAGATGGCGGCGCCGCTCGTCGCCGCGCTGCGCTCGCCGAAGCCCGAGGCGCGCGAGGCGGCGCGCCTGGCGCTCACGAAGCTCGGCGGGCGCGGGGTCAAGCCGCTCCTCGACGCCCTCTCGGACGAGCAGAAGAGCCAGGCGGGGGTCGCGATCGACGTGCTGTCACACGTCGAGAACCGCGGCGCGGGGCCGGCGCTGTTCTCCTTCGCGACCGGCAACGCCGAGCTGCCGCTCCGCGCGCGCGCGATGGTCGCGGTCGGGATGCTCCGCGATCCCGCGCTCCTGCCGCGCTTCGAGGCGCTGCTCGCGCCGCAGGGCGACGAGGCCGTCGCGCCCGGCGACGCGGTCACCGTCGCCGCGGCGTGGGGCGTCGCGCGCATGGCCGACAAGCGAGCGACGGCGCTGCTCACCGGGCTCCTCGACGCGCCCTCCGGCGACGTGCGCGCGATGGCGGCGCTCGGCCTGGGCCTCCACGGCGACAGGTCCTCCGTGCCCGCGCTCGCGAGGCTCACCGGCCAGGCGGCGGCGCCCCCCGTCGTGCGCGCGGCGGCGCTGTCATCGCTCGCGATGCAGGCCGGGCGCGACGCGGCCCCGACGCTCGTGGGGCTCACCGACGCGCGCGATCCCCTCGTGCGCGGCGCGGCGGTGCTGGCGCTCGCCAGGATCGGCGATCAGCGGGCGCGCGCGCTCGCCGAGCGGGCGCTCTTCTCGCTCGATCCGGCCGAGCGCGCGCGCGGGGTCGCGGCGCTCGCGCGCCCGAGCGTGACGTCTCCCGCGCTGTCCGCTCCCGACTCGGGGGCGCTCGACGTCGCCGCGGTCCTCGCGTCGGTCACCCTCGCCGCGCCGAGCGACGCCGACCTCGACAAGGCCCTGCTCGCGAGCCCGCGCACGCTCGCCGCCGCGGTGACCGCGGCGCTCTCCGGCTCGCCCGAGCGCGCGCGCGTCGCGCTCTCGCTGGCGCGCACCGGCGCCTTCCCCTTCCGCCCGGCGACACCGGCGACGCGCGCGGCGCACGACGAGCTCGCCGCCGCGCTCACCGCGGGCGCCGTCACCTGGGCGAACACCGGGCACGGCGAGGTGCGCGCCGAGGCGCTGGAGGCGCTCGGGCACGGCACGGGAGACGCCGCGCAGGCCGCGCTCGCCCGCGCGCTCGGCGACGAAGACCCCTCCGTCGTGCGGGCCGCGCTCTCGGCCGCGAAGGACAGCGAGGCGTTCGTCGCCGTGGGCGCGCTCGCGCCGCTGCTCACCCGCCCCCGCTGGTCCGACCGAGCCGACGCGGCGCGCGCCGTCGGGCTCGTCGCCGCGCGCGCGTCGGGCGCGGATCGCGCCGCCGCCGTCGACTCGCTCCGAGCGCTCGCGCGCGCCGACGCCTTCGCCGCGGTGCGCGTCGCCGCGGTGAGGGCGCTCGCGCGCCTCGGCGGGAGCGACAGGGAGCTCGCGGAGATCGCTCGCACCGACGTCGAGCCCGAGGTCCGAGAGGCGGCCGGCGCGCGATGAGCTCGCGCCGCGTCGTCGCCGCGCTCGCGCTCACGCTAGCGTCGCTCGCCGGGTGCCGCGACGCCTCCAGCTACTCCACCGCGCCCGGCGAGATCTACTGCGGCAGCGTCGTGCAGGGCTCCTTCGTGCGCGCTGGCTTCGCGCCAGATGTCGCCCTGCGCCTCACGTTCGACGCCGACCGGGTGACGACCTCGCCGGGGCTCATCGGCACGAGCGACGGCCTGCTGGGCGACGCGCCGCTGCGCACGCTGCCCCAGATCTTTCACGATCCGCTCTCGACGCTCGACTTCGGCGAGGGGCGCCGCACGAGCTACCTCTACGCCGCCGATCCGGCCGCGGGCGCGCAGCTCACGGTCGTCGTGTCGCTGATGGAAGGCGGAGACGTCGAGGCGCGGATCGTGCGGATCGGGCGCGAGGGGTCGTCCGATCCCGCCGACAGGCCCGTCTTCGGCGTGTTCCCGCTCTCGCGCCGCAAGGGGACGTGCTTCTTACGAGCCCGAAAATTCGCGCGCGCCGCGCCGCGCCGGTACCCTCCCCGGCGTGGACAAGCGCACCGAGAGCACGCTCGCGCTCCTCGCGCTCGGCGCGGCGGCCGCGCCCGAGATCTTCTCCGTCGATCGCGTGAAGCGCGAGATCCTCACGCGCGGCCGCGAGGCGCCGATGGACGCCGCGCTGTCGATGATCGCGGCCGGAGCGCTCCTCTTCTACCTCGCCGAGAAGGAGGTGAACCCCCGCGTCAACTCGCTCGGCGACGCCTTCGTGTTCGTCTCGACCTGCATGAGCGTCGGGTACTCCGACATCTTCGCCAAGACCGAGGCCGGCAAGGCGATCGCCACCGTCGTGATGACGTTCGGCCCGGCGCTCGCGGCGACCATGTTCGATCGCGCGCCGCCCGCGGTCGAGGGCGGCTGAGCCGTGCACGCCTGGCTCACCGCCGCCGTCGCCTACCCGACGATCATCTGGACGACGCTGCTCGCGGTCGCCGTCCTCTACTGGCTGTTCGTCATCCTCGGCGCGGTGCACCTGGATCTAGGCGCCGATCACGGCGGGGCCGACGTCGGCGACGTGCACGCCGGTGACGTGCACGCCGGTGACGTCCACGCAGGTGACGTCCACGCAGGCGACGCGCACGCGGACGTCGACACCGACGTCGACGTCGACGGAGGGCCCCTCGACATCGTCGGCGCGCTCAGGCTCCGCAGCGTCCCGATGATGGTCAGCGGGAGCTTCGTGTCGCTGCTCGGGTGGCTGCTGTCGTGGGCCGCCGCCGAGTGGCTCGGCGCGCGCGGCGCCCTCTGGGGCTCGGTCTCGCTCGCCGGATCGTTCGTCGGAGCCCTGCTGCTGACGTCGCTCGCCATCCGCCCGCTCGCGCCGCTGTTCAAGCCCAACGTCGCGCGACGCCGCGACTCGCTCGTCGGCAAGCTGTGCGTCGTGCGCACCGGCCGCGTCGACGACAGCTTCGGCGAGGCGACCGTCGAGGACGGCGGCGCGGGCCTCGTCGTGCGCGTGCGCGTGGAGCACGGCGAGGCGCTCGGTCGCGGCGAGGAGGCCGTGATCGTCGCCTGGGACGAGGCGCGCGAGGCCTTCGTCGTCGCGCCGATGCCCAGCTCACGCCGCGGCGACGACCTCTAGAGCTGGAAGCACACGAACGGCAGCGCCGAGCGCGATCACCGCGAGCAGCGTCGGCGCGGGTGGGCTACTGCACCGGCAGGCCGGCCGCCCCGCGCGCGCGCAGCGCCTGGATCTCACCGAGCGAGAGCGCCTTGTCGAACATCACGACCTCGTCGCAAGCGCCCGGAAACATGGGGAGCGGCGCCGGGTACGGACGGTTTCCGCAGATGGTCAGCGCCTCGTTTCCTGGCATGTAGGTGGCGCCGAAGTTCGCCGTCCCGGTGAGCTGCCCGTCGAGGTAGATCGACGTGGTGGCACCGTCGAAGGTGGCGGCGACGTGGATCCAGCTGCCCGCGGGGAACTGCATCATCTGCGTGTGGCGCGGCGGGAGGAACATCGTGCCGTCCCCGAGCACCAGCGTCACGCCCTTGTCATACCCGAACCAGAAGCCCCTGTTCGGCAGCGTCGAGCTGCCGCGAAACCACGCCATGTCCGCGTCGGCCGGGACGAGCTCGCGGTCCGCCCGCACCCACGCGGCGAGCGTGAACTCGGGCGGGTGCAGCGATACGTCCGGATCGACGAGCACGCCGGATCCGGGCTGGTCGGTCGGCAGCGCCAGCACCTCGGACACGTGCAGCCCGCCGTCGACCATCCCCGCCACGCTGTCGGTCAGGCCCTGAGTCCGAGACGGGCGCGCGGCCACGAGCTCCGGGGTCGGACGGTCGTAGCTCTCGCCATCGAACCGCCACACGTGCTGCGGGAGCAGCGGCGGCGCGCAGGCGGGGCACAGCGGTGAGTCACCGACGAGGCCGCGCGTGTAGAGCGCCGCGCGCTCGGGGATCGGCAGCGCAGTCTCGAAGATCGCGAGGTCGTCGATCGCCCCCGGCTCGACGCCTCCTCCCTTCTGCTGGAGAACGGACAGGGGTCCCGTCGCCGCGATCGTCCCGACGCTGGGAACCACCGTCTTGGTCGCGGCTCCGGGGCTCAGGGCGTCCTCGACCGAGATGGACAGCTCCACCCCGGACTCGTAGGTCGCGACGATGTGATACCAGCGGCCCGTGACCATCGCCTTCGTCACGCTGACGCTCTCCGAGCCGACCCTGAAGGTGACGTTGCTCGACCCCCGGTACACCGTCACGCCGGTGCGCCAGAGGAACTCGTGCCCGAACGGGATCGTCCAGTCGCCATCCGGGCGGACCCACATCGAGAACGTCGCCGCCGTGAGCGGCTGGCTCCAGACGTTCGATGGCACCCACATCCCCGAGCCGCTGCCCATGCGCATCGAGCCGCCCGAGAGGCCCGTCGACGCGCTCACGCCGTCGTGCATCGCGCCCCGCGAGGTCGCCAGCTCGGCGGTGGCGACGCCACCGATCGTGTCGAGCGGCCAGTACGCGATCGGCGCGGGGTAGCTGGCGCTGCCTGCCGCCCCACCGCCGGTCACGCCGCCCGCGCCCGCGCCGCCGAGCCCCGCGGCCCCCGCCGCACCTCCCTGGGTCGCGCCTCTGGCCATTGATCGATGATCTCAAAATCGCCGGGAATTCAAGGCACAATTCTCTCCGAATTTGTGAATCCATCGAAGCGGTCTCCGTCTAAACCTGCATGGACGCCGACTCCCGTTCCGCGCGACGT